>NZ_JAOTRZ010000107.1 GCF_030247655.1 Trichlorobacter sp. | reverse complement strand
TTGATATCGGTCACTATTCGCCTCCTGAGTGCTGCCATTGCCATGCCGGGCCAGGCAGTTGACAGCCAGTAATCTTTAAGCTAGCCTAACCCTGTTCTACGGCACAGATGATGTTCTGTATACATTTCATTCAGCAAGGTTGTCAATATGATGCGAGATCTATCCCGTCTTCTTCTGGTGATTTTTATCATCGGTTCGGTTAGCGCCTGTTCATCGTCCAAGGATGAGCCACTCTTTTTTAAATCAAAACGTCCTGCTGCTGAAGCAGAAGCGCCGGTCAAGGATGTGCCGACTGATATCCTGTCAACCCAGCGTGCCTTCAATCAGGTTTCCAAAAAAGTCACCCCGATTGTGGTTAATATTTCCACCATCAGCCGCAAAAAGCTGGTGCGCCCCATGCCTGACCTGCCACCACTGTTTGAGGAGTTTTTTGGTGGCGGCTCCCAGGCCCGGCGTAACAGGAGCCTGGGATCAGGTTTTATTATTAGCCGTGATGGTTTTATTGTCACCAACGAACATGTGGTTCGGGATGCAGAGAGTATCCGGGTCAAGCTTTCCAACGACAAGGTCTATGAGGCCAGGGTCGTGGGTGGCGATCCCAAGACCGATATTGCGGTGATCAAGATAGATGCCACTGACCTGCCGGTGGCAGTGTTGGGAGATTCGGACCGGATTGAGGTGGGGCAATGGGCGATTGCCATTGGTAACCCGTTTGGCCTGGAGCGTTCCATGACCGTGGGGATCATCTCTGCTACGGGCCGTTCAAATGTGGGGATTGAAAGCATCGAAAACTTTATCCAGACCGATGCCTCCATCAACCCCGGTAACTCCGGTGGCCCCCTGCTGAACATCCACGGTGAGGTGGTGGGCATTAACACCGCTATTGTGGCGGCGGGGCAAGGAATTGGTTTTGCCATCCCCACCAATATGGCCAGCCCGATCATCAGTCAGCTGGTTGAAAAGGGCAAGGTGACCAGGGCCTGGCTGGGGGTCAGCATTAAACCGGTTGGCGAAGATGAGGCGCGCTCTTTGGGCTTGCCCAAACCAACTGGAGCCTTGATTGCTGGTGTGCAAGCTGATGGCCCAGCTGCAAAAGGTGGCATACGCACGGGTGATGTCGTACTTATGCTTGGCAGCATCGAAGTACGTGATCCGTCCCATCTGCAGCAGCTGGTGGCGGTCACCCGTATCGGAGTTGCACTGCCGGTGGTGATTCTACGAGACGGACGAAAAATAACAGTAACCGTTAAGCCTGACAATGCAGACGCTGCTGCCTCAACGCGCCGGACTGATCAGGAAGAGGGCACTCGTTAAGCCATTTGATTTACTTTGCGTTAAAACTACGCTAGAGTACCAAAATGCTTGGATGACTTCCCTCCGAAAGGAAGAATCATGAATATCCTCACCACCAAGGAACAGGCGGCACGTCTGGCACGGGCCATTATCTCCGATGTGGCGATCTACAATCAGGAGAAGGTTGAAAGTGGCATCAAGAATGATAATATTTTTGAAATACTAACTGAAGAGATCGAAGAAGGACGGCAACACTTTTACTCGCGCGTTGCCCCGGAACTGAACCCGGAGCGGATGTTTGATCTGACCCTGGTGGATATCCTGATCAAACGGGCTGGCAAGATTGAATCAGTCATCTGGTAGCGTTTAAACTAACGTGTATATACCTAGAGAGGCGTGTCCTGGTGGCGCGCCTCTTCTGTTTGGAGAGTCCGTGGAAATAACTCGTTATTGTATTGAGGTGCCGCCTGAAGCAACCGGACAACGGCTGGATGCTTTTCTGGCAACACAATTAGTGGATCTGAGTCGGGCCGCGGTACAACGTCTGATTGACGATGGTCAGGTGCTGCTGGTCGAGGGAAAGCCACGCTCATCAATGAAGCTGGCTGGTGGTGAACAGATTACGGTTGATATACCACCGCCGGCACCGGCAGTGCCGCTGGCAGAGCAGATCCCCCTGGATGTTCTCTATGAAGACCATGACCTGATCGTGATCAATAAACCGGCCGGTATGACCGTCCACCCTGGCGCAGGGGTGGATTCCGGCACCCTGGTGAACGCCCTTCTGGGTCACTGTACCGACCTGTCCGGTATTGGTGGCGAGATCAGGCCGGGCATTGTGCATCGCCTGGACAAAGGCACCTCCGGCGTGCTGGTGGCTGCCAAAAATGATATCGCCCACCGGGGGCTGGCAGAACAGTTTGCAGCACACAGTATCAAGCGGCTCTACTGGGCCTTGATCTATGGTTCTCCTAATGAAGATACCGGCAAGGTCAGCAACAGCATTGGCCGTCATCCCACCGACCGCCTGCGGATGTCAGGCAAGGCAAAGCACGGCAAGGAGGCGACCACCAACTGGCGGGTGCTGGAACGGTTTGGTGCAGCCAGTCTGGTGCAGCTGCGGCTGGAGACCGGTCGCACCCATCAGATCAGGGTCCACCTGACCGAGGCCAACATGCCGCTGTTGGGTGATCCGCTCTACCCGGATGGTGGCCGCTTCAACAATCTGAAAGACACCAAACTTAAAGGGATGATTGCCCATCTGGGACGGCAGGCCCTGCATGCCCGCGTACTGGGCTTCATCCATCCGGTCACCAACCAGTACCTGGAATTCAGCAGTGAACCGCCGGATGATTTCAGCGAAATCCTGGCCTACCTGCGTGAGACCACTGCTGTAGTCTCTACTTTTTCTTGACGCTGCAGATACACGATACTACAACCCCTGTATGGATTTATTAGCCCATCTCAATCAACCGCAGCAACAGGCCGTACTGCACACCGAAGGTCCGCTGCTAATCCTGGCCGGCGCCGGTTCCGGCAAGACCCGCGTGATCACCCACCGGATCGTGCATCTGATCCGCGAACATGGCATCCGCCCCTGGAGCATCCTTGCCGTAACCTTTACCAACAAGGCAGCTAAAGAGATGGCCGAACGGGTGCAGCACCTGCTCGGCTCCCACGACACCCCGCTAATTGCCACCTTCCACGCTACCTGCGGCCGTATTCTTCGTCAGGAGATTCACCAGCTTGGCTATGAGCCATCCTTTGCCATTTATGATGACAAAGACAGCGAACGGCTGCTGAAAGATGTCATTAAAGAGCTGAATCTGGATGACAAACGCTATCCGGCCAACGGCATCGGTGCGCGAATTGATGACTGTAAAAACCGGGGACTGCTGCCGGAGCAACTACCGCCGGGGGATCTCTGGAACCAGCAGTTCATCAGGACCTATGCTGCCTATCAGGAACGGCTCAAGCGCTGCAACGCCCTGGATTTCGGCGACATGATCCTGCAGACCGTGCGGCTGTTTGAGCTGTTTCCCGAGGTTTTGTCCCGCTGGCAGGGCCGTTTTCAGTGGCTGCTGGTGGACGAATATCAAGACACCAACCCGGTGCAATACCGCCTGATCCGCCTGCTGGCCGGTGAACGCCAGAATCTCTGCGTGGTGGGGGATGATGACCAGTCAATCTACTCCTGGCGCGGGGCTGACATCCGCAATATCCTTGAATTTGAAAAGGATTTTCCCAACGTGTCGGTCATCAGACTGGAACAGAACTACCGCTCCACCCCCACCATCCTGCAAGCTGCCGGGGCGGTGGTGGCCAGAAACTTTGGACGCAAGGCCAAAACGCTCTGGACGGATAACCCGGATGGTGAGCCAATCCGCTGTGAACGGCTGGAGTCTGACCGGGCCGAGGCCCGTTTCGTCTCAGCAGAGATCACCCTGCTGCAGCGCAAGGGGCTGCCATTATCGGAAATGGCCGCTTTTTACCGCACCAACGCCCAATCCCGTCTGCTGGAAGAGGCGCTGGCAGCCGAAGGGATTCCGTACCACATTGTCGGCGGCGTCCGGTTCTATGCCCGGCTGGAGATCAAGGATATCCTGGCCTATCTGCGCCTGCTGGAAAATCCGTCGGATGATGTCTCGCTGAAACGGGTCGTCAATGTGCCGCCCCGTGGGATTGGGGCTGCCACGGTGGAGCGGGTGGCAGAGCTGGCCAGACAGGGGCAGCTCACCCTGTTTGAGGCCTTTGAGCGGGCAGTGGACTCTCACCTACTGGGCTCCGGCCCCCGCAGCAAGGTGGCCGCCTTTGTGGAACTGCTGCAGCGCTTCCGTCGTCTGGCTGCCACCGCAACCATGCCAGAGCTGGTTGGAGCCATACTGGAAGAGTCCGGCTATCTGGCACGTCTCAAGGAAAGCAGGGATGAAGAGGATAGCGAACGGCTGGAAAACCTGGCCCAACTGGTCTCGGCTGTGGAGGAGTTCAGCGTTGCCAACCCTGAAGCCGGTCTGGCTGACTTTCTGGAGCAGGTGGCGTTGGTCTCTGATCTGGAGCGGGGCGAGGCAGGCAGACCTTCCGTGACCCTGATGACCCTGCATGCCGCCAAGGGCCTGGAATACAAGGCGGTCTTCATGGTGGGAATGGAAGAGCGGCTCTTTCCCCATGTGCGCTCACTGGATGATCAGGACGGCATGGAAGAAGAACGCAGACTCTGCTATGTGGGGATGACCAGGGCGCGGGAACGGCTTTACCTGCTGTATGCTCGGCGCAGAATGATCTTTGGCCAGGAACAGGCCAATCTGCCTTCACGCTTTCTAAAAGAGATCCCGGCAGAGCTGATGGAGCGCAATCACGTCTCCTATAGCCCGGAACCGCCCCCGGTAGCACAGCAGATAAGCTCCTTTACTCCTGCTGCCTCCCACAACCTTGCTGCGGTGGCTTCGGCCATTGCCGAAGTGGAGATGGTGCCGGAACCAAGCGATGACTATGGCACCGGTATCTATGTCGGTCTCAAGGTTCGTCATGCCAAATTCGGGGTTGGCAGCATCCGCAAAATTGAAGGTAAAGGGGACGAGCAGAAGGTGGTTGTCTGGTTTACCAGTGGCGGCCCAAAAAAACTGATGGTACGCTTTGCCGGTCTGGAGCGGGCATGAACAACACAACCAAACAACATGCCGCAGAACGGCTGCTGGATTATGAACTGATCCTGGAGGCTCAGGATCGGATTCGCAAGCGGGTACGCCACACTGAGCTGATCAGTTCCAACCATTTCAGCCAGCAGTTAGGCTATCCACTGCTGCTTAAATGTGAAAACCTGCAGACTACCGGCGCTTTTAAACTGCGTGGCGCCATGAACTTCATGACTGCCCATGAGCGCAGTGAACTGGCCCAGGGAGTTACGGCTGCCTCAGCAGGCAACCATGCCCAAGGTGTCGCCTATGCAGCGGATCTACTGGGAATCCCGGCCAAGATTTTCATGCCGCAAACCACACCGCCTCAGAAAGTGCAGGCCACCCGTGACCTGGGGGCAGAGGTGGTGCTGACCGGCGCAAACTTTGATGAGTCCTTTGCTGCTGCTCAGACCGACAGCCTGCAAAGCGGCACCGTATTCATCCATCCCTTTGATGATCCACTGGTGATGGCTGGTCAGGGCACCATCGGCCTGGAGATCCTCAAGGACCTGCCGGATGTCGCCAATATTGTCGTGCCGATCGGTGGCGGTGGCCTGCTGGCCGGTATCGCCGTTGCCATCAAAGAACTGAATCCTCGCGTGCGGATCATCGGCGTTGAAACCGCTTCAGCCCCCTGTATGTACCGGGCGGTGCAGGATAATTGCATTACCGATGTCCCGCTCAGCGTCACCATTGCCGATGGCATTGCGGTCAAAAAGGCCGGGCAGCTGGCCATGCCGATTATACGTGACCTGGTGGATGAACTGGTGTTGGTGGAGGAAGAGGAAATAGCCCTGGCTATTGTGGCACTGCTGGAAAAAAGCAAACTGCTGGTGGAAGGTGCCGGTGCTGTTGCTCTGGCCGCCCTGCTGAATAACAAGGTTGCGCACGTACGGGGTAAAACCGTCTGCCTGCTCTCTGGCGGCAACATCGATGTCCGCACTCTGGCGTTGGTGGTTGAACGGGGACTGTTGGCAGCCGGTCGCTATCTGAAGCTGCGGATCGAGATGCAGGACACACCCGGCGCCCTGGCCAACCTTGCCACAGACCTTGCCTTTACCCGGGCCAATATTCACGATATTACCCATGATCGCCGCACCAAAGGGCTGGTGATGGGCACCACCGCGGTGCAACTGGTGCTGGAGACCCGCGGCCAGGACCATGCCCAGCAAGTGCTGGCGCTACTTGCAAAGCGCGGCTATTCTGTAACAACGGAGCAGTAAGCAATTATGCGGATACTTGTTACCGGCGCTGCCGGATTCATCGGTTTTCACACCTGCCAGCGGCTGTTGGCACGGGGCGATGCTGTCCTGGGGCTGGATAACCTGAATAGCTACTATGATGTCAGCCTGAAACAGGCACGGCTTGCGCAGCTACAATCCCTGCCCGGCTTCAGATTTATTCAGGCAGACCTGGCAGACCGGCCAACGATTGAGCATCTGTTCAGCTCAGAACCGTTTGACATCGTCATCCACCTGGCTGCCCAGGCCGGTGTCCGCTACTCACTTGAAAATCCCCATGCCTACGTTGACAGCAACCTGACCGGCTTTATGAGTATTCTGGAAGGCTGTCGCCACAACGGAATCAAACATCTGGTCTTTGCCTCCTCCAGCTCTGTCTATGGCGCCAACACCGTCACACCGTTTTCCGTTCACCAGAACGTTGATCACCCTATTTCGCTCTATGCGGCCACCAAAAAAGCCAATGAGCTGATGGCCCACAGCTACGCCAGCCTCTACAATCTGCCGGTTACCGGACTGCGTTTTTTTACCGTCTACGGCCCGTGGGGTCGGCCGGATATGGCCTATTTTTCCTTTACCAAGGCTATTCTTGAAGACAGGCCAATCACCATTTTTAACAACGGCATGATGCAGCGTGATTTTACCTATGTGGATGATATCGTCGAAGGTATTGTCCGCGCCGCAGACTGCCCAGCAGCCCCACATCCAGGCTGGTCCGGGGTAGAACCTGATCCCGGCACCAGTTTTGCCCCCTATCGCATCTACAATATCGGCAATAACCAGCCGGTTGAACTACTACGTTTTATAGAAACTCTGGAACGCCATCTGGGTAAAACTGCTCAGAAAAATTTCCTGCCGATGCAGGCCGGAGATCTGCCTGTTACCTTTGCTGATATAGATGACCTGGCGGCTGACACCGGATTCAGACCTGCCACCACCATTGAAGAAGGAATTCAATACTTTGTCCGCTGGTATCGTGATTACTACAAACTCCCGGCGTAGCTCCTGCGAAAGGAACGTGAGCATGCACAGAAAAGGCATTATCCTGGCTGGCGGGGCTGGCACCCGTCTGCATCCCGCAACCCTGGCTGTATCAAAGCAACTACTGCCGGTCTATGACAAACCGATGATCTACTACCCGCTCAGCACCCTGATGCTGGCTGGCATACGCGAAATACTGATCATCTCAACACCGCAGGACACCCCTCGCTTTGAACAGCTTCTGGGAGACGGCAGCCAGTGGGGACTGGAACTGCAATATGCTGTACAACCCAGCCCGGATGGCTTGGCCCAGGCCTTCATCATCGGCGAACAGTTTATTGGCAACAGCCCATCCGCACTGGTTCTGGGTGACAACATCTTCTACGGCCATGACTTCCCTCACCTGCTGAGCAGTGCCATGCAACAGGAATCAGGGGCTTCGGTTTTTGCCTACCATGTCAATGATCCAGTGCGGTACGGTGTAGTCGCCTTCGATAAAGCAGGCAAAGCGGTCAGCCTCGAAGAAAAGCCACTAAAACCACAATCAAACTATGCGGTTACCGGCCTCTATTTCTACGACAACAGCGTGGTTGAACGAGCTAAAAACCTGAAACCATCTCCCCGTGGAGAACTGGAGATCACGGACCTTAACCGGCTGTACCTTGATGAGGGGAATTTATCAGTAGAGATCATGGGGCGCGGCTATGCCTGGCTGGACACCGGCACCCATGAAAGCCTGCTGGAGGCTGGACAATTCATCGCCACCATCGAAAATCGCCAAGGGCTTAAAGTTGCCTGCCCGGAAGAGATTGCCTGGAGGCAGGGATGGATTGATGATAGACAACTTGAGCAACTCGCCATACCACTTGCAAAAAACGGCTATGGACAGTATCTTATAAGACTGCTGAATGAGCGAGTTCTTTAACTTTTTTGGAGTTAAAAAACGTGGTTATCATTTAATTATAAAGAAATAGATAAAAAAGAGGTTTTCTGGATATGAGAGCCATAATTCTAGCCGGCGGTCTCGGCACTCGCATCAGTGAAGAAACACACCTTAAACCCAAGCCGATGATAGAGATCGGCGGTAAACCAATTCTCTGGCACATCATGAAGATTTATTCATCTCACGGAGTCAATGACTTCATCATCTGTTGTGGCTACAAAGGTTATATAATCAAGGAATATTTTGCCAACTACTTCCTGCATATGTCTGATGTTACGTTTGACATGCTAAACAATCAAATGGAGGTACATCAGCAAAATGCTGAACCCTGGCGTGTGACGTTGGTGGATACCGGCGATGAAACCCTGACTGGTGGACGTCTTAAGCGGATTGCAAGTTACCTTGAAGGCGAAGAAGCCTTCTGCTTCACCTACGGGGATGGTGTCGCCGATATTGATATTTCCGCTGAAATTTATTTTCACCAAAAACACGGTAAATTAGCAACCATTGCAGCTGTTCAGCCTCCTGGTCGCTATGGAGCAATCCAGCTTGAAGGCAAGCAGGTAACTGGGTTTACAGAAAAACCTCGTGGTGACGGTGGGCTCATAAACGGTGGTTTTTTCATTCTCTCGCCTAAATGTCTCGACCTGATTGAAGGTGATTCCACCAGTTGGGAAGGTGCACCGGTTAATCAGCTGGCCCAAATGAATGAATTGATGGCCTTTGAACATACTGGCTTCTGGCAACCAATGGATACGCTACGAGATAAAAACCATCTTGAAGAGCTTTGGACTACTGGGCAGGCGCCATGGAAGGTCTGGTAATGCAACAATTCGGTGATATCTATCGCAGCCGGAATGTGCTGGTTACCGGCTATACCGGCTTTAAGGGTAGCTGGCTCTCGCTTTGGCTTTCAGAATTAGGCGCTAAATTGAGTGGACTAGCCCTGCCTCCGGAAACAAAACCTAGTCATTGGGGTTTACTCAACCTCAATATATCAGAAGACCTCACTGATATCCGCGATTATGCTGCATTCTCCTCGTGCCTGGAACGTACGCAACCGGAAATAGTCTTCCATCTAGCTGCTCAACCTCTGGTGAGGCGCTCCTACCGTGATCCTCTGGAGACTTGGTCCACAAATGTCATCGGCACAGCCAATCTGTTGGAGGCATGTCGCAAAACCTCTAGCGTACGGGCCATTGTTGTTATTACCACTGATAAAGTCTATGAAAACAACGAGTGGCCA
>NZ_JAOTRZ010000106.1 GCF_030247655.1 Trichlorobacter sp. | reverse complement strand
GGCCGTGGATGGTGCCTTGCGATCCGGGGTAATGGTGGCCAGCAGAATCAGGCTGATCTCTTCCTTGTCAATCCCGGCGTTTTCAATGGCGGCAAGGGCGGCCTGGGTGGCCAGATCTGTAGTGCTTTCCTGATCGGCAATATGGCGTTGCTGAATACCAAGATTTTCAACAATCCAGTCATCCTTGACCGCTATGCCCATGTTGGCGATATCCTGATTGGTAACAATCTTTTCCGGTACTGCAGAGCCGGTTCCGGCAATCCTGATGTTTTGTAACGAATAGTCCATGGTTTTCCTCGCTGGTTTTGCAGTTTAACGATGAGATGTCTGATAGCATACAACAGCAGGGCTTAAATGCAATACTGCTTCGGGAGATTACGATGAACAGTGAAACAATGCTGATCGGTGTAGCAGGCGCAGGCAGCATGGGCGGCGGTATTGCCCAACTGGCGGCAATGGCTGGTTTCCGGGTGCGGCTGTATGCCCGGCGTGCTGCTGCTCTTGATGATGCTGTGCAGAGTATGGCTGTCAGCCTTGCCAAGCTGCATGAGAAAGGGCTTGTTACTGAAGCGCCAACAGAAATCATCGCCAGGGTCAGCAGCTGCCATGACCTGGTTACCCTGTCTTACTGCGATCTGGTGATCGAGGCGATTGCCGAGCAGATGGAACTTAAATCAGAACTGCTCAGATCCATTGGAGCTGCGTTAGGCAAAGAGGCTATCCTGGCCAGCACCACTAGCAGCCTTTCCATTACCGCACTGGGGCAGGCTTCCGGCATCCCTGAACGGTTTGTCGGCATGCATTTCATGAATCCGGTGCCGTTAATGGAGGTGGTTGAGCTGATTGCCGGAGCAGAGACCTCATCCCAGACTACCGCTTTTGTCCAGCAGATGGTGCTTGCCCTGGGCAAGCAGTTTGTCTGCAGCAAGGATCAGCCAGGCTTTATCATCACCCGGCTGCTCTGTGTGCTGATCAATGAGGCGTTTGAAATGCTGCAGGCTGGTGTTGCCAGCGCGGAAGAGATTGATACCGCCATGCACCTTGGCGCCCATCATCCCATGGGGCCGCTGGCACTGGCTGATATGATCGGGCTGGATGTAATCCTGGCTGCGATGCAGACCATGGAAACCGGCATGGATAGCCATAAGTATGCAGCAGCACCCTTGCTGCGTGACTATGTGGCACAAGGGCGATTGGGCAGGAAAAGTGGCCAGGGGGTGTATCGCTATGAAGGACAGCCCTTGAAGCCGTAAGTCCATTTTGGGCATTAAACGGCAGTTGGGCTTGCAAAGGCGCAAGGTTTGAAAAGAATAGTAAGAGATGTTAGCCTGATTTTAGTCTTGAATTCAGCGAATTACTGACACATTATAGATTTGGCAGATGCAGGTAGCCATTTTGCAGCGTAACCGCCTTAAATAGAAGGTAGTGGGAGGTTTGGGGTATGCCACAGACAGTGGAAGCGTTGTACCACGACGGAATTGTTGAGTTGCTGCAGAGGCCTGCAGGTATTCTCAGATCAAGGGCGCTGGTGGTGTTTCTGGAGACAGAAAAACCGCTCAAGTCCAGCGCAGTAGATCTGGCCAGGGTGAAGAGAAAGAAGAGCTCTGTTGATAAGTGGATCGGGGTGATTGAGGGGGCGGAGGTCGGAGACTGGCGAGCTGAACGTAGAGATGCTCTAGAGTGGAAAGTCCGGTGAAAGTGCTTATTGATACGAATATTGTGCTGGATATTGCGCTGAACAGAAAGCCGTTCGTGGAGCATGCGGCCCTTCTCTGGAGACTGGCGGAGCAGCGGGTGATTACAGCCTGCTTATCCAATACGAGCATTACGGATATCTTTTACATAGTGAGAAAGCATGCCGGGCAGGATAAGGCACGCGAGTTCATTGCGGATGTTCTGGATACCTTCAGGCTCGTGGACATTGATGAAGCCGGATTCAGGGAGGCTCTTAAATCCGGGATGAATGATTTTGAGGATGCGGTACAATATGTTGTCTGCACAAGAAACAACTGCAACGTGCTGGCTACCAGAAACAAGGCCGATTACGGAAACAGACCCAATGTGCTTGATCCTGAGGAGTTGCTTGAGAGGATTAAGGCACAATAGCCACCCGCTACATCCTTTTGCTTGGTCACGCCGCCATCTTCCTGGGATGAATCTTATCCAGTTCAGCAGAAAGGTGGCGCTCCACCTCTTCAGAATCATAATCCGCCTGAAGGCCAAGCCAGAAGGTGGCCGTAGTTCCAAAGAAACGGGCAATACGTGCGGCAGTATCAGCGCCTACGGCGCGTTTGCCTTGGCAGATCGCAGATACTCTGGATTCAGTTACCCCAATCTCTTTAGCAAGCCGATACTGGCTGATCCCCATCGGGACAAGAAATCCTTCCTTCAATACTTCCCCTGGATGTACGTTTGTTAGTTGTGCCATAGCATTACCACCTGCATTCAACTACCAGAGCAGTTCCTTTTATCAGAATGATCAACGCATTGACTTGATCGAATCCCCCCAAAGTCTCGTGAGTAATTGCCATTTAAATGGTTACAGGCTCACGCCGTAGGCCCTGGCCAGGGGACTCTGGTCAGTACGGGAATGGACCAGACGTGACAAGGCGGTACAGAATCCCTGCATGGCATCACAGTTGCTCATGCTAACCCTGATCCAGCCGGGAAAACGGAAGCCAGTCATGGTCCGTACCATGTAGCCCTGCTGCATCAGCAGGCGATAGGCCAGGGTATCGCTGAACGGCAGCTTGATCATGGCAAAGTTGCAGTCACTGGTCAGTATCGGCAGTTTCAGTTCAGCACATTGTGCAGCCAGCATCTGTTGCCCTTCCTGCACCAGGCTACGGGTGGCAGTGATAAAGGTCTGATCCCCCAGTGCAGCCAGCGCGGCTGACTGGGCAAGGGTGTTGACCGAGTAGACAATGGCGGTTTTACGGACAATATCCGTAACCTGTTCCGTGCCAACCAGATAGCCGATCCTTAGGCCTGCCAAGGCATACATCTTGGAAAAGGTGCGGAAGATGATCAGGTTGGGAAAACGGGACAGCAGCGAGATGCCGTCCGGGTAGTCCGGTTGGTCCATGAATTCAGCATAGGCCTCATCCAGCACCACGATATGATCCGGCCCCAGCCGCTCCATAAAACGGATCAGCCGATCCCGGCTCCACCAGGTTCCGGTTGGGTTGTTGGGGTTGCAGATAAAGACCAGTTTGGTACGGCTGTCAACTCTCGCCAGTAGCCCCTCTTCATCAAACCCGAAGTCATCAAGCGGTGCCAGCCGCGCATCAATACCTGAAAAACGGGCAATCCATTCATAGACCGCAAAGGTGCGGTCAGCCGTGACAATATTGTCCCCCTGCTGGCAGAACGCCTTGATCACAAAGGCGATTACTTCATTGGCTCCGTTACCCAGTATGACTTGGGGCGGGGTGACCCCAAGATAATCAGCCAGTTTAGCCCGTAAAGGGCGGCAGTCTCCGCTGGGGTAGCGGGAAACCAGCGCCGGGTCAAATGTCTTCAGGAATGCAGCTGCCGCCGGGGGAGGCCCCAGGGGGTTTTCGTTGTTGTTCATCCTGACCAGCCGGGAACAGCCAAACATCTGCTGCAGTTCGTCATCGGGCGGCGAGGGGATATAGGCCTCAAACTGCCGTACATACTGCGGGACCAGCGCCTCAAGGTTGCAGAGGTTCATCGCTTGCCCCCGTTGCGTTGCAGCAGGATCAGGTCACCGGTCCCTCCCCACGGTATCAGCATCAGGGGGCTAAAACCGTTGTGCAGCAAATGGGGTGCCAGCAGGGCATCAAAGGGGCGGCCGGTATCAACAGTGCAGTAGATTGCGCTGAACTGTTCCTGATCCAGCAGGTGCAGGTGTTCTTCAAGTACCGCCTCTGCATCCCGTCCCACCAGCAGTGGTGTCAGTCGGGCCATGCCGATTTGGCGGTTAAGCCGGGTAGCAAAGAGGGTCAGGCCGTTTCCGGTTTCACCATCATCATGGTAGGAGCGGATGTTTCTGGCCAGTGCCATGCTGCTGCACCAATCGGTGTAGAACGGCATCAATTCCGCAGCTACTGCGGCATCGGCACCAAACTCTTCGGCCAGCATCCGGTAACCGGTCCAGATCGTACCGCCGGGTATGGCAAGGCTGCCCGCAGCCTCAAATCCTGCTGCCGCAGGTGGTTGTTGCGGTGCGTACAGTACCAGTCCCTGGCGGCTGCTCCGGCCAAACTGTTCGGTCAGCTTTTCGCACAGCGCAATGCTCAGCTGCTCCGGTTCTGCTGGTGCAGCCAGATAGGGGCCAAAACATTCTACAATCCTGCCTTCGCCAGCATGCCAGATCAGGCCACCGGCCAGTTCTCCCTGCTGGCCCTGCGCCAGTATGAGGCCGTATTCGTTGCTGGCCAGTTTATCCAGCAACCGTCCGGGAGGGGTAAACTCCTCTGGAAATTGACAGGCTGCGTAACAGTCAGCGATCAGGGTCGAGAACTGCTTGACTGCATCCGGTGCAGGGGTGGTGGTCAGTTGCCAGGTCTGGACAGCGAGGTAGGGCTGGGATTGTTGAACAGGTGCCGGATAGCTGCGCTCTTTACGCAGCATGATCTCCCAGCCACCCAGCGCCATCTGCCGGATGCTGAACTGGTCGCAGGCACGTGAAGCAAGAAAAAGCCCCATCTCTGCCAGCCCTTCTTCGGTGTCATGGTCAGGCCGGGAGGTGATGTTGAAGATCCGCAGATCAGGCGGCTGGGGTACCTGAAACAGGAGGTCAGCAGCATAACGCCGGTCATGGAGACGCACCGTAATAGCGGCTCCGGGGATACTGTTGCAGAGTGCCAGAAACAGTTCTTCGGTGCTCAGGGCCAGCATGGCTGCTGCAGAAGCATCCAGTCCTGCGGCTTTTGCAGCAGTTTCAGCAAAGCCGACCACCACCGGCATCCGTTCCGGTACAAGTTCAACGCTCAGTTTCATACTTTACTCCGCTTCCAGTCCGCACGTACCAGCTCCATAATTGCTTTTGCCCGTTCAGAATACAGCTTGATGGAGTCAAAGCCCGGCTCCACGTACAACTTTTGCATCAGCAGGCCGTCCTCTCCAAACCAGGCCGGTAGAAAACCACCCAGAAAGAAACCAGCAGAGCGCAGAACCGCAACCGATGCCGCTGCATCAGCCGCCCCCAGGGGGACAAAACACTGCAGCAGGGCATAGTTTTTGGAGCACAGCTCCTGTTCCAGCGCTGCAAGACGTTGGGCGAGGTCGTTGCCCGGTCTGTTGATCGTGCACCTGCAGACCCCCGGTGCATCAAACTGCTCAATCTCCAGTTCTGAAACATCGTGAATCAGTTTTGAAGCGGGTTGGATAAGCTCCCGGTCAATACCGACCCCTTCCATCATAAAGCGGATCTGTTCCGCATAGCAGTCTGGCAGATAGAGCGGGCGGCGTTGGTCCTGACCGATCCTGAAGTACATCAAACAGGAAACCCTGCCATCGGATGCCTGTTCTTTGGCATAGGCGGTTGCCGGCATCAGATCAACTTCAACTCCGGTTTCAATAAATTTGACCGGCCCGGCTACTTTCTGGGTAATGGTGTGGTTGCAGACCGCTTCACCGTAAATGGCCTTGATGGTGCCGTTCTCCACCAGAGAAATCAACAGATTGGTGCAGCGGGCAAAGGCAAGACTGCCGCGATAGGTTGGCAGGGTCAGACCCAGCCCCATTTCGTACAGGTCCGGGTTAGGCGCTGAGCTACGGTAGAAGGCTTCATGGCAAACCACCTGTCCACTGTCAGTCCGGGCAACTACGCTCCTGATTCTGCCCGCACGGTTTTCCTCGGTCAACTGGTCCGGGATATAGTAGGTGTCAATCGGATACCCGTCTCCATAGACACTGTACATGAGACGGGCCACCCCGTAGCCGTCTTCCGGCTTGTAGAAATCCACCGTGAACGGTTCGCCTTCCGGCAGTGGGTGGCTGTCTTCCCGTAGACGCTTGATAGCTTCTTCCCGTGGTGTCATGCTGCACGTTCCACAAAGGCGATAAAGTCGTTGAGTGTCTTGAGTCTCAGGGAATCGCTGTCGGAGATGGTCAGGTTGTATTTCCCCTCAAGGGCAACGGCAAAGGCCGGACAGTCAACTGAATCAACCCCCTGGGTTGCCAAAGGACTGTCCGGATCAATCTCTGCAACCAATCCTTTATCCATACCGATCTGAAGCATCAGTTCTTTTAATTCTGCAATGGTAACGGCCATGGTTGTACTCCTTTTCTGTTGTACTGTTTCATCGCTTCAGTTTAAAACGCTGCACCTTGCCGGTGGCGGTACGGGGCAGGTCATCCACAAAGAAATAGCGCACCGGCAGCATGTAGTCCTGCAAACGGCTGGCCATGAATCGACGGATGTCGCGCTCAAGGGCCGGTTCTGCAACGCAGTCCGGTTTGAGCATCAGGTGGGCTGCCGGACGCATTAATCCCATGACCTGACAGGACGCCACGGCACAATCAGCAACAGATGGATGGGCGCGTAGCACCTCTTCCACCTGTACCGGCGAAATCCACTGTCCCCCCGCCTTCAGCATGTCGTCGCTACGTCCCCGGTGGTAGTAGTAGCCATCTTCCTCCAGAAAGACATCACCGGTTTTGATGAAGCCATCCGGTAACATGGTGTCGGCACTCTTCTCCGGCAGATTCCAGTAGCAGGGGGCGGTGCTAGCTCCCCGTACCTGCAGATGCCCCGGCGTACCGGCCGGGACCTGATTGCCCTCATCATCCACCAGACGGATCTGATAGCCGGGCACAGCCTGGCCGGCTGAACCGGACCTGATTCGGCCCGGCTGGTTGGAGATAAAGATATGGGTCAGTTCAGTGGTACCGATGCCATCCAGAATATTCAGTCCGGTCAGTCGCTGCCATTCATCCAGCACAGCGGTTGGTAATCCTTCTCCGGCAGAGATGCAGAGCCGCATCGGCAGATTCAGCTGCGGTGTGGCGGTGGAGAGGATGATCTGGGCATAGACGGTGGGTACGGAAAAAAACAGGGTGGGGTGGTGCTTTGCAATCAGCTGTAGCAGCTCATCAGGCAACGGTTTGCCGGGGTAGAGGACCGCGGTTGCACCGACATACAGCGGAAAGGCCAGACTGTTGCCCAGGCCGTAGGCAAAGAACAGCTTGCTGGCAGAAAAGATCAGATCATCCTGCTGCATGCCCAGCAGCTGGACGGCATATTGCTCAGCAGCAACCAGCAGATCCCGATGCCGGTGGGGTACCCCTTTCGGTTTGCCGGTTGAGCCGGAGGTGTAGAGCATGAACGCCAGTTCATCCGGTGCAGGGGCGGGAGCGGTCAGTTCAGCCGGGGGATATCCATCCAGCCAGCCGGTCAGGCTCTCGTTGCAGATCAGACGGCTTAGCTCTGGTGCTGCAAGCTCAGAAGCAGCGGGCACGGTAGCGGAACAGAGCAGGAAACGTGCTGCAGAATCCTGCAGGATATAACGGTAGTCATCTGCAGTCAGGGCGGTGCTGACCGGTACGGCAATGGCGCCATGCAACACGGCACCCAGAAAGGCGGCAATAAAGACCGGGCTGTCAGGCAGTATCAGCAGTACGCGATCTCCGGCAGCGATACCGCTCTGTTGCAGCAGAGTGGCAAAGCGGCAGGCACAATCAGCCAGTTGCTGGTAACTGACAGCCTCACCATTGCAGAGATAGGCGGTCTTGTCGGGATGGTGCTCAAGGTTCTGTGAAAGCAGCTGCCAGGCCAGATTGACAGGTGTTTTGGTGTGTGTGGTCATTAGGTGCTCCGTTGTAACAAGTTGCAGCTTTGATCTTAGCAGCCCACCCCGGATTTTCTACCTGCGGTCGTTATTTGAGATCAGGTGGAGGCACAACAAAAGCCTGTGATGGCTCAAACTGTTTTGAACAGTCGCCGATCCGGTCAGGACTCCCGACGAGGTCGAGTTTACGGATCGCCGCCCCCTTTGAGAAATCCATTTCTTTAAGTTTCACCCAGACAAGGTTGGGGCTGGTGGCAGACTCAAAGTAAAATACCCGATTGGTCAGATCTGACACGGTGCGCCAACGGGTGGCAGAGATGTTCGGACGGGCCGGGTTTGGGATGCCAAACGGCTGGGAGACGTTCCGTATTACGCTTAGCACACCTGCGACACATTCACGGTAGTTCTTAGGCTCGGGCAGATTCTTCAGATAATATGCCGCGCGAACAAAACGATCCGCTGCATCGGTCGTCCCCGGCAGCGCTTTATTTCCACCAAACCCCTTAAACTGCCGCAGGTTTTTCAGTTGCCTGTCATAGGGAGGTGAGTTGGTCATTACCGTGTATTCCTTGCCGTGGTGCACCCGGGGCTTGCCGCCGATATACTCAATCACCGCCGAGTCCCCGCTCGCGTCTTCCAGCGCAAGATGGACCGTCACCCTCCTGCCGTCAAAAGAACCGGTAACAAGCTGGAATGGCGTCTTCTCCGTAAACTCCACGGCCTCCTTTACGGTGGCGAAATTGTCGAGGTAGTACTGCAGCCACAATCCTACGCTCAAGCCCGGGCGGTTCGGGTTAAACCTGCCGTACCCGGATTCGGCCAGCCAGAGCATATGCCCGGATAAACCCTTCTCGTTCATTCCGTCCGAGGATTCAGCGAGAACGGTTCCATATTTTGCCGTCCATTTGAGTGTCTGTTTGCCGGTCATGCCGTCGCGCTTGATACCGCGAGGCAGCACATACAGGTTAACCGGCATCGGCATAAACCAGTCCATGTTTCTGCCGGCAACAACAGCCTTGCCGTTGTCGGACCAGAGTACGCGGGAACAGGACTCAGCCCGGGGAGACAGGCCCAGGCAAAGGACAAAAATGACAAAGATCATGATGTATCTGCAAAGGGGCGTTGCGTTCATAATCAGTGCCTCCGGCAATTTTACGTGAAAAAAGAGGGAGCCTTTTAGGTTCTGATTTAGCTGCCCTGAAGGTTTGAATTCTCTTGGGTGAACCTGTTATTTCCTTTCTCCGCCCCAGTTGCCACCGGTCAGGGGGCCGTCGCAGTAGCCCCAGCGTCCGCTGAATCTGTTGCCGGAAAAACTGAATTCAATCCTGCCCCAGAAGTACCGTCCGTTTCTGGGAGTTGTGCAGCGCTGGGCCGAGTGGTCTTCGATCCAGTAACCGCTCAGGGTACTGTTCTGCAGCGTTCCGAAAAGCTCGCCGTTGTCGTTGGGGTAGCGTCCAGACACCCGGTTGCCCTGCTGACGGAACGTGATGACCCCTTCTGATGACGACCAGATACCTTCCAGATTGGGAGCATCGCTGTTGATGGCAAAAGGGTCATTGCCTGCCGGAGGTGGGGGGGTAAAATCCTGGCCGCCACCGCCGTAACTGCGTGTGCCGCCCCAGGAGCGTATCGGTTTGTCATCGCAATGTCCCCAAACACCACTGAAACCATTGCCATTAAAGGTGAAGGTGGCCCGTCCCCAGTGGTAACGACCGTTTTTCGGGGTGGAACAGCGCCGGTC
>NZ_JAOTRZ010000105.1 GCF_030247655.1 Trichlorobacter sp. | reverse complement strand
AAAAAGACGGCGTGGAGCGTCTGTATTTCGTTGTTGAAACGAAAAGCAGTCTCTTTACCGATGATCTGCGTGATAAGGAAAGTGCCAAGATCAGGTGCGGCGAGGCTCATTTTGCGGCATTGGCTGCTGGGGAGAATCCGGCGAAGTATGTCAAGGCGCGGTGTCTGGATGACGTGATGGCAGGGTAAGAAATATGCAAATTACACTTCATTACATGTGAAGGAGATAATATGAGCGAACGACCTTTTTCTATAAAAATATTTCTTCCTCACGGCCAACCAGATGGTCTTCGAATTGTTGACAAATCTAACTGGACAGGACGTGGGATTGTTTTTCCAAGGTCTCTTTTTCCTGACATCAAGAAGAGAGAAGAATTTCAAGAAACCGGCGTTTATGTTCTTGTTGGACCTTCAGAAGAAGGTGAATTACCCAAAATTTATATTGGCGAAGGTGATCCGGTAAAAGATCGTCTTGAACAACACTTTTCAAAAAAGGATTTCTGGACTTGGGGAGTTTTCTTTGTCTCTAAGGACAGGTCGTTAAACAAGGCTCATGTACAACACATTGAATCACAACTTGTTAAAATTGCTAAAGAAGCAAAGCGTTCATTTTTTGACAACCTCAATGAACCTCAGAAGCCATCACTTTCTGAAGCGGAAGTAGCCGACGTTGAAAGTTTTCTGGAAGATATTTTGAGTATTTTTCCGTTGTTGGGACTAAGTGCTTTCCAAAAAGTTGTTTCTGTAAAAGTCAAGAGACAACAGTTGCTTTCCATTGAATCAAAAGGAATAAAGGTGACTGGTTATGAATCACCTGAGGGTTTCATTGTTAAGGAAGGCTCCCAAGCTGTAAAAGCAGAAGTTCCATCAATTCACCATTATATGTCCATTTTGAGGAGAGAGTTGTTGGAGACAGGTGTTTTGATAGATACTGGTAATATGTTCGTTTTTGCTCAAGACTATTTTTTCAACTCTCCCTCTACTGCTGCAGGTGTCGTTCTTGGAAGAACTGCAAATGGCAGGATTGAATGGAAAAACAGTAAAGCTGAAACATTGAAGCAACTTCAAGAACAAGCAGACCAAGGTATAAATCTAAATGTCTAAGTTGAAACACAAATGAAATTTCTCCACACCGCCGACATCCACCTCGGCAAGACATACCGCACGTCTACCGGTGAAGCCGAACGCTACGAAGACTTCTTCCGTATGCTGGGTGGCATTGTGGCCGACGCCATTACCGAGCAGGTGGATTTCATACTGATAGCCGGTGACCTGTTCCACACCGGCCAGATCCTCCCCCGTACCTTTGCCCGCACAATCGAGACTCTCCAACCCCTAAAGGATGCTGGTATCCCCTGCATTGCCGTAGAGGGAAATCATGACTGGATTCACCGGCGGGACAGCATCTCCTGGATGGAGGCGCTGTCACAAATGGGCTATATCCACCTGCTGCGCCCCAGCCGGACTGAGACCGGTGAATATCGCTTTGATCCTTACGACTATGCACAAGGCATTGGCGGGCATATTGAGATCAACGGCCTCAACATCTACGGCCTTGGCTACATCGGCACCCAGGCAGGCAACCACGTGCAGCGCATCTGCGAAGCGGTTACCACCACAAACAACATCCTGCTCTTCCATGTGGGTGTCTGGACCTTCTCGCCGGTGGAGATCGGCAACATGAAACCGGAAGAGGCTCTGCCCCTTGCAGATACGTTTGACTATGTTGCCTTGGGGCACGGTCACAAGCCGTACATCATCAATGAGCAGAACAACAAACCGTACGCCTATAACCCAGGTTCGCCCGAGTGTGTGAACTTTGGTGAGGAAAAGTACGATAAAGGATATTACCTGGTTACGGTGGAGGATGGACGGTATCACCACCAATTCCGCCCCACCCTACCCCGCCCCATGATGGTAATGACCATTAACCTGGATGGCGCTGAGCATGCTGATGAAGCCATGGAGCAGTTCCGCACTCAGTTGATTGACAAGCTAGCCGTACTGCAGGATGAGCGTAGACCGTTGTTGGAGATCAAGCTGACCGGTCGGGTACGTTTTCACCCCTTTGAGCTGGGGCGTGAACGGCTACGGTTGGTTTTGGATGAGCTTTGCGCTCCCCTACATATTGAGATCAAGAACCACCTTTCTCTGGTGACGGCGGCATCCGGCAGTGAGACCGAGAAAAAGAGTCTGGCAGAGATTGAAAAGGATGTGCTGCACGAATTGATTGCCAGCCGTAGCGAGTACAAAGGGCGAGAGGACGAGCTGGTACGTCTGGCCCTGGCTATCCGTGATCAGGTACTGAAGGGTGATGTTGAGGGGGAGGAACTGCTGGGCCTCCTGCAGGAGACATAACCGATGCAGATCATCTCCATCCACCTGAAAAACATCAAATCCCACCGTGACCGGGAACTGAGCTTTTCCAGCGGTATCAACGTGCTGTCCGGCCCTAATGGCGTGGGCAAGAGCACGGTCTTTGAGGCCATTGGCTATGCCCTGTTTGGCGTGGATGCCCGCGACTTTGTCACCAATATAGACCGGTTTCTCTCCATCGGCGCCAAGAAGGGTGAAATCAGCGTTGTCTTCAAGACGAGCAATGATGAGTTGTGGAAGGTAAGCCGCACTGTCGGCACCCCCAGCAAATGGCTGCTGTACAAGGAGTCTGGTGGCAGCTTTGAGGTTGAAGAGCATGCAAATACCGAGGAGACCGAGGCGCGGATTGCCGAGCTGCTGGGCCTAAACAACGGTCGCAGGCTGGCAGATCAGTTTAAACTGGTAATCGGTCCATTCCAGAACGAGTTTCTTGGCCCGTTTGTCATCAAGCAGCAGACCAAACGCCAGGAGGCCTTTGACGAGATTCTGGGGATTGATGCCTGGCGTACCACCTACAAAGGGACCAGTGACCTGCTGAAGGCTATTCAAAAAAAGATTGAGGTACTGAGTGCCGAGATCAAGCTGCTACAGGATCAGGTGGCAGTGCTGCCCCAGAAACAGGAGGAGCAGGCAGCCATAGCAACAACCTTGCAGCAGAAGCAAGGCGAGCTGCAGCAGAAGCAGGCGGCTCTAAAACAGGCAGAGTCCCAACTGATTGATCTGGATGCCCAGGAAAAGGCACTTACCGCCCTGACTATAGAGCTGCAACGGACTGCAGACCGGATTAAAGACGGCACAGACAAGATAGCAGACAAGCAGAAAGAGGTGGATACCAGCTGGAAGGCCAAGGCAGTTGTGGAGGCCTCTCGCGCTGGCAAAGAGGCCTATGATGTGGCTGAGGTGCATTTAACAGAACTCCGTGCCAAGGAGCAGCAACGCCGTGCCGCAGAGAAGGAAATCACTGCCCTTGAAAAAGAGGCACAGCGGCTGACCCAGTCAGTAGAGCATGAGCAGGCAGAGATTGCCAAAACCGAAGCACTGCTTGCTGAAGAAAAGTCTGGTTTTGCTGCTGCACGTACCAGTCTGCAGCCAAACCAGGCCATGCAGGATGCTGTTGCAGGATTGCCGACACAACGAACCAGCCTTGAACGTTTGAAGGCAGACCTGGCACAACTGAGCGGCCGCCGAGCCGGACTGGAAGAAGGTCAGGATAAACTGGCTGAAGGTGTCTGCCCCTTCTTTCAGGAAAAGTGTCGTAACCTTGAAGACAGGCCTGCCAAAGACCTGATTACGAAAAAACTGACAGACCTTGATCAAACTCAGACCATCCTTAACGAGCTGATTGCCACATTGACCCAGCAGGTGAAAGCAGCCGAGGTAGCAGAAAAGGAACTGCATGGCCTGACCGTGCGCCTGCAGGAACTGGATAAACAGGTAGCAACCTTGGCAACCAAGCGAGCCAAAAATCAAGAACGCGCAACAAAGCTGGAAGGACTGAAACAACAGCAGGCTACTGCAGCAGCCAAAGTGCTTGAACACAAGGCACTACTCCAGGCCTTTGCCAACCTGGACAGTGAGATTGAACAGGCTGAACAGCTGCGTAAGCAGCACCAGGAAAGTCGTGACGCCTTCACCACTAACCTGAAAGATGCGGAAGAACTTGAAAGTCGCCTCCAGACCCTCGAAAAGTGGCAGGCCAAGCTGGTAGAACTGAAGCAGGAGCAGGCCGATAAACAGGCTGAGCTGATACAGTCCAAAGCATCGTATCAGGTAGAGCAGCACCAGCAGCTACGTGCTGACAAAGATCGTCTGCTGACCGAAGTTGCCACCATCACCCAACAGATCGAAAGCCTGACTAAGGATCAGCAGCGACTCTCGCAAGAGATTTTAAGTCTCTTGTGCCTACAGGAAAACGCTGCCAGCAAACAGACAGCTATTACCAGTTACACTGCGAAGGAAAAACTGGTTAAATTCTTACGCAACCAAGTCTTCAAAAACGTGTCTGAGCAGCTTTCGGAGCGGTTCAGGGAAGAAATCAGCCTGCGGGCAGACCGGATCTACCGCACCATTGCTGAATCAGATGAAGAACTGCACTGGGGCGAGAAGTACCAGATCATCCTCAGGGACATGCACGATGGACAGCTCAGAGAGCGCACTGATGACCAGCTATCTGGTGGCCAGACCATGAGTGCAGTGGTTGCACTACGTCTGGCGCTGCTACAAACCATCGGCGCCCGGATCGCCTTCTTTGATGAACCAACCTCAAATCTTGATGCCGCCCGCCGTGAAAACCTGGCCCATGCCTTCCGAGCCATTGATGTTGGCAGGGAGGAGGTAACCGAGCACTGGTATGACCAGCTATTTCTGATCAGCCATGATGTTGCTTTTACCGAAATAACCGACCAGATGCTGCAGGTGGGTTGTTAATATATAAATATCAGTATGATCAAGGCTTTGACAGCCAGTTATCTTGTGAACGTTAGGTATAGGGACTCAACGCAATGGCAAGAAGAGGCAGGGGCAGTTGGCAAAAAAAAGATAGCTGGGAAGAGGTGGCTGCTCGTATTGCCGTTGGGATAATGATTCTCATGGCAATAGCTCTCCCACTCAAGAAAATATTAGCTTTCACAACAGAAGTGGTTATTCCGGTTATCATCATAGGGGCCATATGCTATGTCTTGTATGTAATCTATCGTGAGATGGGCAAAGAAAAGTCGAAGGTTCCGGCACCCGCAACAAAAGGCATGCCTGTTAGAAACAAGGTCATCAAATTTGATCAGGCTGTAACACCAGACAACTACAAGAAAGTTGGAAGCATAAAGAGTGGCGCTGAGAACATCTCAGCCTCTTCAATAGTTTCTGATATGAAACTGACTCGTGACGTCTTGTATGAAATGGATTGGAAGTTATTTGAGACGCTCTGCACAGAGGCAATCAAAGAGCAGGGCCTCCATGCAAAGGAAACTAGCTTCGGTGCTGACGGTGGCGTTGATATTGTTGTGTATAGCAAAAACAGCGAAGAACCTGCTGGAATTGTGCAATGCAAATCAGGTTTCGAGCGAGAGGTTGATGTAAAGGTCGTGCGTGAGCTTGCTGGGGTCATGGCAATCAAGAAGTACAAAAACGGAATGATTATTTCATCAGGTGATTTTACTCAGCCCGCAAAGGCAGAAGCCGGTGAAGCAGGAATTAGGTTGGTTTCAGGGCAGCTACTTATTGATGCAATCAACAAGATGAGCCCCGAAAAGTCAAAGCGTTTGGCAGACATGGTTTATATGTCAGACTACACAACGCAGACCTGTCCCAAATGCGGCGTCAAGATGGTGAAGAGGAATGAGGAAAAGGGGAGACCTTTCTGGGGATGCCCAAGGTATCCAAGGTGCGTCGGTAAAATAAGTATCAAGCAGAGATGACTCAATGAACAGAAATAATAATGTCGTATCAATTCTGCTGTCTGGATTAGTGGCTGTTGCCATAATAATCGGCGTCAGAATACTCATTGGTTTTGAGTACACCCCATCAAGATGGGTGTTCGGTGAAATAGGCTCTCGGGCAGCTACACCCCCCCCTCCGCCTAACCTCCCAAGCTATCCTCAGTTGCCCCAGCAATTAGCCGAGAAGCAACCTCAACCAGTCATTGAACATATCGGAGAAAAGCCGAAGCTCGCTCCAGGAAGCTTGTATCAGTACAAGGACAAAGACGGAATTGTGAGCTTTACTGATAATCCGGCGAGCATTCCTAAGGGAACGGAAGCCCAGGCAAGAAATTGGAACGGAACACTTTCAGGGCCAAAGATCGAAGTGAAGCAGGGAGTGTCACGAGAGACCCAGATTGTTGTCAAAGATGATCAAGTGTTTGTACCGGTGAAAATTTCAAGTAATGGGCGAGAAAACAACCTCTGGTTACTTCTAGACACGGGGGCTACAGGGATCACTGTCTACAATAATGCAGTTGATGGCTTCTACATGGCAAATGTGAGAAGGGGCGTTTCAACGCTTGCAGACGGGAGAAGGATAAATAACGTCACAGGCACTGTTGAGTCTGTATCTGTTGGGCCTGCAATCGTAAGAAATGCTGACATAACAATATTGCCGCAAGCGGGCTCACAGAACCATCAAGGGCTTTTGGGAATGCGATTTTTAAAAAATTTTCACTACACTCTGGATATGGGACGACAGATCATAAGGTGGAATTGACTTGAATTGGCAAGCAGAATTGACACCAGATTGCTAAACGATTTAGATCATAAAAGGATATAATGTCAAAATACGTTTACGTCAGCGGCGTCTTGCTTCTTATTTTTTATGCGGAAGCAAAATCAAAAGTACTATAAAGGTACTATAGATTTCAAAAAATAACAAAACGGCTTACCGATTAACTCGATAAGCCGTTGTTTTTATTGGTCGGAGCGAAACGATTCGAACGTTCGACCCCCTGCTCCCAAGGCAGGTGCGCTACCAGGCTGCGCTACGCTCCGAAAAGAAAGATTGTATACCACAGAGACCAAATCGATAGCAAGTAAAAAATGCTATTTTTCTTCAATTCGTCCCGCCCAGACCGGATCACCTGAAAATTGATGCCGTAGATGTTCTTCTGGAATCTGGCGGTAGAACTCCTCTGCACTAAACGAAAACCGATAAGACTGGACGTAGTCCATAATAATTCCTGCTGCTTCATTCAATCTTCGGATACGTTCCGGGTCAACATCTGCATGTAAATCAGGATGGGCTTTCCTGATCAGGGTACGATGGCGCTGCTTGATCCGTTTAATACTCAGCAGATCATTTTCATGAAATCCGAACAGGTAGAGCGCTTCTTTCAGCTCTGTAAAGGTCATGGCAATCAGGTTGCCTTGAAAAACGTCCGCACGGATTTGGCAATACCATCCTTATCCAGAGCATGCATCGACCGCAGTTCATGTTGTTCACCCTGCTCTATATACTGATCCGGGTAACCGATCCGCAGCACCTGTGCCTGTACACCCTGCTCTTCCAGCAGTTCCAGCACTGCCGTACCAAAGCCGCCTTGCAGTGCATTTTCTTCAAGGGTAACCAGTTTACCAAAACGCTTGGCCAGTTGAAGCAGCAACTCTGTATCAAGCGGTTTAACAAAGCGGGCATTAACCACAGCCAGATTAAGTCCTTCCGCCGCCAGATCTGTAGCAGCGCCCAGAGCAGGATAGACCATGGAGCCCAGAGCAAACAGGACGCCATCAGTACCATCACGCAGTAGTTCAGCCTTGCCGATCGGCAGAGTTTTCAGGTCCTGATCAAGGGGCACACCATAGCCGTTACCACGGGGATAGCGCAGCGCCACCGGGCCATCATGCATGATGGCGGTCTTCAGCATATGCTGCAGCTCGTTTTCATCTTTGGGTGCCATCAAGGTCATATTGGGGATATGACGCAGGTAGGAGAGATCAAAGACACCATGGTGGGTGGGGCCGTCATTACCCACTACCCCGCCACGATCAAGGGCAAACACCACCGGCAGGTTCTGGGTGCAGACATCATGCAGCACCTGATCATAGGCCCGCTGCAGGAAGGTGGAGTAAACCGCAAATACCGGCTTCTTGCCTTCACAGGCCAGTCCTGCAGCAAAGGTGACGCCATGCTGTTCAGCAATCCCCACATCAAAGAACCGCTCAGGATACTGTTTTGCAAAATTGGTCAGACCGGTGCCGTCCGGCATGGCAGCGGTAATGGCGACAATACGTTCATCTTCCTCTGCCAGCCGCGCCAGTGCATTGCCGAAGATGGCGGTGTAGGAGGCAGCCCCGCCCTTACCTTTCAAGACCTTGCCGGTTTCGATCTCAAACGGGCCAACCCCGTGGAACAGTGATGGATTCTGCTCTGCCGGTTTGTAGCCTTTGCCTTTGGTGGTCAGGACATGAATCAGCACTGCCGAATCAAGTTTTTTAACTCTTTCCAGAGTATCCTGCAGTAATGGCAGATCATGACCATCGATCGGCCCAATATATTCAAAGCCAAAGGCCTGAAACAGCATGGCCGGGGTAAACAGTCCCTTAAAGGAGTTTTCTATCTTGCGAGCCAGCCTGATGGCGCCGTGGCCCATATCACTTTTGGCATGCTTGATGAGCTGTTCAGTTTCGCGCTTGAACTTGTGGATGAACTCGCTGCTGGAAGTCCGGGAAAGAAATCCTGAAACTGCTCCCACGTTCTCGGCAATGGACATCTCATTATCATTTAAGACAACCACTAGGTCACGGTTCAGGTGTCCGGCATGGTTCAGACCTTCAAAGGCGATCCCGCCGGTCATGGAGCCATCGCCAATTACCGCCACCACCTTGTTGGTCTTGCCTGCCAGATCCCGTGCCACCGCATAGCCGGTTGCAGCTGAAAGCGAGGTTGAAGAGTGCCCAACCTCCCAGACATCATGCTCTGATTCACAGCGCTTGGGAAAACCGCTGAGACCATCCAGAGTACGCAGAGTGCAAAAGTTATCGCGCCGTCCGCAGATAATTTTATGGGCATAGGCCTGATGACCCACATCCCAGATCAGCTTATCTTCCGGTGAGTTGAACACCTTGTGCAGGGCAATGGTCAGTTCAACGACTCCCAGCGAGGGGGCGATATGGCCGCCGTTCTTTGCACAGGTTTCAATAATCAGCTGACGGATCTCTGCTGCCAGCTTTGGCAGATCCGACGGAGGCAGTTGTTTCAGGTCTGCAGGTGCATTGATCTGATTCAATAATGACATAGGGGGTCAGTTCTTTCTCTCAACAATGTAACGGGCAATCGCACGCAGCGGTTCTGCAGCAGCACCCAACGGCTCCAGGGCCAGCATCGCCTCATCCATCATGGCCTGGGCCTCCTGCTTGGCCGCAGCCAGGCCCATTACTGCCGGATAGGTGGCCTTACCACGGGCTTCATCACTGCCGGCATCCTTGCCGATCTCTTCAGTGGTGCCTTCTATATCCAGGATGTCATCCGCAATCTGGAAGGCCAGACCAGCGGCCTCACCATAGCGGAGGATGGCAGCCAGTTGCTTGTCATCAGCCCCGCCCAACAGCGCGCCAGCCACCACCGAAGCCTTGATCAGGGCACCGGTCTTGTGGGTATGGATGTACTGCACCGTGGGCAGATCCATGTCCGGCTTGCCCTCGCTCTCCATATCCACCACCTGACCACCCACCATGCCATAGGTACCGGCACAGG
>NZ_JAOTRZ010000104.1 GCF_030247655.1 Trichlorobacter sp. | reverse complement strand
TGTATAAGAGACAGGTCTTTATTGCCCCATACCGGGGCATCAAGATAGAAGCAACGTTTTTTAGCTGTTTCTTCGGCCATCTTGAGCGTTGTCTCAAGGGAGGTTGTCCCCATGTCGGCAAAAATAGTCCCCGGCTCAATACCGGCCATAATGCCTGTTTCACCACAAAACAAAGGCCCCTGTTCATCCCCTTCAGACACAATGGAGATAACCAGCTCACGACCACGGGCTGCCTCTGCAGCAGTTGCCGCACCTGTTGCTCCAATAGCTACTAATTCGTCAATCTTTGCCCTATCCGTATCAAAGACGGTAAGATCATACCCCCCCCTTGACCAAATTGGATGCCATATGCCGTCCCACAGTTCCTAAACCAATAAAGCCGATTTTATGCAACATCTCCAGTTCCCCCTATTAATAAAATAAAATAATGTTATTCAAAAGCAGCTTTGCATTTATTACACTGAAAGCGGTACTGTGGCAACCATGATTTTCATCTACAACTGCGGTTTAAAATATTATCATACTAGCGACTACGCTGCACTCCGACCCGTTCACAGCAGTCAGCCAGCCGACAACGTGAGCAGGCTGGAGAAACAGGGTAACAGAGGTTCTGGCCATAACAAACCAGCAGGTCATTGATCTTTTTCCAATATTCGCCAGGTAACTTTTCCCGCAAAAGCTGCTCTGTCTTGTCTGGGGTTTTGGCAGCAACATAGCCCCAACGGTTGGTTATACGGTGCACATGAATATCGACGCAGATACCTGGCTTATCATGTCCAAGAGTCATAACCAGGTTTGCGGTTTTTCGCCCCACCCCTTTAAAGCGTAGTAGCTCTTCAAGACCTTCCGGCACAACACCACCGTACTCTTCGAGCAACTGCCTGCAAAGCGTATGAATCTGTTCAGCCTTTGTACGATAGAATCCTGCAGGATAGATCAGATCGGCGATTTCAGATACATTCAGACCAACCAGCTCTTGCGGAGATCCGGCACGCTCAAACAAGCGGGCCGAGGCCATAGCAGTAACCGCATCTTTGGTCCGCAATGAGATAATACACGAGACCAACACATGAAAGGCTGAACGGTACTGCTCGGAGACGACCGTCACTGATGGCGTTTCCCACTGTTGACATTCCTGCTCAAGAACAGTCATAACATAGTGAATCAGGTTATCTTGCATAAGACTTATTCTAGCCGATAGTCTGACAACTGACAACCATCAGACATGTATTTCATGCATGACGCATCTCACCTTAAAGGGGAGTATTCATGATCGATCTTCATATGCACTCAAGCTGTTCAGATGGTGTCCTACCACCTGAGCAGCTGGTCCTGAAAGCACAAGAGGCTGGACTCAGCCATATCGCTCTGTGCGACCATGACACGATTGGAGGAGTTGAAGCTGCTATAGCAACAGGAAGGCAATGTGACGTCGAGGTTATTCCCGGGGTTGAGCTGTCTGTCTGCTTCAAAGGCTATTCCGATGTTCACCTACTGGGTTACTGGATCGACATTCATGCCCGGGAGCTGACTGAACAGCTTGATGCATTTGCTTTTCGCAGGGCCAACAGAAACCGTGAAATTGTCATGGCGGTTAATCAGCTCCTGCAACAGGAAGGGAAAGATCCTTTAAACATATCTGAAGTTGAAGCTCTAGCAGATGGCGTCATGGGACGCCCCCATATTGCCCGTGCTCTGCTGCAACGCGGCTATGTGACCGGTATGGAAGATGCCTTTTCCCGTTACCTTGTCCGTTGCGACGTTCCAAAGACGTATTGGTCCCTAGAGGATGCGTTGACAACCATTCAACGGATCGGTGGAGTTGCCGTGTTGGCACACCCCACCAGCATCACCCGCGACCAGCAGATTCTGACAGCATTGATTAGTGAACTAAAGGAACTCGGATTAGATGGCATTGAGGTTTACAATACGCTGGCAACAGAACATGAAACCATGTTTTTACAAGGCTTATCCAACCGATTAAACCTACTACCGACCGGAGGGTCTGATTTTCACGGCATTGAAGAGCATGATCTGATAGGAAAAGGGCGGGGTGGCATCCGTTTTTCCGATGCCTTGCTCCCGCCCTTGCGCAAGCGTGCTGCTGAACGATCAGTATCCGCTAGCTGATCAGCATTTATCCTTAAACTCTTTGTAGTTAACGACGTGGAGGTTATCAGCAACCCCGCCAACACCCTCAATACCTGCCGCCACCTTCAAGGCAGCCCTTTTTTCCTTCTCTGAGCCGATATAGCCAGACAGTGTCACCTGCCCATCCTCCACTTCAATCCTGAAAGGACGATACTCAAGTTCTTCCGAACGAAGCAGGGCGGTTTCAATCTTTTTCACCAGAATTGTATTCTCAATTTCATCAACAGACCATGAATTCGCTTCTTTCAGCTGCGAATCCTTCACGGCCGCCACGATTATATCAATAATAGAAGACGGGGAAAGACGTGAGGTATTAAAGGTCAGGTCATAGCCAAGGGGATCATTCCAGTCACGATCAAAATAAAAGTGTATGAAACCACCACGCTGGTGATCACTGCGCCGAATCAACTCCTGTGCAAGGTCTGGATCAATCCACTCCCGCTCGGCAAAACGTTCTACCCGCTCCTCAAAATCAGCAACAAAACGCAAACGAAGAACGTTGCCGCATCCCTGCACTAGATCCTGTCCACCACGACCATACAAGATAACATTACCTTTCTTGGCGAGGTCCAGCAGGATCAGTTCAATCGAATTTAAAGAGGCAGCCCGGGCCCTATCTTCAACCGTATTGTATGAAGGTGGCTTCTCATCCACGGCCTGTAACATTTCCAGAGAAAGCCCGTATTCTGCAGCGCAAGTAGCAAGCTTGGGGCCATCAACCAGGGTATACTTCAGTTTTTTTGCCAGTTCCTTGGCAATGCCATAGGCACCGGTTCCCATTTCACGGGAAATTGTAATAATCGCCATCTGAACTTACTCCTCCGGTTAAAACTAAGTGTATACAACGTTTAATTAGCACGTTCAGCTTGTCTGCACAAGATAGCAATGCTAGGCTAAAGACTCAAGCAAAGGGGGACACCGTGTCTGACAGCCTTGACTTTACCATGCGACTTACTTTTTTTTGCATCATCCACTCACTGCTGGCGGCACCAAGGGTAAAAAACCATATCAAGCGTCTTGCAGGACGCCCCCTGACAGGCTATCGCCTTGCCTACAACCTGTCTTCACTACTGTTGTTCGGTTGGGTTATGCTGGCCTGGCAATCAACCAGCGTACTCTACGTTCTACCTGGCATCTGGAGTCTTGTGCTCCATGGGTTACAGTTTATCATGCTCTGGACAGGTTTGGTCTGCCTACGGCAAACCGGCCTTGCTGATTTTCTTGGAACACGTCTTGTTAATGCAGATGAACGTCCCAGCCTGACAACGACAGGCTGTTACGCTGTTGTGAGGCACCCGCTCTACCTGTTGGCTATTCTGTTTTTACTGTTAAATCCTGTAATAACAACCCGCTGGATAGTGCTTACGCTGTTTAGCATCCCCTACTTCATTGTAGGCGCCCTGCTTGAAGAACGTCGCATGACCCGTCTGCTTGGCGAGACCTACCGCCAGTATCAGAAGAAGGTCCCCTTTCTCATACCCCGAATGAACCAACAAATCAGCGAAGACTGACCCGTTTAACCCCCTCCAGGAGTGACAAAGAATCAACCAGCTTGCAGGTTGGTCTTCCGCTCACCACCCTGACACGGAATTCAAACGTCACCGTGCCAGCTGCAACATCCCGATCAACACCGCCTTCCATCATATCCGAGCCACAATCACGTACTGCCTGGGCAATTCGTTCTGATTGTCCCTCGTGGTAATTACTTACTATTATTACCTGCTGATAGGTATCCCTGTTCAATCCCTCTTCAATCCGCTTCAGAACAAGCAGACTGACCAGCGATATAGCTGTCACCACCACAGCAATCAGAAGCATACCAGCGCCGCAAGCAGTGCCAATAGCTGCAGCAACCCAAAGGCAGGCAGCCGTTGTCAGACCACGCACAGAAGCATTTTCGCGTATAATGGCCCCTGCCCCTAAAAAACCGATCCCGACCACTATCTGTGCTGCTACCCGTCCTGGATCAACGCGAACAGCCAGATTACCGGACATGCCGCCATATTCCTGATAGAAATGTAGTGAAACCCCCATATAGAGGGCCGCCCCTAACGCAACCATCAAGTGCGTACGAAAACCTGCTGGGCGGCCATGGAGCTCACGTTCCAAACCAATCAAGCCCCCCAGCAAGGTGGCCAGCAGCAGGCGAATCAGCAACTGTATCTCAAAGGGGGAAAGGGTCATAAAAGCTCTTCTTCAAGCTGAACAGAAAAACGCAGGTTACAACGCTTGATAGTTTCACCGCCCTGAATGGTCAAGGGGATAATAAATGAACTGCTCCCAGCCAGAGAGATTTTCAACTCAGGCAGCGTGATGACGTTGTGTGGCCGGGCTGACTGATCAAGACTCACGTTCGTCAAGGATTCAGCTGGCACATCTTGAACGGCTGCTTCAGATGCCGGTTCATACTGATTTCGCAATTCATGCAGCACTTCCTGGGAAAGCAGGGCCAACGCCTGTAATACCCCTTCACCGGTATGCTGGGAACAGATAACGGTCCTGCTACTATCAAAACAGTCAGCAAGCTCAGATCTGCCGCGACCATCTGCAGCATCAGAAGCAAGCCAGACTTTGGGCAGACCATGCAAACTTCTGCCATAACTGCCCAACATAGCCTTTAATAGCTGAAAGCTGTCACCAGCATCCTCTACCGCTTCCCCCCCGCCATGTGTCACAAACACAATACCGTCAACCCCTTTAAGTGTCATTTTCCAGGTGCCGGGATTAACCACCGGTCCGGTCATGGTGTAAAGGTGAAAGCGGATACGATAGCCGTCAAGACTGGATGTTTCAAAAGGGATATAATCAAAGAAAAGCAGCGAATCCTGCCCGGCAGACATCGTTTTAAGCGGGCTGCACAGACTTGGTTTGATTCTCTGGTGTATAAACCGAAACAGCTCCCCCTTACCACTGCCCGGGGGGCCAAAACAGACTATTTTTGCATTTATTTCACGTTTTGCGTGATTAGTTACCGCCATATCAAAGAGGCCTTGTTTCTGGAATCTATCGCTTTTTATTCATCAGCAACCGTTTTGCCTGTGTTGCAACCACAGATGAGATATTGCGACTTTTAGCATAGTTGGCAACATCTTTATCATTCATGGTTCCAAGATAACGCAATGCATTAGCCAGTGGTGTTTTGGGATTTTCAATCAGCGCCTTACGGATCTGATAGTTTTTCACCCATTCTTTGTTGGCACAGATCAGGCGCATAATTTCATCGTTCTGTACCCCAGACTTAAGCAGTGTAAGGACTTCCGGCTCTGACATACGGGGATTTTTAACAACACCGCTGCTCACCAGCTTATTGGCATCCTTAATCAAGATCTTGCGCCATTCTTTGTCACCGCTCAGCGCCATCTTGATCTTTTCGCTAATGCCCATCTCCATGGCCAACTGATATTTACTCAGATACTCGTCATCATCCTCAGTAGTTTCAGCCTCTGGATCATCAGCTTCCTTGTCATCCAGATCATCCACTGTATCTGAGGCCAGAGCCTGGTCTTCCTGTTCACCATCCGTTGTTGTTTCTGCAACATCTGGAAAGTGGGTCTGAAGCAGATCACGGGTAGGCACAGCCAATTCCGGGCTTGCCAGCAAGGCAGACATAATAGCCGGATTCCTGCCACAGATAAGCGCCAGGGCGTGCAACACAGCGGGGTGAAAACCACCTTCCGCCAAAACAGACACGACCAGCTGTTGATCCAGTAGGGCCATGCTGTCAGCGGCAAGCCGACGCACCTCGGTATCACTATCCTTGCCAAGGCAAAACAACAAAAGCAACAACTCGCGGGGGGGGAGGTCTACGGCACCCCGTGCCCCCCGCAGGCGTTCTTCCAATGGTGTACCTGGCCGGACAAAGGCCGCGACCGAAGCAGGGATACTGATTTTGACCGATTCAGACACCAGACACCCTGCTATTCAAGTACTGCGGCAGAAATACCGGCAGACTTCAGCTTTTTCAGCGCATCATCCGCTGCCTTGCGATCAGTAAAGGTACCAGCGGTCAACTTGCGGGATGCAAGCGAAACCTGACTCTTTTTGATGGTCACCTTGACACCGGCTGCTGCCAGACGCTGTTGTTCTGCCTGTGCGCCACTTAACACCGCATAGGAACCGGCATATACCTCATGCTTGTCTCCACGCTGAACAGAGAATCCGCCACCGGAAGTGCGTTGCAGTTTTTCAACCGCCTGTTTAGCCTCATCTTTTATGCCATACTCGGCGTAAAAAAGGCGATGCATGGCGACCGGGCGTTTGGGGCCACTGGTCATCAATGGCGTTAAGCCCGCATTCTTCACCTTGATCATGTCCGCAGCAAGAGTCTCTTCCACGACGTACAAACCGGCCACAACAGTCCATGGTCCATTCTTTTTAGGGGCTACAGTAGCTTTACGGGCAGGTACAGCCTGCTTTGACTGGGCTGATTGTACCTCTGCCACACTTTTTTCAGCCTGTTTGGCTGGCATTGTCGGCTTTGAGGCCTCCGGTTTCTTTACTGCTGGCGCCACTGCAGCCTTTAACGGCTCAGGCTTAGCAACAGCCTTTACGGCAGGCTTCTTTTCTTCTGTTTTGGAGGTAGGCGTAACAGCCACCTTGGTATCAGCCGGTTTAGCTACAGCTGGAGCGGCAGATACTGGTGCAGAAGATGTTGCCTGTGCCTTTTGTTCAGCAGGGGTTGCTGCATCAACCGGGGCAGCATCACGAGCTGGCAACGGCTGTTTAACCACCTGAGGCGGCGGTTGGGGAGCCGGTGGCTGCTCCTGGGGCCGGATCAGGCCGGTAAAGAAGTAGAGATACCCAAAACCGCCCAACAGAAGCAATAACAGCACCACCATACCGGTCTGACGACCTTTCTCCTGGGGCTGAGCCTGTGCCTCGCCTTCAGTCGTCTTGTTATTAAACTTTGAATCCATACTCTACACCTCCGTAAATGCTGGATCTGTGGGAATACAAGCCAAGAGCGGAAACCTCCGCAATACGACTCCTACCCCTCTAATCAGCTAATCTTTCTTTGCTGCCTGAGCTTCAGCGATAACTTTTTGTGCCAGATGGGTCGGCACCTCTTCGTAGTGCGAAAACTCGGTACTGAACAGACCACGGTCGCTGGTCATGGATTTCAGGTCATTGGAGTAGGCCAACACCTCTGACATCGGGACCACCGCCTTGATGGTCTGGGAGTTTGCCTTTGGTTCCACTCCGACAACCTTGCCGCGACGGGAGTTAAGGTCACCAATCACATCCCCCATATTTTCGTCCGGCACCGTTACGGCAAGGTTAACGATCGGTTCCAGCAACACCGGTTTGCACTGCTCCATTGCCTTTTTAAATGCCAGGGAACCTGCTACCTTAAACGCCATCTCCGAAGAGTCAACCGTATGAAAGGAACCATCATACAGTGCTACCCTGAAGTCAACCACCGGGTAGCCTGCCAAGTACCCTTCTACTGCTGCTTCCTGGATACCTTTGTCAACGGCCGGGATATACTGACGGGGCACCACGCCACCGACAACCTTGTCATCAAAAACATAGCCTTCACCACGTCCGGTTGGTGACATTTCGATCCAGCAATCTCCATACTGACCACGACCACCGGACTGCTTCTTGTACTTGCCCTGTACTTTTGCGGTTGCCCGAATAGTTTCAAAGTACGGTACCTTTGGAGTCTTCAGTACCACATCCACATTAAACTTGCGCTTCATTTTTTCAACAATCACATCCAGGTGCACCTGCCCAAGTCCTGAGATAATAAACTCCTTGGTCTGAGGATCGCGGTGCGATTCAAGGGTCGGCTCCTCTTCAATCAACCGATGCAAGGCGTTATGAATCTTGTCTTCATCCGCCTTGGTCTTTGGTTCTATGGCATAGGAAATGACCGGCAACAACTGCTTGGCAGGCTCATAAACAATTGGATGAATGGGATCACAGAGGGTATCGCCGGTCACGGTTTCCTTGAGCTTGGCAACAGCAACAATATCGCCTGCAAAGGCCTGCTTAAGCGGCTTCTGCTTCTTGCCTTCCAACTCATAGATCTGACCGATCCGCTCTTCAACCCCTTTACTGGCATTATAGATGGTGGAGTCAGAGTTAAGAGTACCGGAATAGATCCTGAAGATGGTGATCTTTCCGGTATAGGGATCTGAAGTAGTCTTGAACACCAGTGCGGAAAACGGCTCTTTTTCATCCGGCCCACGCTCAACCAGACCATTATTTTTGGGATTGGTACCTACCGCCTTGGTGCGATCCAGCGGTGAGGGCAGAAAATCGCAAACAGCACCCAACAACTGACGTACGCCTACATTCAGGGTGGCAGAACCACATAGCACCGGCGTGAAGGTATTACGCATGGTACCGACCCGCAGGCCATCCAGAATTTCCTCCTCACTCAGTTCACCGGTTTCCAGGTATTTTTCCGTCAGAGCATCATAGGCCTCAGCCACGATCTCAACCATATGCTCCCGCAGGCGCTGGGCTTCATCAAGATAGTCTGCCGGAATATCGATCTCCTGGCAGCCACCGGAGCCATCCTTGGCATACTTGCAGGCCTTCATCCTGATCAGGTCAACCACCCCCTCAAAGGACTCTTCTGCACCGATCGGCATCTGAATTGCCACACCACGGGCCTTGAGACTCTTTTCCATATCGTCGATGGCCCGCAGGAAGTTTGCCCGTTCCTTGTCCATCTTATTCACAAAGGCGATGCGAGGAATCTCAAATTCACTAGCCCACTCCCACACCTCTTCAGTCTGGACTTTAACCCCTGATATAGCCGAGAGAATCACCACGGCACAATCCAGTGCACGCATACAGGCACGGGTATCACCAATAAAATCGCCGTAACCGGGAGTATCAACAAAGTGAATCGAATGTCCATTCCACTCGCAGTGATCAAAAGCTGATGAGATAGAAATCTTACGCTTAATCTCTTCAGGCTCAAAATCCATGGTTGAGGTACCATCATCCACCCGCCCCAGACGGTCAATCATGCCGGTATTGAACAGGATCGCCTCAGCCAACGATGTCTTGCCGGCCCCACCGTGTGCCACAATTCCAAGATTACGAATCTTTTCCGTTGGATACGTCCCCATGCGCTGCCTCCTTGTCTACGTTGATAGGTGCATGACAACTTTCAGGAATTACCGGTTACGTTCGTACAAAATCCTCAATCCCTCCAGAGTAAGAAATTCATCGACCTCGTCGATACTCTTTGATTCCGGTGCAATCAGGGCAGCCAAACCACCGGTGGCCAGCACCCGAGTCTGATCACGACTCTCTTGCCTGATCCGCTCCACAATACCATCCACCAACCCTACATACCCGTAAAAAATACCGGATTGCATCGAATTGACTGTGTTTTTGGCTATGGCCTGGGGGGGGCGACAGATATCAACCCGGGGTAGCTTGCTGGCGCGCTGAAACAGGGCCTC
>NZ_JAOTRZ010000367.1 GCF_030247655.1 Trichlorobacter sp. | reverse complement strand
AACAACCGGTTTTTGGTGATTTTAATCGCAAGCTGTTGCTTAACCCAAGCCATTATACTGATGGTGCCAGGGTGATGGGTGGTATTCTGGAAATGCGGATTGAAGACGATGCCGATACCCTGGAGGCGGTCTCCCGGGAAATAGCCAGTATTGCACGACTTAATCCCAGCAACTTTGACGATACCAAAAAGTTTCTTTCCTATATGGCAGATTTTGAGGCCACCAACATCACCATCCGGGAAAACCTTACCGACAAGCAACGGGTGCTCTCTTCCCTGCTGAAGAGCGGCAAGATGCCCAGCACCCTGAAGAGTGACTTCAGCATCATGATCAAGGATGTTAACTCCCTGATTACTACAGCCAACTTTAACTTTGAACGGCTTGATTACCTGCAGAACCTGTTTCTCAACTTCTTAAGCATTGAGCAAAACAAAGTGATCAAGATTTTCACCGTTATGTCCGTCATTTTCCTGCCGCCCACCCTGATAGCCAGTATCTACGGCATGAACTTTAAATACCTGCCGGAGCTTGATCTCAGGTTCGGCTACCCGCTGGCACTTTGTATGATCGTTATCTCTGCTGTGCTGCCGCTTTATATTTTCAAGCGCAAAGGCTGGCTATAACCAGTTGCGCTGCTAAAAGGAATGCTCCACATGCATATGCACCTGATTTCTGCAGCAGAGATATTTCCTGCCGGAGACAAACGTAGCTTTGATGAACGCCGATCAGAAATACTCGAAGCCTGCAAGCGGTTCATAACCGACTCCCACGCAGAAATCCGTCAGCGCCATGCAGCCGGTGCAAGCGGGACCGAGGTGGTCCATCAACTCTCAGCGGTTATGGATGCCATGGTTTCCACGTTGTTTAACGGCATCCTAAGCATGATGGGGGCTGACAGCAAACGCCTGACCGGCCACCTAACCCTGGTTGCGGTGGGGGGATATGGCCGTGGCGAACTCAACCCCTATTCCGATGTGGATATTATGTTCCTGCACGATGGCAGTGTGCCGGTAGAGCTAGTGGAGGCATTTGCCCAGAAGCTACTCTACTTCCTGTGGGACTTGCGGCTGGATGTTGGCTATTCAGTACGTACCCCAGCTGATTGTGTTGAAATGGCTGCCCAGGACACAACCATCAAAACCGCACTGATTGATTCACGCTATCTGGCCGGTCATCAACCTCTTTTTGTCATCCTGCACAAGACCGTCTATTCCCAGATTCTGCCCAAGGCCAGCGATAAATTTATCAAGGAAAAGATCGCTGAAATGCGGCGGCGGCGGGACAAGTATGGCGCCACCATCTATCTGCTTGAGCCCAACATCAAAGAGGGCGAAGGCGGCTTGCGCGACCTGCAGACCGCCCTTTGGGTGGCCCAGGTCAAGTACAAATTTGAAGACCCCAAAGAACTGGTAATCAAGGGGATTCTTTCTGAAGCGGAAATTGAGGTCTACCACTCTGCCCTGGACCATCTCTGGCGGATGCGCAACGACTGTCTCTTGTACACATCTGACGCTGCCGACGAGATTTCCAGTGTAGATCTCGG
>NZ_JAOTRZ010000366.1 GCF_030247655.1 Trichlorobacter sp. | reverse complement strand
ACTTAAGACCAATCAACAGGAAGTGCTGGATCTCTGGACTGAGCAATTGGCAACAGCCGGCATCAGGTTAATGGAACATCGACAACGCTACACTGATCGACTGAATCAACTGCTGCAACAAAAGTATCAGCAGATAGCAGGAGAACAGGAAAAAGTGGCAGTTGTCTATCAGCCTGATATAGCGTGCAATGCAGAAGACAATAAAACAGAAATGCTGCTGAATGTGCTTAATAATCAGCGTGAACAAGATTTGCGTTACAAAACAACCGGTAGGGGGCCACACCGGGATGACCTGACGTTTTTGATTGGAGGGCGGCTCCTGTAAGGCTTCGGTTCCCAGGGGCAGCAACGCAGCTTTGTGCTGGCACTAAAAATGGCAGAACTGGACCATCTTCAGGAAACTTTTGGTGAGATGCCGGTTCTGTTACTTGATGATATCGCTTCTGAACTGGACCGGGAGCGGATGACGAACCTGCTGCAATATGTGCGACAGCAGGAGGTCCAAGTGCTGATTACAACAACCGACGTAACTCCCTTTCTTCCGGTACTGCAGCAGGATAGCAAGCTGTTCCGGGTTGAAGAGGGAAGACTGACGTACGAAGGAAATGGAACACCATGAGCGAGTTTGAACAAAACGGAGCAGCAGCATCAAACGAATACGGTGCCGGTAGTATCAAGGTCTTGGAAGGGCTCTCAGCTGTCCGGAAACGGCCGGCCATGTATATCGGTTCTACTGCCAGTGCTGGTTTGCACCATCTGGTATACGAAATCGTTGATAACTCAATTGACGAAGCACTGGCTGGTCACTGTAACGAAGTCACCGTAACTATCAACACTGATGGTTCAATCACTGTGGTGGACAATGGTCGCGGTATTCCCACTGACATGCACCCCACAGAAGGTCGCTCTGCAGCAGAGGTTGTCTTGACCGTTTTGCATGCCGGCGGCAAGTTTGACAATGACTCCTATAAGGTCTCAGGCGGTTTGCATGGCGTGGGCGTTTCAGTGGTCAACGCACTTTCCAAGTGGCTTGATCTTGAGATCAGGCGGGATGGCAAGATCTGGCGTCAGACCTATCACCGTGGTGATCCACAAGCACCGCTGGAGGTAACCGGTAATACCCGTCGTCGTGGCACAAAAATTACCTTTATGCCTGATGAGGAGATCTTTGAGACCACCGAATACTCATTTGATGTCCTGTCTCAGCGTTTGCGTGAGCTGGCATTCCTGAATGCCGGGGTGCGGATCAAGATTAATGACGAGCGGACTGACGGGAAATCCCATGACTTTTTCTATGAAGGCGGCATTAACTCCTTTGTGGAATACCTGAACCGGGCCAAGACGGCACTGCATCAGAAGCCGATCTACTTTAAGGGTGAAAAAGGCGGTGTGGAGATGGAAGTCTCCATACAGTACAACGACACCTATGATGAAAAGATCTTCAGCTTTGCCAATAACATCAATACCCATGAAGGCGGTACCCACCTGGCAGGCTTCAAGGCTGCCCTGACCCGCACCATGAACACCTATGCAGCCGGTAATAA
>NZ_JAOTRZ010000103.1 GCF_030247655.1 Trichlorobacter sp. | reverse complement strand
CCACGCTACACTGGCACAACTCAGTTAACACACCGTTACTGCTTTTAGGGTGGACAAAGGCGATCCGGGTGCCATGGGCACCATTACGTGGCTGCTCATCAATCATCCGCACCCCTTGGGCCAGCATATGGGCAATGGCGGCCTCAACATCAGCCACTTCATAGGCAATATGATGGATGCCGGGGCCGTTTTTTTCCAGAAACTTTGCAATGGGACTGTCCGGCCCCGTGGGCTCCAGCAGCTCTATCTTGGATTCCCCCACCTGCAGCATCGCCACCTTTACCTTCTGTTCGGCAACTTCTTCCTGGCCCTTGAAGGCCATGCCAAGGCAATCACGGTAAAACGGTAAGGTAGCATCCAAAGATTGCACGGCTATGCCAATATGGTTAATTTTCTGCAACATATAAAATTCCTTCCTTTATCGAAACACAGAGCAACTGAGTAACAGAGAACGGCAAAAGCAAAATCAGATCTAAAAACCTAAAGCAGGAAAGAATGTGGTAAAGAGAAAAACCTTAAGAATTTCTTTCTTTTGGCCTTCCCCCGTCTTACCTTTCTTGCAGGTTTTCCTCCGTGGCTCTGCTCCTCTGTGTTTCCTAAATACCTTCAGCAAGCTATCCGTTGAATGCCGTCTTTAAGAAGCTTTGAGAGAAAATTAATGAGTAGACCAGTTCTTTTTCCAGACAGCTTCAAATAGGTATAAAGTTGCGCTTCATGAATTGGCAGGAGGCGCTCCACACATTTAAGCTCAACAATAACAGTATCATTCACCAGCAAATCTATTCGAAAACCTTCTTCAAATTCAAGCCCCTTATAATTTACCAACAGCTTCTTCTGGCGCTCAACCAAACAACCAGCCCGAACAAGTTCATGCATCAGACATGATTCATAAACAGACTCAAGCAAGCCAGGCCCCAGAGTTTTATGCACTTCAATAGCGCAGCCTATAATACTATTAGTAAGATCTGCGTCACGACAGCTTTTCTCTGTTGCTCCGTTGCTCTGTGTTTCCACAAAATTCCTTACCGCCGGAAAACATCCAGCAAGCGCCGGGACGCTGCCGACGGCGTGGTGATCCCTTGTGATACCGCTTCCTGCACCTGATGAAAGATACCTTTTACATCCTTATGGTTCAGGAAAAGTGTCTTCAGGTCATCCATCAGCAGGGACCACATCCAGTCCACTGACTGGTGTTTGCGGTTTTCTTCAAACTCGCCGGATTGCTGCATGGCAGTGCGGAAGCTGGACAACATCTGCCACACCTCTGGCACCCCTTCGTTTTTCAGGGCGCTGACGGTCAACACCGGCACCTGCCAGTTTCTGCTTTTGGGCCGCAGAATATGCAGGGCATTTTGGTACTGTTGCCGGGCAAGAGCGGTCTTCTGTAGATCAATATCGGCCTTATTGACGATGATGGCATCAGCCAGTTCCATGACCCCTTTTTTTATCCCCTGCAGTTCATCACCGGCTGTTGCCAGCTGCAGCAGCATGAAAAAGTCCACCATGGAGGCAACCGTGGTCTCTGACTGCCCAACCCCGACGGTTTCGACAATCACAATATCATAACCGGCCGCCTCGCAGAGCAGCATGGTCTCACGGGTACGACGGGCCACACCACCCAGGGTATCACCGGCTGGAGAGGGACGGATAAAGGCATGTGGATTGCGGGACAGTTCTTCCATGCGGGTTTTGTCACCCAGAATACTGCCACCGGTAATTTGAGAAGAAGGATCAACCGCCAGCACCGCTACCCGATGCCCCTGTTCAGTCAGGTAGCTGCCAAAGGCCTCAATGAAGGTAGACTTGCCGACACCCGGCACGCCGGTGATGCCGATACGTAAACTGTTTCCGGTATGGGGTAGCAGCAGGTCAAGTAACTGGGCAGCCTTTTGGGCATGTTCAGGCTTTTTGCTCTCAATCAGGGTAATCCCCTTGCCCATGGCACGGATATTACCCTTACGGATGTTATCGGCGAGTGTGTGTAGTTCCATTTATAACTTCTTTAAGGCCATATTGAAACACAGAGCGACTAAGCAACAGAGAAGGGCAAAGCTAAAATCTTTAGGGACACAACAAAACCTTAAAAGCTTATAGGGATAAAACAAAATGCAAGACTTTCAGTTTTTTGCCTTTCCCCTTCTTTGCTGCTTATAAGATTTTCTCCGTTGCTCTGTTGCTCTGTGTTTCAAATAGCGTCTTTAGGCCTTTTTCTTAATCGCTTCCAGTGTTTCGCGGGCCGATTTGGTGATCGGCGTACCCGGTCCGAAGATGCAGGCAGCTCCTGCCGCGTACAGTTCTTCATAATCCTGCCGGGGGATAACCCCGCCTAAGACCACGACGATATCAGCTGCATCAAGTTTCTTCAGCTCTGCCACCAGCTGCGGCACCAGGGTTTTATGACCGGCAGCCAGACTGGAAACGCCGATCACGTGGACATCGTTTTCAACCGCCATCTTGGCGGTCTCCTCCGGGGTCTGGAACAGGGGCCCCATATCCACGTCAAAGCCAACATCGGCAAAGGCGGTGGCAATGACCTTGGCACCACGATCATGGCCATCCTGACCCATCTTGGCGATCAGTATCCGGGGACGACGCCCTTCAGCTTCTGCAAAGTCATCCACCTCTTTCTTTAAGGCGCTAAATTCATCGTTCTGTTCAAACACTTTTCCGTATACCCCCGAAACCAGTTTGATCTCTGCCTTGTGACGACCAAAGACCTTTTCCATGGCATCAGAAATCTCACCCACCGAGGCCCGCTTGCGGGCCGCATCCACGCAGGCCTCAAGCAGATTGCCCTGGCCGGATTCTGCCACTGCGGTAATGGCCTGCAACGCTGCCTGACAATCACACTCATTGCGCTCTGTCCGTAACTTTTTCAGGCGGGCGATCTGAGCCTCACGCACCGCGGTATTGTCAATATCCAGGGTCTCAATCGGATTTTCTTTTGCCAGCTTGTACTTGTTAACCCCGACGATCACCTCGCTGCCAATATCAATCCGGGCCTGCTTGCGGGCGGCTGATTCCTCAATCTTCAGCTTGGGCATACCGGATTCAATCGCCTTGGTCATACCGCCCAGGCTGTCTATCTCGGCGATCAGCTTACGCCCTTCCTCGATCAAGGAGGCGGTCAGAGATTCCACATAATAGGAGCCAGCCAGAGGATCAACCACCCTGGTGATACCGGATTCTTCCTGAATCACCAACTGGGTGTTACGTGCAATACGGGCAGAATGCTCGGTGGGCAGGGCAATCGCCTCATCCAGGGCGTTGGTGTGCAGGGACTGGGTACCGCCCAGCACCGCTGCCATGGCCTCAATGGTGGTACGGATTACGTTGTTGTAAGGGTCCTGCTCGGTCAGGCTCCATCCAGAGGTTTGGCAATGGGTCCGCAGTGCCAGGGAAAGTGGATTTTGGGGATTGAACTGGGACATCAGCTCTGCCCAGAGGAAACGGGCAGCCCGCAGCTTGGCGATCTCCATGAAGAAGTTCATGCCAATGGCAAAGAAGAAGGAGAGCCGCGGCGCAAACTGATCTACCTCCAGACCTTTCGCCAGGGCGGCCTTGACGTATTCAATACCATCGGCAAGGGTAAAGGCCAGCTCCTGTACGTTGTTAGCACCTGCCTCCTGAATATGGTAGCCACTGATGGAGATGGAGTTAAACTTGGGCATATACTTGCTGGTGTATTCAATAATATCAGCAATAATCTTCATTGAAGGGGTTGGCGGATAGATATAGGTGTTACGAACCATGAACTCTTTAAGGATATCGTTCTGGATCGTACCGGCCAGCTTGTCATGGGACACCCCCTGTTCCTCAGCAGCCACGATGTAGAGTGCCAGGATCGGCAGCACCGCGCCATTCATAGTCATGGAGACCGAAACATCAGCCAGGGGAATATCCTTGAACAGGATTTCCATATCAAGGATCGAGTCAATGGCAACACCGGCCTTGCCCACATCGCCAACCACGCGAGGGTGATCAGAGTCGTAGCCACGGTGGGTTGCCAGGTCAAAGGCAACCGAAAGCCCTTGCTGACCGGCAGCCAGGTTACGGCGATAGAAGGCATTGGATTCTTCTGCGGTGGAGAACCCGGCATACTGGCGCACCGTCCAGGGGCGACCGGCATACATGGTGGCCTTAGGACCACGTAAAAACGGCGCAAAACCGGGCATGGTATCAATGTTTTCAAGTTTTTCCAGGTCAGCCTGGGTATAGAGCGGCTTGACCGCTATCCCTTCCGGCGTATCCCAGGTTAATGGGGCTGTGGTTTCTTTCTTGATCTCTTTGGCAGCCAGCTTTTCCCAGTCTGCTGTCGTCTTCTTATCAAATGTTGCCATGGTGGTTACCTCGCTTGTAAGCAGTAAAGGCTCCAGATAGCGACACCTGGAGCCTTTTGAAGTTTTAACAGTAGTTCAACCGAGCACCTCTACAATCTTTACGCAGAGTCGCAGAGAAGCAGGGATGCAGAGGAAACAAGTTAAAAAGGTTAAAATAAAAACCGTTTTTGTTTGTTCTTTCGTTTTTCTCTGTTTCTCTGCATCTCTGCGTAAAAGATTTTTCGTGGTTTTCTCCGTTGCTCTGTTGCTCCGTGTTTCAAAATGTCTTCGTTTACAGCACCGCCTTCAGATAGGTGGTGGTCAGATCACGTTTTTCCTTCTCAACAACCGCTGCGTCAACCTCAACAAATTTCTCATCCGGGGTGATCTTGAACAGCGGCTGTCCCTTCTGGACAATGGTGCCGTCGCCACCTTCCATGATGATCTTGTCAATGGTGCCGGAGAACGGCGCCCTGATGGTATTGAACATTTTCATAACTTCAATGATGTACAGCGGCTGATCCTTCTCAAAGTGCATCCCTTCAGTCACAAAAGGAGGCAGACCGGGACCTTCCTGACCGTAGTACATACCGCCGCAGACCGCAACAATCTCGTCTGCCTTGGTGGCTGGTGGCGGCACCAGGATCTTCTTCATCCTCGCCTGCAGATCCGGATCGGTCAGGTAGTCAGGGATCACCACTTCCAGATCATCCAGCACCTTCATATCCCAGAACTTGGTATTTTCACCGATCAGGAACAGCATCCCCAACATTTCGAGGCCGACCTCAAAACCATAGTGGGCGGAACGGATATCATCCCACATGGCCTGATCAAAACCGCCCTGTGGTTTCTCTTTGTGCAGAATTTCATTCAGCTTGTCGTATTCATCCTTGTGCAGGCCGAAGTGCTCGCGAATTTTTCTTGAAAAATCAAGACCTTCCTCGAGAAGCTTCCTGTCATGATCCCAGATGATTTCGGCTGCTGGCTTATGAAGACGGTAGTCCATATGCAGGTACTCATAGGTATCACGCAGCACGCCCAGCGGGTTACGCAGCCAGATTACCTTGCCTTTTTCAATCTTGAAGTTCTTGGTATTGACCGACAACCAGCCGGACAGCAGATGGGGATCATCCAGCAGACGCTCCATCGGGCGGGTGACCAGCGTGCCTTTACGATCCAGCAGTGCTGACATATTTTTCAGCTCTTTGGCCAGCACGTCAGGCTGATCACCGAACTGCTCGGTTACTAACTTGGCGTAATGCTTCTTCATCTGGAAGAAGGCATAGACTACATCCAGCTTGTTGGCCTCTTCCTTCAGGGTACCCACCAGCGTCAGGTACGGCACCACAAAGCGGGTGGTAGGCTTGGCCATGACATTGCGACCCAGGAACCAGTTAACCAGGCCGTAGTGGAACTCCAGGTTGGTTGCCAGCGAACTGCCACGCAGGGTGGTGCTGCGCAGGACTTCAGACAAGCGCTCATAGCTGCAGAGCCGGTCATCACCCTTGGTAAGCAGCAGGGCGATGTTGGAGTCATAGGCACCGGCCACTTTGTATTTCATGAACTGATGTGTGTCAGGGTTCAGCATACTGATCCCCTGATCATCACGCACCTCGCCCTTGATCGGCTTTGACCAGTAACGGATCATACCGCCGGCATGGGGAGAAAGTGAGGCATCAGTAGCGTTCAGACGGGCCTCAACCGAGGCATTGAAACGCACAAAGCGCTCCGGCTTGGGCAGACGCTGCTTATGCTCTGCCAGCAGGGCCATCGCCTCAACCAGGGATTCCACAATAAAGAAGTCGTTCTTGTCTTTAGGGTTGGTGAACTTAAGCGAATAGCAGAGCTCGGTTACCCGGTGCTCCACCTGGATCCGGGTGTTGACCTCCATAAAGTAGTGACGATCACGGTCCACAATGCACTCAAAGGTGGAGGCGGAATCCAGACCAACGGCCTGACCGAAGCGGGCAGATTCCTCTTCCATCCGCTGCAGTACCTTCAGATCTGATTCAAGCGCCGTAACCTCTTCTTTTCTCTTCTCTGCCTTGGCCTTGGCAATCGCCGCCAGCAGCCCTTCCTGAGTAACCGACACCTCAAGCAGCTTCTGCTCATGCATCTGCAGGGAGCAGTCACGGCCACCCAGTGAGATACACCAGTCACCGTTACCCAGCAGCTGGATCTCATTGTGGCGGGTCTGTTCAATGTTCAACTCAATCAGGACGTTCTTGTTGTCGCCCACACCATTGGCCTTAACCTCTTGCAGCACCTCACGCACCATGGCAGGGGCCTCTGCGGCTGCCTTGGCTATAGCCTTTTCATCAGCCTTCTTGGTACCCAGCAGTGAAGCGCCCAGAATCCGCTGTCCCTTACCACCACCGCCGCCAATCGCCTTGATTCTGAAACGGCTCTGGGGATACTTGCGGAACAACTCCGTCACCTCTTCCTGTACCTGGGCACAAAGATCTTCAATAGTGAAAAGATCGATCCCTTTCTGATATGAGGTCATCAGGATATGATCTGCCAGGTTTTCCAACGGCAGCTTGGTATCCTTCAGGATTTTGGCATCACACTCCAACCCTTCTGCCTTGACCAGTGCCAGCAGCTTCTCACGGCTGTCATGCTTTTTGACCAGAGTACGAGCCGTAACGTTGTCAATACCAGGGGTTACTGAAACATTTACCAGCAGGGCGGTTCGCTTGGCTTCATCCTTTTTACCAGCCCGGGCCTGGGTGTTGGCGCAGGGCCCGATAAACTTGAGACCGGCCTTTTCAATGGCAGCCACAAACTCTTCGTCTTCTGCCATAAAGCCATAACCGGCAAAGATAGAGTCATAGCCGTTGTCCTTGGCAATGCCGATGATCTGGTTGATCCGTTCAACCCGTTCCTCCTTGCTGGCGCCGGAATAATCAGGTACCCGGTGAACGCGGTTGGAATCGGTCAGCTGGCGCAGTTCAGGAGCCAGGGCATTTGGATAGACAATGGAATCTTTTTCTGAGAGCAGGATGCCGTAGTGGCTGATTCCCATTTCATGATAGACATCCATCGCTTCCTTACGAATCGGGCCACGGCAGACGATCAGCGGCTTCAGATCTTCGCAGGAAAAAGAACGGACCCACTCGGATGAAGACTTGCTCAATCGGCGATCCCGGTGGATCAGGGGGTTGTGCTTATAGTAATCGGTCTGAGGCATGGGCTTGTATCTCCAATTTTATTGAAATCTTTTTGAAACACGGAGCAACTGAGCAACAGAGGTAAAAACTAAAATCTTTTAAAAGGGTTAAACCAAATTCTTAATGGTTTCTTTATGCAGTTTCGCTTTTCTCTATTGCTCTCTTGCTCTGTGTTAATAAATGATCTTCAGCCGTTAATGGAACTCACGCTGAATTGCCTGCATCGGGCCGGGCTTATAATGCCGCAGCAGGAAGTTCATGTTCTCGCCCAGCACCTTACGCAGATCGGTGGGCATTACCAGTGATGAGATGGAGCCCAGAGCCAGACCTTCCTTCGGATTCATCAACTCTTTTTCATAGCGCAGATTCAGTGCAGCCTCTTCAATCTTCAGCCAGTCAGCCACATCCTTCTCAGCATCCTTGGTTGCCTCTCCTGCCGCCATACCGGCAGCAACCCGCTCCTGTGCGCCCAGCTTAACCTTGTCCTTAATCGCACCACGCAACTTACGCAGTTCATCCTTGTAGACAAACTCTTTACCGGCCGGCCCCATAACCGCCAGACGGGTGGTGGGCAGCGCCAGAACCAGATCAGCACCAGTAGGATAGTTGTTATAGGAGGCATAGGCCCCGCCGTAGGCGTTCCGAATGATCAGCAGGATGCGGGGGGTACGGATATCAACAATGGAATCCAGCATGGCGCGACCGGCCTGAACAATGCCGCGGGACTCCTGCTCACGACCAGGCAGGAAGCCGGTGGTGTCTTCCATAAAGATCATCGGAATATTATAGATGTTACAGAAACGGTTGAAGCGGGCGATCTTGTAGGCGGAATCAACTGAGATCTGCCCGGATGCCACTGCAGAGTTGTTGGCCACAAAGCCGACCACGTTGCCCCCCAGACGACCAAAGGCGGTCACGGCCTCACGGGCACGATCCGGCTGCATCTCAAAATAGTCACCATGGTCACAGATCTGCTGGATCATGATTGAGACATCAAACGGAGTATTGAAACCGGTGGGAGAGTTGAAGGCCTTCTTTAACAGGGTATTGATCTCCCAGGTTTTACGATCCAGCGGGTCACTGGTCTTCTGGAAGCGTGACATGACACTGTTGTTGTCCGGCACATAGGAAAGCAGTTGCAACGCACCACGCAGTGCCCCCACTTCATCCTCAACGGTCAGGTCAGCCACACCGGAGGCTCCATGCACCTTGGGCCCACCAAGATCTTCAGGGGTTACATCCTCACCAAGTACCGACTTGACTACACCGGGGCCGGTCAGACCGAAGAAGGTGTCTTTGGGCTGAATCACAAAGCTGCCCTGTCGGGGAAGATAGGACCCACCACCGGCATTGAAGCCGAACATACACATAATGGAAGGAACCACGCCGCTGATCTTGCGCAGGGCGGTAAAGGCCTCGGCATAGCCGTCCAGACCACCCACTCCGGCAGGCACAAAGGCACCGGCAGAGTCGTTCATGCCGATAACCGGAATCCCTTTTTCACCAGCCATCTGAAACAGCAGTGCCAGCTTACGACCATTGGTGGCATCAATGGAACCGGCCCGCACGGTAAAGTCATGGCCATACAGTGCCACATCGCGGCCATTTACATTCAGAATACCGGTGACCAGCGAGGCGCCGTCAAGATTTTTGCCCCAGTTCTGGAACAGGACGTTGGGCTCCTTCTCAGTTAATACCTTGATCCGCTCCCAGACAGTCATCCTCTTCTTGAAATGTTGCTTTTCAATCTGGGCAATGCTGACCGACTTGATCGGACGCTGAATCAGGTCATGACCTTCCTTCATCGCCTCTTCATAGCCGCCCTTCTTGCCGGGAATCTCGCCGGGAATGGTAAACTCAACGGTTTCCGGTGGGGCAAACGGGTTCTTCAGTGAGGGCTTAATCGCTTTCTTGGACATCTGAACCATCCTTCCTCTGCAGTGTAATATACGGACAAAATCTACAAGGTAGATAAACGGATCAACTATCTGGCAACCACCGCCAGCACCTGCACTTCTGTGCCGTCCTTGGAAAGCAGACGATGCCGCAGGGATGAGTCAAAGTAGACACAATCCCCTTCACCCAGCTCATGGCGTTGATCTTCCAGCACCAGTTCGGCGGGCCCTTTCATGATAAACAGGAACTCTTCGCCATCATGGCTGTAAGTGTTCTCTTCCGAGACCTTTTCCATGACCGACAACAGAAACGGCTCCATTTTTTTGTTCTGTTTGCGCCATGACAGCGATTCGTAAGAGTAGCCCTGGCTGGTACCGGCACGGGAAATAACACGCGGCATCATCTTGCGTTCATCGGCACGCACGATCTCG
>NZ_JAOTRZ010000102.1 GCF_030247655.1 Trichlorobacter sp. | reverse complement strand
GGCGACTGACCAGATCAAGCAAACCATTGAAACCGGGAATATTCATGGATCAGCGGGCCTTCAGCTGGGACAGGGGAAACAGTCGCAGACCTTGTAACGGTACGTTAAACATCGGTTCTTCAAGTTCTGTATTAACTTCCGGTTCTTCCAGCACAAGGCGAATCCGGTCACCTTCAGCGCTCTCCATCTGCAGCTCAAGGGGCAGCCGCACACCGGCCAGCACAGTATGGTTGCGGTAGCGCACCTGTTCACCGGACTTCAGGCTCTTTTCAAGCACCAGACCATTCTTGATGGTGATCTGCTCCTGGCCACCCTGGCTGGCCTGCTGCTCAACCACGCCAGAGACAGGGGCGCCAATGGGCGGCTCAGAATCCAGCACCCAGCGCAGCATGGCAAAACCACGCTGCCCGGTTGCAGGGGGAAGATCCTTGATCTGGCCCTGATAGGCAACCCCATCTGCCGGATAGGTCAGGGTCAGACGTTCACCTGCCAACTGCGCCTCCATTACGGTGGTACCAAAGGGGGACAGCAAGATCAGTCGCATCTGATCCGGGCGACGATAGACCATGAAACCACGACCGGAGATATTTTTTTCACCAGTACGCAGGGAAAGAGTCACGCTGGAACTAAGGGTCTCAACCACCCTGCCCGGCACAACCTGCGAATTGTCGGTAAAAAGAGGTTTAGTTGCACAGGCAGAAAGCAGGACAGACAGTATAATCAGTACGCAGAAACGGAACATGACTACTCCAGACGAAAATCAGCATCGGTCAGGCCGATGTTTTTACGGGTCTTGCGAAAGGTCATGGTGGTTTTATCCCCACCCCGCTCCTCCAGCACGAGCTTGCGCACCGTGCCATCATCATACAGCACAACCGTTAATTCTTTCAGTTGTCCATTTTTGGCCGGTCTGATGGTCACGCTGGTCTGGCTACCGTTCTGCTCAGCCCGTACCTCCATCCCCTCCGGCACGGCAGTAATCGGCTTTGCCAATGTGGCAAACCAGCGGGACAACCCCTGCTCAGGCGGCAGCACAATCCGCTGCAGTTCACCTTGTGTGCCCAGGCGTTGCTGCAGCACCGTATCTTTCAGCAGCACCTTGCTGCTGTAGGGTGGCACCAGTTCCATGTAGAAGCGGTCAGGTTTTTTGAACCGGATCTGACCCTGCATGACCAGCTTTTTCTTCATGATCGAAAGCTGCTTTTCCTGGGTCAGTTCTGCAGTAAAATCCTGCATGGCGCCGAAGGAACGACGCAAGGTCTCAAGCCCTTCCACCGGTGAAAGAACACGGGCATGTACCGGCAGTGCCGGGAGCACCAATGCACAAGCAAGCAATAGGTGTAGTAAGGTTTTCATAATGGTCCAATCCCCAGGGTCAGGGTAACACTCAACAGCTCTTCTTCTCCCACCAGCACCTGTCCTTCAACCAGATGTAAGCGGCCAAAGGATTTGATGATTCTGGCCAAGACATCCAGGGTTTCACCAAGCTGTGGAGCACGGCCAAAACGGGCCTGATCAACCGCAGCCAAAAAACCGCCCTCCCCCTGCTGCCCTGCTGCCGCAATCCCGGAAAGCTGGGCAACCGCCTCAACCAGCAGGATCTGGGGATAGGCCTGAAGCGAGGCACTGGTCCGGTAGCGGGCACGGGCAAAGCTGCCCGGTTGCTGCTCCAGCACCCGATCCAGCATGATAAACGGATAGCGGTGCGGCAGATATGCGGTGGGATCAGGATTCAGCAGCGTCGCCACCTTGCACTGAAATGGCATAGTAGGGGCCTTCCGGTGAGGCAGCCAGATGCAGCCCCTGTTCACCTGGCTGCAATGAAGCGGTCAACAGCCCCAGTACGGTGCCCCCCATGGCCAAAGAACGTCCGATCAGACGGCCGGGACAGCTGACGGTTGTCGCCTGAACAGCAGCAGTAAACGGTTCGGCAGCCTGTTCAATGCCTGAGATGCTCAGGCGATCGCAGCTCTGTTGTCGCTGCAGCAGACGGTTGATCCCTGTTTGTTCCAAACCGGGCAAGAGCAGACCGATCGTGCTGATTGTGGTGATCTGGGCCAAGATGGCAGCTTCCCGACAACGGGCATGGTCGGCACGCTCCAGCACCAGCATACCGCAACCTTCGCCAAAACCGGATGCATAACGGGTCAGCTGTCCGGTTACGCTAAAGCCGCGCATCATCTGGGGGGTCAGCTCATCCACACCACCAGCCAGCATGATATCGGCCCGGCCTTCCTCAATAAAACGGCAGGCTGCCAGAATGGCGGATTCTGCCGAACAAAAACGCTGAATAAAGGTGATATTGGGGCCTTGCAGACCATATTCAATTGAGGCGTTGCTGGCAGCAGCATTGGCAACGGTATTGGGAAACAGCATCGGTGACAGACCAGATACACCAGCCTGATAATAGCCGCTTAAAAACTCAGAGGCATTGGCGATACCGCCAAAGCCGGAACCAAGGGCAATCCCGATCCGGTCCGAGGGGAAAGCCCCCCTGGCAATCCCGGCATCAGCCAGGGCCAGGCCTGCGGCAGCAACGGCAAACTGACTGGCCCGATCAAGTTTACGTGCCTTGAGCGGTGGGATAAAATCGGTTGCCTTGAACAGATCGGCCTTACCCCAGTACTGTCCGGCGGTACCGGCAACCAGATCATCAGGAATCGGCTTCAGACAACTGACCCCACTGGTCAATGCCTCAAGCGCAGGCTTAATGCCGACCCCTGCAGCGCTGATGGCAGCAGTGCCGGTGATTGCAATGGCTGGTACAAAGTAATCCATCAGCAGACCTCCTGCTGCAGAGCTGCAGAGCCAAGCACAACTGAGGTGACATTGCCCCCAAAGGCAAAGGAATTGGACAGGGCCATTCGGGTATCCGTGGCCCGGCTGCCAGCATGACCGTAATCAAGATCACAGGCCGGATCAACACCCCTGAAATGCAGGGTCTGCGGGATGATTCCGGCATTCAGGGCCAGCACGGTGGCAACCGCCTCAATGGCTCCGGCAGCCCCCAGGCAGTGACCGGTTATGGCCTTGGTGGAGATCAGCGGCACCTGGGAAGCACGTTCGCCAAACAGCAGCTTGACGGCATTGGATTCGCCCACATCATTTAACGGGGTGCCGGTACCATGGGCATTGATCCAACCGATCTGCTCCTTCTCCACAGCTGCTGCATCCAGAGCAGCATGCATCACCCTGGCAGCGGATTCTCCGCTCGGCTCCGGCGCTGTCATATGGTGGGCCTCACCCAGCAAGGCATACCCCAACAGGTAACCGTAGATCTGAGCACCGCGTTGCAAGGCAGCCTGTTCATCTTCCAGCACCATGAATGCGGCCCCTTCTCCCAGTGTAAGTCCTTGACGACCGGCACTGAACGGGGCGCAGGGGTTGGGATCAACCACTTTCAGGGCATTGAAACCGGCAAAGGTCAACATGGTCAGGGCATCGGCACCACCGCACAGCATGGCCTGCTGACGACCGGTGCGGATCAGGTCAGCGGCCCAGCCAATGGCAGTACCAGACGATGAACAGGCAGTGGTAATGCTGCCCTGATACCCGGCAAAACCCAGTTCTTTAGCAAGAGCTGTGCTGCTGCAATCCGGCAGCAACGTCCGCAACAAACCGGGCCGGGCAGGTTTTCCAGACAGCTCCCCCTGCAACCACTCTTCGGCATTCAGCATACCACCGACGCCACCACCGATACAGACACCCACCTGGTACGGATCACAGACGCCGGTCAGTCCACTCATGGCAACCGCTTCACGGGCCGCAATCAGGGCAAGCTGATCAGTGCGGGAGAGATGGGTTGCCTGGCGACGGGTAAAATAATCAGCCGAATTGTACTCTTTAACCTGACAACCTATCTGGGTAGAAAATTGTGAGACATCAAACAGGTCAAGCGGTGCAATACCGCTTGTGCCCTGCAGAATCGCCTCCTGAAAGGCAGGTAGCGTCTTGGCGGCTCCGTTGATAGTGCCCAGACCGGTTATGGCGATCCGCTGCAGACTCACAGGATGCCTCCATCCACCACCAGACACTGCCCGGTGATATACCCGGCTTTAGCTGAAGCAAGAAACGCCACTGCTTCGGCCACCTCATCCGGCTGGCCGATCCGGCCCAGGGCAGATGATTTCACAATCCGCTCCACCTGGTCCTGCTTCAGGCCAGCAGTCATATCGGTCTCAATCAGTCCGGCTGCCACGGCATTGACTCGAATCCCCATCGGCCCTAGTTCACGGGCCAGAGACTTGGTGAAACTGATGGCAGCCCCTTTGGAGGCAGCATAGTTGGTCTGCCCGGCAGCGCCGGCAATGCCGGAGATGGAGGATACATTGATGATGACGCCACTGCGGCGGGCCAGCATCTTGCGGATGCCCCACTTGCTGCAGTGGAACAGGGGAGAAAGATTGGTGCGTAACACTGCTTCCCAGTCATCTTCAGCCATCATGGCCAGAAAACCATCACGGATAATCCCGGCATTGTTGATCAGAACATCCAGGTACCCGCTTGCAGCGGTGGCCGCATCAATCAAGGCGGTTGCCCCGGCAGAAGTAGCAACATCAGCCTTGATGGTGGTGATGCTGCCCGGTAGATCTGTAGCATCCAGCCGCAGTTTGTCTGCAGCGTCATCATTGTTCAGGTAGGCGGCAAAAACCGTGGCGCCTGCAGCTGCAAAGCGCAATGACACTGCCCGGCCAATGCCACGGGTGCCACCGGTAACTACCACAATCTTACCCATATATTCAGAATCAGTACTCATGAAAACTCCATAATTACATTGAAACACAGAGCAACTGAGCAACAGAGAAAACAAATTGTTTGACCTGTCAGGTTAAAATCTCTGCGCCTTTGCCACTCTCTTTTTTCTCTGCGTTAAAGCATTTCTATCCGCTTGATCCGCGTTATCCAAGTACCGTTGGTTTTGAAGAGGACATCGGGGCAATTCTACTTCTTCCCATCCTCTTCAGCAACTTCCAAAGTGGCCCACGCACCTTGAACATCCGCAATGCCTCCAGCATGGTGTCACTGATATTAACCTCAAGGCCGGGTACAATCCAGTTTTTGCGCTGCATAGCCTGCTCAATCACAAGTGATGAAAGCGTATCTTTTATAGCCGGAGCCAGATAAAAGGTGGGCTGCAACAGATCTGTTGCGGTGGTAATAATCCCCTCATCCAGAGCTGTACGATACAGCTTGGTACGGGGATAAATCCGCACACCGGTCATGGCAATGACTGCAGTTGGATTAAGTTCATCCATCAGTCTGAAGCTTTCCAGAATGGTCTCTTCTGTCTCTCCGGGACCGCCAAAGATGATGTAATGGGAGAAATCAAGTCCCGCCTCATGGCAAAGCAGCGAAGCAGATTTGACCTGTTCAAGGGTAAACGATTTACAGAGGCTCTGCAGCATGACCGGGGAGCCGGAGTCAGTGCCGAACTCAATCGCATCGCAACCGGCCCGCTTCATCAGACCCAAAAGCTGTGGCGTGATAAAGTCCGGGTTGATGAAGGCTGACCAGTTGACGGTGAGCTGTTCGTCAATCATGGCGTTACAGAGCTGTTCACAGAAACTGGTAGGGTAGTTGAAGATATCATCCACAAAGTAGAGATAATCGACACCATGATCATCCACCAAGCTGCGGATCTCGGCAATAATATCAGCCACCGGCCTGGTCCGCATCTGTTGCCCTTCCAGCAAGGGATAGGTGCAGTAGCTGCAACCAAAGGGGCAGCCCCGCTTGGTCTGCAGGTTGGCCATGCCACCTTCTTTCAGATAGCGGGCCACATCAAACAGCTCCCGATCAGGACTCCCGATCTGCTTAACCGTCACAGGCGGGATATAGTCGGTTTTACCGGGCAGCACAACACCGGGCAGATCAGCCAGATCAGCCCCCTGCCCTAGCCGGTCCAGCAGCAGCGGAAGCTGCTGCTCCCCCTCCCCCACCAGACCGATATCTGCACCACAGGTAGCCAGCACCTCAAGCGGCATCAGGCTAAAGCCGGAGCCACCCACAACAACCGTTGCCTTGCCTTTGCAGACCGTCACCAGATCAGTCAGGCCAGACAGGTAGGAACGGGCATCGGGCCAGGTGACATTGTCCAGGTTACGGAGCGAAATGATCACCACCTCAGGCTGCTCTGCAACAAGGGCTGCCTGAAGCGCAGCAAGGGGTTCAGCTTCAAAACAGAGATCCAGCACCGCCAGTTTGTGACCGGCCTGCTTGAGCGGTGCAGCCAGAAAGGCCAGACCAAGCGGAAAAACCGGATAAGGTGAACGTTCTCGATTTGCAGAAACCAGTAACAATTTCATAGGGCAACACCTTCCGCAAGCCAGGCCCGCATGCTGGCCACCCGCTGTTCCACTTCCAAGGGCAAACGATACTGCAGCACGCCGTTCATATCGGTCAGGGCATGGCAGACCAGACCACTGGCCAGGCGCTGACCATCTGCAGACAACATCTCGCAACGAAAGCGCAACATAGCTGCCGCATCAGCATCCAGCCAGGTGCGAACCGTCACCAGATCATTAAACAGGGCAGGCCGCAGATACTTTAATTCAAGCGACACCACCGGCCCCTGATAGCCCAATGCCAACAGATCATCCGGCCCAAGGCCAAACTGCCCGGACAGATTATTGCGACCGATCTCCATCCAGCAAACATAATGGCCATGCCAGGCCACCCGGTAGGCATCCACTTCGTTAAAACGGACCGTTATCGTGGTTTCATGGGTTTTCACAACGCACCTGCCTCCGAATCAATCCATCGGTTAAACTTGGTCAGGGCCTGGCCACTTCCCACCTCTCTGCAGCGACTGAAACCAGCGGCTCGAACCGCCTTCCAGGTGCGCTCCCAGTAGACCGGTTGCTGTAGTTCATCAACCAGAAAAGCTGGTATCGTTGCGGCGGTCAGGCGGGTTTGGTTAAGAGACTCAATCAGCGGAATCTGAGGTTCAGCAATCTGATACTCTGCAACAATGGCTGCCAGATCACCCCTAATCTCAGCCATCAAAGGCGTATGCAGCGGGGCCTCACAGGGAAAGCTGCTGACACTGAAGGCACCGGCTGCCTGACATTCAGCAAGAGCAGCCTCTATACCCTGCTTTCTACCGGCAAGCAGAAAATGACGAGAGGTATTATAGTTTGCCACAAATATCCCGTTGTTACGGGCAGCAGCGTCCACCGGATCAATAGGCAGACCGATGGGGCAGCCTAGGCTGTACTCTTCAACAGCACCCATCCGGGCCATACAGCTACCGATCCGACTGACCAGTGCAAGGGCGTCCTGCTCAGAAATACTGCCACTGGCAGCCAGTGCTGCATAAATCCCCAGGGAATGTTCACTTAGCAGACTGGGGATAGATCCCTCGTTGCGTAATTTTCTGGCGCGATACAGCGACATGGCTACGCCGTAGATCTGCAGACAAGTATGATGACTCAAGGGATGTCCGGCCAGAGGCTGATGCGTGATCAGGTCATAGTCGCAGTGTGCCCGGCACAGGTCTGCCAGGGCATGGAAATCAGCATCATCAGGTGTTATTTGCTCCTGTTGCAGTGGCTGTCCGGGAAAGATCCAAAGCATTATGGGGTCTCCTCCCTGCCGTAAATACCACCCCGCCGCAAAATATTATACAACAGGTTGGTCCCCTTGCCAGGGCTTTGCATGACCCGTCCGGCAATGGCAGACCAGCTATAGGCCTCGCGACGGGCCTGAACCCAGCCGTTGTAGAGCCGTTCCGGTGACATCAGCTTGGGCTGGTATACGACCTGACCATGATCGTAACGCTGCCAGTCAGTATGCAACATTCTGCCTTCCTGCTGAAACTGCGTGAACAGGGCCGTACCAGGATAGGGAGTTAAAATATGAAAGGTGGGTAGGCTGGCAGCACAGTTTTCAAGGTAACGCACGGTCCGCTCAAATACCCCTTCATCATGATCGTCAAATCCAAAGATAACCGAGGCCTCCACCACTACGCCGGTATCCCGGATCCGCTTGATCAGATCAGCCTGGGATGTCTTGCCAGCGGTTTTAGGCAGGTTGGCATACTCACCATCCACCGATTCTAGCCCCACAAAGATCCCGACACAACCTGCAGCAGCCAGCAGACGGACCAGTTCAGGGTCTTCGGCAAAACGCAGGTTTGCCTGCCCTCCCCACTTCAACCCCATACCGGCCATCCCTTTCAGGATCGGCTTGGCCCGCTCAGGATCGCCCAGAATATTATCATCCAGAAATACCATCAGACCGGGCTTAAAACTCCTTAGTTCCGCCAGTACATCCTCTGGATCACGGTAGCGAAAGGTGCGTCCAAAGTGAGGGGTAACCGTACAGAAGGGGCAGTTGTAAGGGCAGCCGCGACTGGCCTGCAGGGTCTTGGTGGTCAGATATTTGCGGGGTGCCAGAAAATCATGGCGCGACCAGGGAATAGTCAGCAGATCACCTGCAGGGAGTACCTGGTAGAACTGTTTCAGTTGCCCCTGCTGCAGATCACGCAACAGATCAGCCCAGACCGGCTCAGCCTCGCCCAGCACGATACTATCAGCATGCTGAATCGCCTCATCAGGCAACACCGTGGGATGAATACCACCCAGCACCACCGGCACGCCCCGTTCACGAAAACGATCTGCAATCTGATAGGCCCGGGCCGCCTGATGGGTCATGGCGGTGATTCCTACCAGATCATACTCACCTTCAAAATCAATCTCTTCCTGCACCTCATCAGCCAGCAGCACCTCCCATTCAGGCGGTGTAACAGCGGCAACCTGTTTAAGTGACAGGGAAGGAAGTTGGAAGCGTTTGACCCAGCCAAGTTTATGGGTGGCGAGATAGACTAACAGCAGGCGGGGTTTTGAAGTCATGCATCAGTCCGTTTTCTACGGATGGCTGAGCGGAATCCGATGTTCATCGGACCAAAGACCTGAACAGAACGGTGCAGTTTGAAGAGGCGGCGATAGATGGACCCCCAGGAATAAAAACTGCGACAGGCCTGATCATAGCCATCCTGCAGTTGCTGGATCGTCATCCCTTTAGGCTGGAAGGTAACATGCTCCATATCGTAATCCTGCCAGTTATTGGAGATGATCCGCCCTTCAGACTCAAGCCGCTGCCGCACCTTGGTACCAGGATAGGGGGTCAGAATAGGGAAGATGGCAGCCTCAAGCCGGGCATCTTCGCAAAAGCGCAGGGTCTGTTCAAAGACCGCCGGGGTATCGCCATCACAGCCCATCACAAAGGAGCCCAGAATGCCGATACCGTTATCCCGGAACTGTTGAGCATAGGCTTTGTAGGACGCGGCCTTGTTGGTTACCTTGCCCATGGCAGCAAGGGAATCCTGGTTCAGGGACTCAAACCCCACAAACATCCCCACACAACCGGATTCACCGGCAGCCTTCAACAGCTCCTGATCCTCGGCAAAATCAATCGGGGCATGGGAAAGCCATTTCAGCCCCATCCCCTTCATCCCTTCAAAAAGCGGTAACGAGTAGCGACGGTCAGCCACAATGTTATCATCCACAAAAAAGACAAAGGAGTTGGCCTTGCGTAGTTCCTGCAGCTCTGCCAGCACCTGCTCCACCGAACGCTTGCGGTACTTGCGGCCATAAAATGCGGTGACCGAGCAAAATTCACAGTCAAAAGGACAGCCACGGGTGGTCTGGATGGTGTTGGTAAAGAGGTGACCTGAGCCCTTAAAAATCTCCCGGCGGGCCGGTGGGATCAGTGTCGTATCGATCAGCCCGGCTGCCCGGTAGACCCGCTGTAGCCGACCGGACTGAAAATCGGCCAGCAGTTGTGGCCAAGCCAGTTCCCCCTCCCCCACCACTACACTGTCCACATGCTGCAGCGCCTCGTCCGGCAGGTTACTGGCATGAAAGCCACCCATCACCACGGTCTTGC
>NZ_JAOTRZ010000365.1 GCF_030247655.1 Trichlorobacter sp. | reverse complement strand
ATGTTGGTAACATCTATGCTGACGAAACACTATTCCGTGCTCAGTTACATCCACTAAGAGGCACAGCTGCTCTTTCCTCACAAGAGACGGTTCGTCTGTATGATGCGCTACATGGTGTGTTGACCCAGGCTGTTGCTGCGAAAGGAGCCAATATTGATGGCGTCTTTGAGGCAGGCTCCTTTCCTGTTGCTGTCTATGGCCAAGATGGGAAGCCCTGCAGGGTATGCGGTAGTTTGATTGTTAAAATGAAGCTTGGACAACGGGGGACTCATTTCTGCCCGGTTTGCCAACCACTTGGATAAGCAGCATGGGGGTGTCGTGCGAGAGACGTATCAGATCGTAAGCATTAAAGATGGCAAGCAGGATTTGGACGCGATTCTGCATATCCTGCGAGAGATCAAGGCAGGGCGTCTTAAAAACGATCTTAAGCTGTTGAACTACTATCATGAGGTGCCGATCAGTTATGCTGCAAAGATTGATGCAATAGATATTGACAGTATTGAGGTGACAGCACATCAGGCACAATCTGTTGTGCTTGGTTTGCAAAAACAGGTTCTACTTACCTGCTCATCGTTTCCGCAAGGTTTGGGAGTTCATTGTTTTGTTGAATATATCAATGTCAAGAACTGCTTTGCTGTGTTGGGACGCTTTGCCTATGCTTCTATCCGTGCAGATCGGCGTAACGCTGTCAGGGTTACAACTGAAGGCTGTTTGACTGCTGCCTACACTGCCGGGATACAGTCCTTATCCGGTCGTGCTGACGATATTTCAGTTTCCGGGGTTGCTATCCACAGTCAGCAGGCAGCACCGGCAGGTATGCCACAAAATGGCTTGATACAATTTTGTATTCAGAACAACGAATTGACACTGCCGGCTACCCTGATAAAGTCAGCTAAAGATGATACTATTTTTATCCATACATTCAGCTTTGAGCCGGATAAAGACGCAGATAAAATTATTTCTCAGTATATTTACAGCCGTCAGGTTGAAATTATCCGGCAATTGAAAGAGCAGTTTTTGTAATGCAGTATTTGAGTCTGCACAGGGAGGTAAAGCAATGAAGCTGCGTATCCTTGGAAGTGCCGGAGCAGAGTTTCCAGATTTCAGGCCTCCCGCTTTTTTGATTGATGATTCTCTGCTGCTTGACGCCGGAACGATCGGATCTGTTCTGAATGAAGAAGAGCAGTGGTTAATCAAAAATATATTTATCACCCATGCCCATTTGGATCATATCCGCAGTATTCCTGCCTTGGCGGACAATATCATTGTTAAAAATCTGCGTCATCTGGTTGATGTGTATGCCCCTCAGTCGGTGATTGATGCCCTGCGTAACCACCTTTTTAACGGACTGATCTGGCCTGATTTTACTTGTCTGCCTACACCGGAAGAGCCGGTATTGCGCTTTAATACGATAGAACCGCTGTCCCCCGTCACGCTTTGCGAAAACAATACCCTATCCAGTTGCGTTGACGGGTATACCCTGATTGCTATACCGGTGCATCATACGGTTCCCGCAGTTGGTTATTGTGTTGAACATGCTGGACGGCGTCTGGTGTACAC
>NZ_JAOTRZ010000364.1 GCF_030247655.1 Trichlorobacter sp. | reverse complement strand
GCCTTGAAAAGGCCGGGGTGCCGATTATCGGTACCAGCCCGGATGCCATTGACCGTGCTGAGGATCGTGAGCGGTTTCAGGAGATGTTGCACAAGCTCAATCTGCTGCAGCCTGCTAACGGTACAGCCCGGTCCTTTGAAGAGGCTGAAGAGGTGGCCAATCGGATCGGCTATCCGGTGGTGGTACGTCCCTCCTATGTTCTTGGTGGTCGTGCCATGGAGATTGTCTATGATGTGGAGAATCTGCGGCGCTACATGACCACTGCGGTGCAGGCTTCACCGGAGCACCCGATTCTGGTTGATAAATTCCTGGATGCAGCCATTGAGATTGATGTGGATGCGCTCTGTGACGGCAAGCAGGTGGTGATCGGCGGAATCATGGAGCATATCGAAGAGGCTGGTATTCACTCCGGTGATTCAGCCTGTTCCCTGCCCCCCTATTCGCTGTCTCAGGAGTTGATTGCTGAGGTTCGCCGCCAGACCGAGATAATGGCCCTAGAGCTGAATGTTATCGGTCTGATGAACGTTCAGTATGCCGTTAAGGATGGTACCATTTATATCCTTGAGGTTAACCCCCGTGCCTCCCGCACCGCCCCGTTTGTCTCCAAGGCCACCGGCCGACCGCTGGCCAAGATTGCTGCCCGGATCATGGCCGGTAAGACTCTGGCAGAGCTGGGAGTTTCCGGTGACATTGTGCCGGACTACTTCTCGGTTAAAGAGGCGGTCTTCCCGTTTGTTAAGTTCCCTGGTGTGGATACTATTCTGGGGCCTGAAATGAAGTCAACCGGCGAGGTGATGGGAATCGGTGATACCTTTGCAGAGGCCTTTGCCAAATCACAGCTGGGTGCTAACGTCAAGATGCCGCTTTCCGGTAATGCCTTTATCAGTGTACGGGACGGAGACAAGAAACATGTTGTCTCAGCTGCTGAAAAACTGTATAAAGCCGGATTCGGCATCCTTGCAACCGGCGGTACGGCATCATTCCTTGAAGAAAAAGGTATCCCGGTGCGTCGGATCAACAAGGTCATGGAAGGCCGCCCCCATATTGTTGATGCCTTGAAAAACGGTGAAGTACAACTGGTGATCAACACCACCCAGGGTGCCCAGGCCGTGGCTGATTCATTCTCAATCCGTCGTGAAGCCTTGATGCACAGCGTGGCCTACTACACCACTGCCACCGGTGCCAATGCCGCTGTTGATGCCATCATAGACCTGAAAGGGCATGATTTACGGGTTAAGCCGCTGCAGGATTATCTTTGTCAGGAGCAGAAGTAAACGATGTCCAATAATATACCGCTAACCAAAGAGAGTCATGAGGCACTTCAGGAAGAACTGAAGCGTTTGATTAGAGAAGAACGTCCCAAGGTGATTCAGGATATTGCTGAGGCGCGCAGTCATGGTGATCTTTCTGAAAATGCCGAATACGATGCTGCCAAGAATCGCCAAGGGTTTATTGAGGGCAGGATTCAAGAGCTGCAGGGCAAGCTGGCACGTGCCCATGTGGTTGACCTGACTGGTCTCAAACCGGATAAAGTAGTGTTTGGAGCCACGGTTACCCTGTAT
>NZ_JAOTRZ010000101.1 GCF_030247655.1 Trichlorobacter sp. | reverse complement strand
AATTAGTTTCCATTTTACCACACAACTGAACAGTGTCATGATCGTGTTGCGGATTCATCTACAACTGATATAGTTGCCAGCACAGTCAGCCACCAGAACAAAGTGAGGTCAGTCATGTTCCCTGTTCGCCCTATTCTGATTATATTGACCGCTCTCTGCTTTACGGCACTGGCCTTTGGCAACGAACTACCGGAAAAATGTCGTCAAAAACCGGTAAATGGCCGCTGCAAGGCGATGATTGAAAAGTTTTACGTTGATCCGGACACAGGCGTCTGCAGACCCTATTTTTACGATGGGTGTGGGCCGGTGGTGCCCTTTAACAGTCTGGAGGAGTGCCAACAACAGTGTGAAAAGTTACAGCCGGTTCTAAAAAAGCGAGCATCCGGTCTCTATTATGATCCGGTGGAGGAGGACCCTCGTTATACTGAAATTTTCAGAAAGATCGATGAGGAGGTGAAGGCATCCCTTGCAGAGCATCCTCGCAAAGGTAGCATGGGGTTTGTACATATCATATGGGAAACGAAGAAGCAGATTTTGCAAAAGAAGTACGGCATTGCATGGCGAACACCGGCAGAACTGAATCCTCAGGTGATGTTTGACCAATGCCTGCAGATCAACCTGTTCAACCCTGAGGAAACCTCTCCCACCACCTGGCTCCAGTCACCAGCTTCCTGCTGTCTGAAAAGACGCATGGTCGGGTACCAGGGGCAATCACTCCGTTCCAGCCCCCAACGCCAATCCGGTGCAAACGGCAGCAACAGCCAGGTCGGTTTGCCCAAGGCACCGGCCAGATGGGCCACCGCCGTATCAATGGTTATCACCAGGTCAAGCTGTTCAAGCAGGGCAGCGGTGTCGGCAAAATCCTGTACCAGCATAGTCAGATCAAGCAAGGGAAACGGCTGCCGGAACTCTTTTTCAGCTATCTGCAGAGAAACCCAGGTTACGTTCGGCAGGGAAGCTAACGGAGCAAGAAAGCCAGGCGGGCAGCGTCGGCCCGGGTCAGGATAGGACTTGCCTGCCCAGCAAAGTCCTATCTTGTGGCCAGTACTCAACGGCATAACGCTCTGCCAGAACGGCACAACCCGCTCAGAGGCTGCAAGATAAGGAATTTTAGCGGGAATCGTCTCAAGGGTGCTGCCCAGCATGTACGGCAGTGAAAGCAGAGGCAGATGGCAATCAAAATCAGGTAGTGTCTGGTCAATGGGCAGCACGGTAATGCTGGAGCCAAGGCTCTGCATAAGGGCAACCAGCGGCTGGTGGCATTCAAACAACACCTGGGCGCCCCGCTGCACCAAGATCGGCAGGTAGCGGCAGAACTGCAGGGTATCGCCAAAACCCTGCTCTGCGTAGATCAGGATCGTCTTGCCGGAAAGGTTACCACCAGACCAGCGTGGCTGAGAAAACTCCCGTAGTGGCGAGGTAAAGCGGCGCTTTCTCCAGCGCCACTCGTACTCCCGAAATCCGGCAGTATAATTGCCCTGCAGCAGTAGTAACAGGGCATAGTTCCAATGGGCTTCAGCATGCTCAGGCGCAACCTTCAACACCTTTGCACATTCAACCAACGCCTGCTGGACCTCTCCCTGCATCTGCAAACAGGTGGCTAACGCCACCCGGCTGTCATGTAAAGAAGGTGCAAGCTGCAAGGCCTGTTGATAGCTTTTGGTTGCTTGATCGAAAAAACCAAGTTCAAGCAGGGTGTTGCCACGGTTGTTCCAAAGCAGCGCCAGAGTGGGCCAGCGTCCTACGGCGTCATCGTACAGGGCCAGGGCATCATCATACCGACCGGCCTCGTGCAATGCTGCGCCTTCACGCAGTATTCTTTCCAGCTCACCCATCACTATTCCTCTGGCTATTTCAGCTTTTTAATCTTCTCCAGGCTTTCTTCCAGTACCGCCTTCTTTGCGGTGACCTCAGCCAGCTTTGCCTTTTCCTTGGCAACAATATCCGCCGGAGCACGATCAACAAAGCTGGGGTTCTCGAGCTTTTTCGAGAACTGCTCGATCTCTTTATCAAGCTTGCCGATCTCTTTCAGCAGCCGTTTTTCCTCTTCAGCCACATCCACCAACCCTTTTAATGGCACAAAGACCTGGAACTTACCTGCCGGTTGCACAGAGGCATCCTCCGGCTTTGGCAGATTACGCCCAATGGTCAGCTGTCCCACGCGGGCCATGCTTTTAATCTTTGACTCAAACAGACAGGCCAGATCCTGTGCCTGCTGGGAATCGGTGGAAAGGATGACCGTTATTTCACGGGATGGGGGAACCTCCATCTCACCACGGATGGTACGAATGGCTGAGATAACCTCCATCACCTGCTCCATCCGGCTGGCGGCATCTTCAAACTGCCAGTCTTCACGATGCTGCGGATACGGTGCCAGCATGATCGAAGGCTGCCAGTCGCCACCAGATCCACGCAGGCTGCAACGGTCACCCTTGGGCAGGGTCTGCCAGATCTCTTCTGTGATAAACGGCATAATCGGGTGCAGCAACCGCAGCAGATGCTCCAACACGGTCCAGAGCACATACTGGGTGGTGCGACGGCGTATCGGGTCATCACCGTACAGCTCCTGCTTGGACAGTTCCAGATACCAGTCACAGAACTCACTCCAGGTAAACTGGTACAATGTCATGGCCGCTTCGTTGAAGCGGTATTCCTCAAGTGCCTGGTTGGTTGCGCGGGCGGTTTCGTTCAGACGATGCAAAATCCACTCATCCGACTCACTCAGACGCAGGTCCTCAAAGACCAGCGCATCAGGTGCAAACCCTTCCAGGTTCATCATGGTAAAACGGGCCGCGTTCCAGACCTTGTTGCAGAAATTACGGTAGCCAGAAATCCGCTCTTCAGCCAGCTTGATGTCGCGGCCCTGGGCAGCAAAGGCGGCCAGGGTAAATCGGAAGGCATCCGTGCCATACTGGTCAATCACCGTCAGCGGGTCGATCACATTGCCCTTGGATTTTGACATCTTCTGGCCATGGGCATCCCGCACCAGGGCATGGATATAGACATCCTTAAACGGCACCTCATCCATAAAATGCAGCCCCATCATCATCATCCGGGCCACCCAGAAGAAGAGGATATCGAAACCGGTCACCAAGGTAGCGGTGGGGTAGAACTGTTTTAGCTCAGGTGTTTTATCCGGCCAGCCCATGGTGGAAAACGGCCAGAGGGCTGATGAGAACCAGGTATCCAACACATCGGTTTCCTGACGTATCTCGTCACTTCCACACTGGATGCAGGCAGTTGGATCATCCATGGACACGGTGATATGACCGCAATGGTCACAGAACCAGGCCGGAATACGGTGGCCCCACCAGATCTGACGGGAGATACACCAGTCACGGATATTCTCCATCCAGTCGTAATAGGTATTTTCCCACTGCTTGGGCAGAATCCGGGTACGACCATCCTTGACCGCAGCAAGGGCCTTTTCTGCCAGTGGACCAACCTTGACATACCATTGCAAGGACAGGTACGGCTCCACCACGGTCTTGCAGCGATAGCAGCCCCCCACTGACAGGCCATGGTCGTCAATCTTTTCCAGCAGTCCGGCAGACTCCAGATCCTCTACAATTTTTGTACGGGCAGCAAAACGATCCAGCCCTTCATACTGATGTCCGGCAGCATTGATGATGCCTGATTCATCAAAGACATTGATCTTGTCCAGACCGTGACGTGCCCCCACCTCAAAGTCGTTGAAGTCGTGGGCCGGGGTGATCTTGACCACACCAGTACCGAACTCGCGGTCCACGTAGTCATCCGCAACCACCGGAATCTCGCGGTTTACCAGTGGCAGCAGCACCTTGGCACCGTGCAGATCCGCGTAACGCTCATCCTCAGGATGGACCGCCACCGCGGTGTCACCCAGCATGGTCTCAGGCCGGGTGGTGGCGACGGTGACAAAACGGCCCGGCTGCCCCACCACCGGGTAGCGGATATGCCAGAGGTGCCCCTTCTTCTCTTCATGCTCAACCTCAATATCAGACAGAGCGGTGTGACAACGGGGACACCAGTTGATCAGTCGATTATCGCGGTAGATCAGGCCATCCTGATACAGCTTGACAAACACGGTGCGGACCGCCTTGGACAGGCCAGCATCCATGGTAAAACGTTCACGATCCCAGTCACAGGAGGCCCCCAACCGCTTCAGCTGCCCGATGATCTGACCGCCGGATTCAGCCTTCCACTGCCAGACCCGCTCAATAAACGCCTCACGGCCCAGATCATGGCGATCCTTGCCTTCTGCAGCCAGCTGACGTTCCACTACGTTCTGAGTGGCGATACCGGCGTGGTCGGTGCCGGGCATCCAGAGTACACTGTGACCGGTCATCCGCTTCCAGCGGCAGAGAATATCCTGCAGAGTATTATTGAGGGCATGCCCCATATGCAGGGCGCCGGTAACATTTGGGGGGGGGATAACGATACTGTAGGGCGCACGCGGAGAGGCTTCATCAGCATGAAAGTAGCCTTTGCCAAGCCATTCATCGTACCATTTTTTCTCTACATCATGGGGTTCATACCCCTTTGCCAGTTCTTTGTTGGACATTACGTGGTAACCCTGCCTTTACATATTTTTGCGTGAATATAGTTATATACCCTGTGATAGTAGCATGGTCAAGGTTCTGCTCAAGCAAGGCCTGCCACGCAGTCCTCATTAAAATCGACATTGACCAACTAATATGCAAATTGTTATCTTGACTAATAAGATGCGAATCAAAACCATGGGCACCAACTAAAACAGTAGTGAAAGGATTCCACCATGCAACATCAATCCATGCGCAACCTGTTGGCCGGTCTCGGTATCACCACCCTCATTGCTGGCATGGCATCTGTTTCAGCTGCTGAAACGACGCCAGCTGCACCGACTGAAAACGGAAAACCTGCCTCAGAGTCAGGCCCTACCGGATGCGGCGGCATGAAGAAGTGCCCCAAGTGTGCCAAACATGAAAACGATGGTGCCAGTGGCTGCGGAGGAGCCATGAAAAAACCGCAATCAGAGCAACCAGCACCGGCAAAAGGTGCCAGCGGGTGCGGTGGAGCATCCGGCTGCGGTGGCGCAGCAAAACCTGACACGCCTCCCAAGCAATAAATCGAGTAATACGATTTGACAACCGAAATACTATTGCTAAAATCACTTGCAGGCGGTGTATTCACCGCCAAAAATCCACGCAGGAGGTTTGCTATGGAGAAGGACCGGTTGAAGTCTATCCTGGCAGGAATGGGCATCGCCAGCCTCGTTGCAGGCATGGCGGTTGTTCCGCTCAACGCCCAGGGCGCGAGTGGTTGAGGCGGCAAAGAGGGTGCCGGGAGCACCCCGCAAAAGGAAGCCGGAAAAAGTGGCTGAGGCGGTAAGAGCGGCGCCGGGAGCGCCGAGACACCAAAAGACAAAGATGCTACACAGCCCACGGATGACAAGAAACCTGCAGAGAGCAAGCCTGCAGAAAAACCGGCGCCAAAGCCGGGCGGAAGTGGCTGAGGTTCAAGTGGTTGAGGCGGCTCAACCGGCGCCGGGAGCGCCAAATAGAAAAACACTATAGCAGCATGACCGGGCGGCAGGGTATACTCATCTCTGTCGCCCGTTGTTTAGAGCAACCACCTATTTTATCAGGAGGCCCGCCATTTTCCCCACGACTCGAAAACTGCTGGGACAGGATGCCTGGAATCGTCTGATCGGCATAACCTTGCATGAGCTTGATCCTGAAACCGTGCCTGTCCAGCTTGAAAAGGTAGCCGGCCTGACCCACCCGGAATGGCTGCCGGATCTGGCCCGGCTGGAACTGGGCTGTCACCGGGCCATGAACATTCCACTGCCGCAGCCCGAAGAGCTGCAGGCTCTGACCATCAACCCCTCACTGCAACTACTGCCGGTTCCCTGGACACATCTGCTGACCCTGCTGACCTTTGCCAAAAAACAGGATATGGAGCGGATTGAAGCAGGTGAAGAGCTGGTGCTGATCTGGTCTGACCCGACAAACAAGAACCTTCGCTTTGAAACGGCTCTGCCAGACCACCTGCTTGCACTGAAGATGGTAAGCGAAGGGATTACCCCGGAAGAGGCGGCACAACAGGCAAACCAGCCGATTGCGCTGTTCGACGCCGTATTGTGGGACGCTGTCCGCAAAGGGGTTTTGCTGGCACCGGCATCACGTCTGCGCCGTACGCCTGCTATCGTATCACAGGCCAATGACAAACGTTTCATTGCTGCGGAGGTGTTTACCCTGCAGTGGCATCTAACCCAAAGTTGCGATCTATCCTGCAAGCATTGCTATGACCGTAGCCAGCGGGCCGCATTCCCCCTTGACCGCGTCGGCTCATTGATGCAGGAACTGCGCGATTTCTGCTGGAGCCGCTTTGTGCGGCCCCAGGTTTCATTCAGCGGCGGTAATCCACTGCTCCATCCGGATTTTTTCCAGATCTATCAAGCGGCGGCTGACCATGGCCTGATGACCGCCATCCTCGGTAACGCCACCGAACGCGGCAACATCGAAAGGATTATGGCGATCCAGCGTCCGGTCTACTATCAGGTCAGTCTTGAAGGGCTTGAAGAACACAATGATAGCATCAGGGGGGAAGGCAACTTCAAACGGACGATTGCATTTCTTGAAATGCTGACCGAGTTGGGGGTACCGAACATGGTTATGCTAACCCTGACCAGGGACAATCTTGATCAGGTGATCCCGTTGGCGGAAATGCTGGAAGGCATTACCGGCGGACTGACCTTCAACCGACTGGCACTGTTTGGCGAAGGGGCACGGTTGGCTCTGCCCACCCGTGAGGAATACAAGGCATTTCTTGAACAGTATGTGGCAGCCATGCCGACCCATCCGGTGCTGGCGTTGAAAGACAGCCTGCTCAACGTTATCTACGATGATCAGGATAAACCGTTATTCGGCGGCTGTGCCGGATTCGGCTGCGGTGCCGCCTTTAACTTTGTTGCCATCCTGTCCGATGGTGAGGTGCATGCCTGCCGCAAATTTCCCTCTCCCATCGGCAACATTCTGAACCAGAGCCTGGAAGATGTCTATAACTCGGAAACGGCTGCGCGCTACCGGGATGGTTCAACCGCCTGCAACGGCTGCAAACTACGCGCGGTCTGCGGTGGCTGCCTGGCCGTAACCGCCAGCTTTGGCCATGACCCGTTGACCAGCAAAGACCCTTACTGCTTCAGGACAAAGTGATCCACCACCCAGGCGGCAAAGGGAAAACTGCAGGTAAAGGCTGGTGAAACCGCATTCAGCAGGTGTACACTGCGGCTATCACCCTCCACGACAAAGTCCTGCACCAATTCTTTGGTGGTGGTATTCAAAAGTTGGGCTCTGATACCCGGCTTGCTCCACTGGTTGAAACCGGCGGTATTGATCTGCTTCACCATCTTGACCGCCAGACCAGTAAAGTAGCTGCGATCATATTTTTTCAGTTCCGACAGAGCAAGAGAGCGGAAACCGAAGTTATCCCCCAGAAACAGGCGTGATTCCCAGCCGATGATCTCAAACAGCTCACCAAGGCTGAAGTTTTCCAGCCCGACATAGTTCTGACGCCAGAAAGCCGGTATGGCGGTGGGGCCGATCTTGATCGTACCATCCACGGTCACCGTATAATGGACCCCCAAAAACGGATTTTTCAGATTAGGCACGGGATAAATATTAGTACGAATCGGCTTGTCCGTACCGGTATACTTCAGGTAGATCCCCTTAAACGGGATAATGGTGTAGTTCTGTGAAAAGCCGTAATCACGGGCAACCGTGTCGGCATACAGACCAGCCGCGTTAATGACCAGACCTGCCTCCAGCACCATGCCGCCGGTGGTCACAATGGCTGCATCTCCCTGGCGCCTCAAATACCCATGACCAAACAGGAAACGGACACCAAGCGCTTCAAGATCCTCTTTCAGGGCATGGCAGACCAGGGACGGATCAACCGTGGCGGTAGTGGGAGAATAGAGCGCGATCCCGGTGGTCTTTGCGTTAGGATCAATCTCATCCAGTTCCTGCTCATCAATGATCCGCACATCCACGCCGTTCTTCTCACCACGACGCTGCAACTCCTGCACCCCTTCAATCTCGCTCTCATCCGATGCCACCACCACCTTGTGACACTGATTGATGGCCAGACCACGGCCAATGACATAATCGGTCATCATCCGGTTACCGTCACGGGTAAAACGGGCCTTCAACGAATCAGCCGAATAGTAGAACCCCGCATGCAGCACCCCGCTGTTACGCCCACTGCCGTGAAAGGCCACATCCGCTTCCTTGTCAATCACCAGAATATCGGCGGTCGGAAAGCGGTTCTTCAGTTCACGGGCCAGGGCCAGACCGATGATCCCGGCCCCGACAATCAGGTAGTCGCAACGCGGCTGGCTGTTCATAGCTGCACCGGATGCTGCTTGGAAAGTTTAATAAAGTTATCCAGCAGCTCCATGCCGCCTTCGGTCAGGATCGATTCCGGGTGGAACTGCACCCCCCAGACCGGCAGCTCACGGTGACGCAGACCCATGATCTCGCCATTATCCACCCAGGCGGTCACCTCAAGGCAGTCCGGCAGACTGGCACGCTCCACCACCAGTGAATGATAACGGGTGGCATTAAACGGATTGGGTAAACCTGCAAACAGTTCACGGCCGTCGTGATGGATCGGCGACGTCTTGCCGTGCATCAACGAGACACTGCGCACCACCTTGCCGCCAAAGGCCGCCCCAATTGATTGATGTCCCAGACAGACCCCCAGCAGCGGGATTTTTCCAGCATACTCCTTGATGGCTGCCACCGAGATACCGGCCTCTTCAGGAGAGCAGGGGCCGGGTGACACCACAATCCGGTCAGGCCGCAGGGCAGCGATATCCGCAACGTTGATTTCATCGTTGCGCACCACCTTCACCTCTTCCCCCAACTGGGCCAGGTACTGGACAATATTGAAGGTAAACGAGTCATAATTATCAATCATCAAAAGCATGGCAGACCTCTTAACTGGGATGAAGGAGTCATTATCCGTATATTGAACATCAGGTCAAGCCTTTCATCCAGCCCCTCCAACGTAAAATCCCCTGACAGCACGTCAGGGGATCTGCATTAGGCTCTATCTGTTTTTCAAAAGCGTCTTATTTAATCACCAGCATATTCAATGATTTTCAATGGCAACGGAACAGATATTTGCTGACACCAACAAAAACAGACCGCTTCTCTGTCCCTCAAGAACTCAAAACGGCTGCCAGTCCAACAGGACCGACAGCCGTTATCAAACAGGAAAACCTGCAAGTAGTTATTTGAAAGTAGTTATTTGATAATAATCTGCTCCAACAGCAAACTGCCGCTGCTGATGATTAACGGTGTGCCTTCCAGGGTGGTGTAGCCACTGCGGCCACCGAAACCGGCAACATAGCCACCTTGCAGCGTCAATGGCTTATTGATACTGCGGCTAAAGCTCAGCACATCCTCAATCAGTTTTATAACTGCACCACCATTGGCGCCGTCATAGGCATCATCAAAACTGCCGTAATTGCTAGAGCCGACCCGCGCTTTAGGGGCCGTAAAAAATGAAACCGAAATGGTCTTGGTCGCATCAGCAGTTGCCGTGCATACCGTTTCCATTGTTGGACTGCATCCCAGCCAATGATCAAGCAACGAAAGTCTGTCAGGCATTGCCGTTAACTGGACACTGCTGTTCTGCGCAAATGAAGCGCTACATCCTGCAGCTGCCCCGGTAGTACAGGAAATTCCAGCGGGATCGCTGTTGACGCTTCCGTTTCCGCCAATAGAAACGGTCAGGGTAGCCATCGGTTGCAGGGGCGTCACGCTATTTGAGGCGATTGATGCCGGGCCACTGCCTGCCGCATTGGTTGCCTTCACGGTAAAGGTATAGATGGTGCCGTTGGTCAGTCCGGTAACGGTTATGGGGCTGACAGCTCCACTTGCAGTTATGTTTCCGGGAGCTGAAGTCACCGTATAGGCAGTAATGGCATTACCACCATCATTTGCAGGAGCTGTAAAAGAAACAGTGGCTTGGCCGTTACCGGCAGTTGCCGTACCGATGGTCGGCGCACCGGGCACCAGAACCGGGGCAAAACGTTGGATACGGTTGTTGTATATGTCAGCAACATAGACCTTACCGCTACTGTCAACCGCAATACCCCCTGAAAAAGAAAACTGGCCGTTACCGTCTCCTTTACTGCCCCAAC
>NZ_JAOTRZ010000100.1 GCF_030247655.1 Trichlorobacter sp. | reverse complement strand
CCCCTATGTGCTGCAGGCGATCAAAATTCTGCGCAAGGAGCTGGCTGGCAAGGTACCGCTGATCGGCTTTGGCGGTGCCCCGTTTACCCTGGCCTGCTACATGGTTGAAGGCAAAGGTTCCAAGGATTGGGCCACCATTAAACGGATGATGTATGCCGCCCCCGATGTCTATGCGGCCCTGATGGAAAAAGTCACCATGATGGATATGGAATACCTGAACGCCCAGATCAAGGCAGGTGCCCAGGCGATCCAGATTTTTGATACCTGGGGCGGGGTGCTTTCACCCACTGACTATGAAAAATATGTTCTGCCCTATACCACCAAGCTGATCAACGGACTGAACCGTAAAGAGACGCCGATCATCCATTTTGTGAAAGGTTCCGGCACCATGCTGCCAACCGTACAAAAAGCCGGTGGTGATGTGATGGGACTGGACTGGCATATCAACCTTGGTACTGCCCGCGATATTCTCGGACCAGAGATGGCGGTACAGGGCAACCTGGATCCAACTACCCTCTATGCCCCCCACGAGGTGATTGAACAGGAAGTCAAACGGGTTCTGGATGAAAACGGGGGACGACCGGGACATATCTTTAACCTGGGCCACGGCATTCTGCCCACCGTACCGCCTGCAAACGCCAAATTTATGGTTGATTGCGTGCACAGACTTTCACAGAGGTAAGTACCTATGTCCGTTTCCATGAAAAATATCGTACTGTTTGTGACTGACCTGCAAAAGGCTAAGACCTTTTATGCTGACCTGCTGGGTCTGCCGTTGGCTGGTGAAAGCCAGATGATGATGGAGTTTTTTCCCGGCTCCGGCACCACCCTTGGCATTGCGTTGGCACTGCAGGATGACGCCAAGGCACTGGTCGGGCGCTATACCGGCATCTCCCTGAATGTTAAAGGGATCGACAAGCTCTGTGATCGTCTGAAAGGAGGCGGCGCAACATTTATTGAACCGTTGGAAGAATCCCCCTGGGGTAAGATGGCGGTGGTGGCAGATCCTGACGGCAATCAGTTTGCGTTGGTAGAAATGCCCAAATGATCACCGTAGATTGCCGGTTACTGGACCAGTTGACAGAAAAGGCCAGGACTTCTCCACGCCTGCGGATGAACCACAACTTTCATCCGGCCAACGAATCTGTCTGCCATCGGCTATTGAACGCCATCGAGCCTGGTTCGTACATCCGCCCCCACTGCCACCTTGATCCTGAAAAGGACGAGAGTTTTGTCTTGTTGCGTGGTCAACTGGGGGTGATCTGTTTTGACGCTAAAGGCGAGGTAATCGAGACCGCACTGCTGATTGCAGGATCAGATCAGGCCGTTATCACTATTCCCCATGGAATCTTTCATACGGCTGTCAGTCTAGCACCGGGCACCGTTTTTTTTGAAACAAAGGCAGGCCCCTATATCCCGCTTACTGAAGCAGAGATCGCTTCCTGGGCACCAGTGGACACAGACCCTGCCTCAACTGCCTGCCTGCAACAGTTATGCGCGCTTTTCAACTCACACTGATTGTCTTCCTGTTGTTTTTTAGTACCACGAGTCAGGCCGCCCCTAAAATGCGACCCTACAGCGGTATCGGTGTATTGCAGACTTCCTCTGTTGGTGTTACCGACGCACTTCAGCTTTATAGCGATCCCGGCGTCGCCCGCTGTTGCAGGATTGAGACATCTGCCATCAAACAGCTGAATAGCTGGTTGCTTGGCAATGACCAGCCACCATCCTTGCTGGTGACAGCACGTAAAGGCGAATGGCTTGAGGTGGAACATGACGATGCCGGCAGAACCGGCTGGATCATGCAGGAGCGCCGTTGGAGCTACACCCCATGGGAACAGTATCTGAAAGGCAAGCTGATTTTGTTCCTCCGCAATAGCCCGAAGAACCAGACCCAGATTGTCACCCGCCCCGGTGCCAGCAAAGGGGTGCCGACAACAACCAAGCAGCCGATGAAGGTGATTATGGCACAGGGCGACTGGGCCTACGTCCTGCTTGATCAGGCCAGCGCAGGCTGGATCAGATGGCGTGATGCTGATGGACGCCTACTGGTCGGTTTTGAGGTTTCTTTATCCAAATAATCCGTTGACGCTCCGTTACTGCACATGTTAAGAGAGCAGTCTATGTATTCTTTAACTACTATCAATGCAGCAGCACGAGCTATCACCGCCGCGGCAGACGCAGCCGCGGAGATTACTGCTGCCCGCTGATCGTTTCGATACATCCGTTACTGAACAGCCGTAGGCATGCAGCCTGCGGCTGTTTTTTATTATTAGTCGTCAATTTATTACTGGAGGAGGTAAATCATGCGTGTGCAGCTTGTACCGGCCGGAACCGGTGAACTGACCTATGAAATCAGAAACATTGTCAATGTTGCCGAGAAACTTCAAAAATGCGGCATTACCATTAATTGGGAAAACATTGGCGACCCGATCGTGAAAGGGGAGCAGATCCCTGGCTGGATGAAGGAAATTGTTTCATCGGCGGTGATGGACAACGAAACCTGGGGCTACTGCCACACCCGTGGTGTCCTGAAGACCCGTGAGTTTATCTGTGAAACCACCAACCATCGTAGTGGCGCACAGATTACCCCTGAAGACATCATTTTCTTCAATGGCCTGGGTGATGCCATAGCAAAAATTTACGGATGCCTGACTCCTGATGCCCGCGTCCTGATGCCATCTCCTTCCTACACCACCCACACCTTGGGTGAGGTCGGACACGCCAATGCACCTTCGCTGCACTTCCGTCTTGACCCAGAAAACGGCTGGCGCCCGGACCTGGCAGAACTGCGCAGCCAGGTCAAAAACAATCCAGCTGTCTGTGCCATCATGATCATCAACCCGGACAACCCCACCGGCATGGTCTACAGCAAAGAGACCTTGCAGCAGATTGTTGCCATTGCAAAAGAGTTCGGCCTGTTTATCATCTCTGATGAAGTTTACAACAACGTCGTCTACAACGGCGAGCAGACCGTGCCGATCAGCGATGTGATTGGCGACGTACCGGCCATCTCTCTGAAGGGGATCTCCAAAGAGTTCCCATGGCCCGGTTCACGCTGCGGATGGATTGAGGTCTACAATGGTCAGTCTGATGAGCAGTTCCGCAAATATATTAACCTGATCCTGACCAGCAAGATGAACGAAGTCTGCTCCACCACACTGCCGCAAACAGTTATCCCGGCAATCATGCAGCATCCCCAGTATCAGGTCTACCTCAAGGAGCGGATCAGCCTGTACGAAAAATCCAGCAACATCACCTACAACTTCCTTAAGGATGTGCCAGGGCTGCTGGTTAACCGCACCAATGGTGCCTTTTATATGGCTGTTGCCTTCAAGGAAGGAGTTTTAAATAACAGCCAAAGCCTGCCTATTGACAACGATGAGGTGCGCTGTCTGGTTGAGTCGCTGGTTAACCAACCGGGCGTATCGCCGGACAAGCGCTTTGTGTATTATACCCTTGCGGCCACCGGCATCTGCACGGTACCACTTTCATCCTTTGCCACCAGCCTTCAGGGATTTCGTGTTACTCTGCTGGAACGTGATCCTGCAGAGACTGAACGGATCTACAGGACGCTGGCCAGCAAGATTACAGAATACCTGGCATCCTGAAACGGTAAAAGGCATAAAGGCCTCTCCATGGATTGCTGATAAAGTCCTCGCCTCTGGCGGGGACTTTATTTATTGCGCACACAAACAGAAAAGCCCACGATTGCTCGTGGGCTTCTGTGCTCAAACCGGACAATGTCCGGGATTTATTTTGGCGTCCCCAGCCGGATTTGAACCGGCGTCGCCGCCGTGAAAGGGCGGTGTCCTGGGCCGGGCTAGACGATGGGGACGCATGTTGGTGAGCCGCGCCGGGGTCGAACCGGCGACCACCTGATTAAAAGTCAGGTGCTCTACCAACTGAGCTAGCGGCTCAAAGGAATCTCTATTTACAACAGAACTTGTGACGATGTCAATATTTTTTATTCACCAAACGGATTTTTTAGCATCATAGTCTGATCGCGGCGTGGCCCAACCGAAACCATTACTATTGGACAACCAGCCAACTCCTCCAAGCGCTTGACATATTTTATAGCATTTTCAGGTAGTTGATCAAATGAACGTACGCCGGTAATATCAGTATTCCACCCTGGCAGTTCTTCGTAAACCGGCACACAATTTTCAAAGGTCTCAAGCTTCGCAGGAAGCGTTTCAAGCTCCTGCCCCTCAAAGGTATATCCGGTACAGACTTTAATGGTCTCAAAATCACTCAGCACGTCCAGCTTGGTCAGGGCAATACCGGTCAGGCCATTGATACGCACTGCATAACGTATAACCATGGCGTCAAACCAGCCGCACCGACGGGGGCGGCCGGTGGTTGCACCAAACTCGCCACCAACCTGACGTAGTTTCTCGCCGGTTTCCTCCAGCAGCTCTGTAGGGAACGGACCGCTACCGACACGGGTCACATAGGCCTTGGAGATACCGACTACCTCGTGGATTTCACGGGGAGAGACGCCGGTACCGGTTGCCGCACCACCAGCACAGGTGGAAGATGAGGTGACAAAGGGATAGGTGCCATGATCAACATCAAGCAGCGTACCCTGGGCACCTTCAAACAACAGCTTCTTACCGGCAGCAACCGACTTTGACAGCACCAGAGAAGTATCAGCCATATACTTTTTCAGAATCTCAGCATAGTCCTGATAGGCACGATAAATAGCATTATAGTTCAGAGGCTCTTCACCGAGCCGTTCCAGAATAGCATTTTTTTCTTCAAGGTTTTCACGCAGCTTACGGCTGAAAGCCACCGGGTCAATCAGATCCATCAACCGGACACCACGACGTCCAATCTTGTCCTCATAGCAAGGACCGATACCGCGACCGGTAGTACCGATCTTTTTATCGCCGCTCTTGGCCTCTCGGGCAATATCAATCGCCTTGTGGTACGGCATGATAATATGCAGCGACTCAGACAGCAGCAGGGTGTTGTCATCCTGCAGGCGACCAGCTGCCTTTAGTCGGTTCACCTCCATAATAAACACTTCAGGATCAAGCACCACACCGTTACCGATTACGCAACGCTTGCCAGCATGCAGCACACCGGAAGGGATCAGGTGCAGCACCACCTTCTCGTCACCAACCACCAGTGTATGTCCGGCGTTGTTGCCACCTTGATAGCGAACAATCTCGTCTGCATACTCTGTATAAATGTCAACAACCTTGCCCTTACCCTCATCGCCCCACTGGGCGCCTACCACTACGACGTTTGCCATTGTCATGTACTCCTGATTGTTTCAGCTTTGCAGCAAAACTGCTGCAAAAGCTGTTCACGCGTCATGTTTTGTTCTGTGCGATCTGCTGACTGTATCAGCCTGTACTGTCCCTGTTCTTGCGCGCTGTCACCAATTACCAGCACAGCCCGTATGCCGGATTGGACAGCGTAGCACAGCGATGCCTCAAGATCACGCTTGATGATATCACGTGCTACGGCGTAGCCTCTTTGCCGTAGTTCGCGGGACAGCTCAAGTGCCTCGCGCCGATCATCAGCTGCGTTAAAGATCAGCAGATCACGCTGTTCGTGCTGCGTCTCCCCCTGAAGCTCAAGCGCCTGCATCAGGCTAAAGAGGTTACAGGTGAAGCCGGTTGCAGGGGCATCAAAACCGTAGCGGCCAATCAGATCATCATAACGCCCGCCACTGAACAGGGCATCACCAATCCCCGGCACAAAGCCTTCAAAGGTAAGACCGGTATGGTAATCAAGCCCTCGGGTTTCTCCTAGATCGATGGTCAGGCAGTCGCTTACACCGTGCAGAGCCAATATTTCAACCACCTCGACAATATTCTGTAAGGCCTGTCTTGAGCGCTCATTACGAACAATTCGTGCAGCTTCTTTCAGCACTTCACAGCCACCAAACAATCGTGGCAGAGCCATCAGTTCTGAACGAGACGACTCAGATACTGGATAGCGACCAAGCAGCATTTCCACCGATGAAACATCCTTTAACGCAACCGCCTGCTGGATGGCCCGTAACGGTTCACCAACAAGGCCTGAAGCCTCAAAGACCCCCTGGCAAAAGGCAACCTGCCCAAGATCCACCTTAAAATCCCGTAGTTTGGCAGCGTTCATCACCTCAACTGCCATGGCCACCATCTCTGCATCCGCTTCAGGAGAATCAAGACCGATCAACTCAACACCGGCCTGCATAATCTCACGACTGCGACCGCTTTGCAGCTCTGCATGGCGCAACACCCGCCCGGCATAACTGATCCGGTGCGGCAGCGGCTGATCTTTCAAACGGGTGGCGACAATCCGTGCAATTTGCGGGGTGCTGTCTGGTGGTATGGCCAGTAAACGACCGGTCTGCCAGTCATCAAAGCGGAAGGTGCGGGAACGTAGCCCTTCTCCCATCCCGATGGCCAGCACATCCTCAAACTCAAGTGCAGGGGGTAAAACCTGCTGGAACCCCCAGGCAGCAGCCACACGCAGCACCTGCTGTTCAAGTTCCGACAATCGGGCAGCACGGCCCGGCAGGTAATCAGCTACACCACGGGGCAAGGCGGTATCAACGATTTTTACGTCCAATCTGGTCACTTTCTTGGTTGCAAACTGTTTAAGGCACACAAAAGCCGGAGGAGTATGCCATATCCCCCGGCCTCTGTCAAAATAAAGCCTGTGTGAATATCGCCGTTGACCTCTTTCTGATGCAGTTTAAAGGCACCGACAAGGTGGCCAATACCTTTGGACCGATCATGGTGGTCTGGTTCGCCTCCCTGGCGCTTTCAGGTGCGGTCTCGGTGGCCTCCCATCCCAGTGTGTTGTTTGCGATCAGCCCCCACTACGCCCTGCAGTTTCTGCTGCATAACGGCCTGGCCGGATTCATTGTGCTGTCTGAGGTCATCCTCTGCGCCACCGGCGGTGAGGCGCTGTATGCCGACATGGGGCATCTGGGGCGTAAGCCAATTGTACGGGCCTGGTCTATCGTCTTCTGGGCGCTGTACCTCAACTACCTGGGACAGGGGGCCTTTATCATCTCCCATCCCGATGCCAAGAACTACCTGTTCGGCATGGTGCAGCATCAGGCGCCGCTGCTGTATATCCCGTTCGTGATTCTGACCATCCTGGCCATCATTATCGCCTCCCAGGCCATGATCAGCGGGGTTTTCTCGATTGTCTACCAGGGGATTACCACCCGCATCCTGCCGCTTTTGAAGGTGGATTACACCTCCAGCCATCTGAAATCACAAATCTACATAGGTTCAATCAACTGGATGCTGATGATTGCAGTGGTGGTGATCATGCTGGTGTTCCGAAAGTCGGAAAACCTGGTCTGGAAACTGTTTGCCACCATTAAGCGCCAGACACCCAACTTTGTGCAGTTTAACAAGCTGCCTGCCAGCAGGCTGCAAGGGGTGGTAATGAGGGTGGAGATGTAGCAGGCTGGTCAAATCAAACGTCTTGGGGTATAAGCACAAAAGAACGGTTCTGCCGTTACTACATGTACCTCAGGATGTTGCATGACCCACAAACATGAAGATTCCTTCTGGGGCGGTATTATCAAGGCCCTGGGGCTGGTGTTTGGCGATATCGGCACCAGCCCTATCTATACCCTGACCATTGTTTTTACCCTGACAAAGCCGACTGAGGCCAATGTCTACGGCATTTTGTCGCTGGTGTTCTGGACCATGACCATCCTGGTGACGGTGGAGTATGCCTGGCTGGCCATGTCTCTGGGGCGTAAGGGACAGGGGGGCGAGATCGTCCTGCGGGAGATCCTGATCAAGATGCTCAAGCAGGGGCGGCTTTTGGCCTTTGCCGGGTTCCTCTCCTTTCTGGGGGTCTCGCTGCTGCTGGGGGATGGCGTGATCACCCCGGCCATCTCGATCCTCTCCGCCGTGGAAGGTCTGCTGCTGATCCCCTCGCTGTCCGGTATGAAGCAGTCACTGCTGGTGTTGATTGCCGCCCTGATCGCCTTTACCCTGTTCTTTTTCCAGTCTCGCGGCACCGACAAGGTGGCAAAGATCTTTGGGCCGATCATGGCCCTTTATTTTGGCGCCCTGATGGTCTCCGGTCTGGCTTCAATCGCCGGTATGCCCGGCATCATCAAGGCGATCAGTCCCCATTACGCCTTTGAGTTCTTTCACCAGAACGGCTTTGCCGGCTACATCGTGCTGTCGGAGGTGATCCTCTGTGCCACCGGCGGGGAGGCGTTGTATGCCGATATGGGGCACCTGGGGCGCAAGCCGATTGTGCGAGCCTGGTATTTTGTCTTTTTTGCCCTCTATCTCAACTATCTTGGGCAGGGCGCCTTTATTCTGGGCAGCGGCCAGACCAAGAATATCCTGTTCGCCATGATCAACCATCAGGCGCCGCTGCTCTATATCCCGTTCCTGCTGCTGACCATCATGGCCACCATCATCGCCTCCCAGGCGATTATCAGCGGGGTGTTTTCCATCGTCTACCAGGGGATCACCACCCGGTTGATGCCGCTGATGAAGGTTGATTACACCTCCACCCATATCCAGTCCCAGATCTATATCGGGGCGGTCAACTGGACCCTGATGACTGCCGTGATCTTTGTGATGTTCTTTTTCCAGAAATCAGAAAATCTGGCTGCAGCCTACGGTATGGCCGTGACCGGTTCCATGACTATCACCGCCATTATGATGATGATGGTCTATTCCCACACCATGAAAAAGTGGAAGGTACCGATTGTTGCAGTGGTAGGCGCCATTGACCTGATCTATTTTACCTCCACCTTTTCCAAGATCCCCCACGGCGCTTACTGGTCGATCATTCTGGCAGCTATTCCATTCATCACCATCATGGTTTGGACCAGGGGGCAGAAGGCGCTTTATCATGCCCTCAAACCACTGGATCTGGAGACCTTCATGGTCTCCTACGAGCAGATCTTTGGTAAAGGACGTAACATACCCGGCACCGGTCTGTTCTTTGTGCGGGGGTTGGATGTGATCCCGCCCTATCTGGTGCATTGCGTGATCCGCAGCAATATCATCTATGAACGTAATGTCTTGATCTCAATCCTGCGGACCGATGAGCCGTTCGGGGTTGAAAGCGTGCATACCAAGGAGATGGGGCCGGGGTTGGAGGGATTTGAGATCCAGGCTGGCTATATGGAACTGATTGATATTGAAAAGATTATCAGGGATCATGGGATAACAGAAAAGGTCATTTTCTACGGTATTGAGGATATCACCACTACGAACCCGGTCTGGAAGTTCTTTGCTGTGATTAAGAAGCTGACCCCTAACTTTGTGCAGTTTAACAAGTTACCGGCGGCAAAGCTGCAAGGGGTGGTGACAAGGGTGGAAATGTAAAGTCAGTGTGTTCTCGTTGAAGTAAGGTTATATGCGCCCCGCAGATTTTCCGGTGGGGCGTTTTTTTATGCTTCCTTTCTGACAAGGGAGGGACGGGGTGGGTTATACCGCAGGAATCTGCGGCAGGTACTGCTCAAACTGTTTCTTGTCAATGGCGCATTTGTACGCCTCTTCCGGGTTGATCTGCCTGGTCTTGAGCAGGTCCAGCAGATGCTGATCCATCAACTGCATACCGTCTTTTTTTGCGGTCTGAATGATGGAAGGGATCTGGAAGGTCTTGCCTTCGCGGATCAGGTTGGCAATGGCCGGGGTGCCCAGCATGATCTCCAGTGCCGCCACCCGACCGTGTCCCTCGGCGGTCTTGAGCAGTTGTTGGCAGACTACCCCTTTCAGGGATTCCGACAGCATGGTGCGGACCTGATCCTGTGATTCCTTGGGAAACACATCAATGATCCGGTCAATGGTCTTGGCTGCCGTATTGGTATGCAGGGTGCCGAAGACCAGGTGGCCGGTTTCGGCGGCGCTCATGGCCAGTTGGATCGTCTCCAGATCCCGCATCTCTCCCACCAGGATGATGTCCGGGTCTTCCCGCAGGGCGGCACGCAGGGCCGAGGCGAAGGAGTTGGTGTGTGCCCCGATCTGTCGTTGGTTCAAAAGCGATAGCTTGTTTTCATGGATGAACTCCAGCGGGTCTTCCAGGGTCAGGATATGCTCCGGGCGGGTGGCGTTAATCAGGTCGATCAGGGCGGCCAGGGTGGTGGATTTGCCGGACCCGGTTGGACCGGTCACCAGTACCAGCCCCTTTTTGAAGTTGGTCATCCGCCGTACCCCTTCCGGCAGGTTCAGCTGGTCTGCGGAAAGGATCTTGGCCGGGATGATTCTGAAGACCGCTGCTACGCCACGGTGGGTCATCATGATGTTGCCCCGGAAACGGGCCAGTTCCGGTACAGCGTAGGCAAAGTCCAGGTCATTGGTGGTTTCAAACTGGGCCTTCTGCTCATCGTTAAGGATCTCATACAGAATCGGTATAAGTT
>NZ_JAOTRZ010000099.1 GCF_030247655.1 Trichlorobacter sp. | reverse complement strand
CCCAATACCAGGGCATCAATCCGACCTACCAGCCCGTCAGTGGTATTTTTGAGGCCGGACTTAAGCCGTTCAAACAGACCTGGCTTTTTTGGGGTATCATCCGTAGATTGCTGTGGAGTTTGAGGCTCCTGGGTGCCAGCTCCGGTCACCCGCTCAAACATGCCCCGCAGAAATCCTTTTTTTTCTTCAGACATCAAAGTTCCTTTTTCAGGCGCGTCAAGGCATTGTTAAAGTGGTAACGGGCCAGGCCCATCGGGCAGGCTCTATCTGCTTGTAATACTAGAGAATAATCAGGATCAACAGCACCGATCAGCAGGATCTGGCGTTCCGAAGTAACCACCACATCCTCGATAACCCCACCCTGATTGTCGGCATGGGTTTCCCGCAGGCGTGAAAGCACGATTCCCTTGTGAGCGGCAACAAAGCGCATGTCGTAGGAATCACAGTGGCAGTATTCCTGAACCGCCTCGCCTTCCCAATCGACCAAAATGGCACCCACAGCATGGGGTACGCTATCCACCAGCTCTTTTAATACGGACTGAAACGGCATTGTCTGTTCCTCGCAATGGCTGCAGAAATGATCGTTTTACATACCAGAACAATCGGCTTAATGCAATCGGACCGACACAAGACGTGATGCGCCCGGCTCCTCCATGGTGATGCCGTACAGGGTGTCAGCAACGGCCATGGTGGCCTTGTTATGGGTAATAATGATGAATTGCGATATGGCGCTCATCTCCCGCACCATATCATTAAAACGCCCGATATTGGCATCATCAAGCGGTGCATCCACCTCGTCCAACAGACAGAACGGGGTCGGCTTGATCAGGAAGATCGAGAAGATCAGGGCCACGGCAGTCAACGCCTTTTCGCCGCCGGACAGCAGCATGACATTGGCCAGCTTTTTGCCGGGAGGCTGCACAATGATGTCGATACCGGTCTCCAGCAGATCCTGCTCGTCGGTCAGGCGCAGCTCCGCCTTGCCGCCGCAGAACAAGCGCGGGAACACTTCCTTGAACTTTTCATTGATCAAGGTGAAGGTTTCAAGAAAACGTTGCCGGGTGGTGCGATTGATCCGGTGGATCGCCTGTTGCAGATCGTTTAGCGATTCCTCAAGATCAGCCTTCTGGCCAGCCAGAAAATCGTAGCGTTGTTCCATTCCGGCGTACTCTTCAATTGCCATCAAGTTGACTTCACCCAGCTCGTCGATCATCCGCTCAAGGTCGGTTTGGCGAATGCGGGCCACAACCGGGTCAAGCTCCCGCTCACCCAGCCGTTCACGCACGTCACTCAAGCTCAACCGATGGCGATCCTGCAATGACTGTTCAAGGTGTTCCTGTTGTAGTGACAGTGAAGTGATCTTTAACGACAGATCAGCATGCAGCTGGCGGATCGTTTCCCGTTCTTCCCGACGCAGGCGGGCATCATGCTCTGCGGTGGCCAGTTGCATTGCGGCAACTTCATGCTGTTGGCGTACCACCTGTAACAGCTCATCCTGTTTAATCTGTTGTTCAAGCAAGACCTGCAGACGCTGTTCCTCACTCTCCAGCTCGCTGCACAGGCGTTGCCGACTGTTTTCGGTCTGCTCCCGCTCAGCCGCACCGTTTTGAATACGCAGGTCCAACTCTGCCAGTTGGGAGGTCAGCGAAATAACGGTGCGCTGGTGCGCTTCGCCCTGTTCACGCAGGGTGGCAACGGCTACCCGTTGGCCCGTCAGTGCCTCACGGGCTGCGGCAAGGATCAGGCGCCGTCCCTCAAGCTCGGCGCTTAACGCCTGTGACTCCTGCTCAAGGCTTCTTGCCCGGGCGTCTGCCTCTTGTTGGCCGATGTTTGCAGCCTTTTGTTCTTCCTGCAGGCCGGTCTGCTCTTCCTCAAGGGTTGCCCGTTCATGCACCAATAATTCCAGGCGCTCAGCAAGACGCGCAGCTTCTGCATCAAGTTGCTGCTGATCCTTAATCAGGCCTGAAAGAAGCAGATCAAGCTGGTGTTGATCAGCGCGGGCGATCTGAAGTTCATGCCCTGCTTCCTGCAGTTCTGAGCGGACCCGCTTCTGCTCGGCTTCACTGACGCTCAAGGCCTGGGATAGTATCTGCACCTGCAGCTCTAACGACCTGATCTCACGTTTTTTGTGGATGATACCGCCCTGAGCGGAATCAGGGGAACCACCACTGACCGTGCCGTCGGAGGCGACCACCTCGCCGGACAATGTCACAAAGGTCAGATCAGGATGGCTGCGGGACAGCGTCAGGGCCATCTCAAGGGTGTCAACCAGATGCACCGGAGCAAGCATCCGCTGTAATTGGCTGGCTGCCTGACCAGAGATTTCCAGCAGCGTGAGCAGCGGCGTTGTGCCGCTGATCTGTTGTGGCGTGATCTGCTGCTGACGCGGAGCGGTCAGTTGGGCACGTCCTGCTGACTGTTCGCGCAGATACTGCAGTGCGCTGACCAGATCCTGCTCGTTGTTACAGAGAACCGCCTGTAGCCGTTCTGCCAGTACCGCTTCAACAGCAAGTTCATACTCTTCCGGAACCAGCAGGGTGTCAGCCAGCATGCCACCCAGCCGTTCCCGCAATGGAGACTCGGTCATTAACTGCCGTACGCCTTGTCCGTACCCTGCAAACTGAGCCTCAAGTTCCTGCAATGAGGTCAGACGCGAGCTGTTTCGGCTGAGTTCATCCCGTTGGGCCTGAACCAGCTTGTCCAGTTCCGGTAGCTGTGTCTTCAGCAGCTGTTCCTGTTCAGTCAGCAGGGTGATCTGAGCGGCAGCAGTCTGATGCTCCTGCCTGCGGAGTCCAAGCTGTTCGGTCAACGCGGTATGGCAGCGTCTGTTTTCCTGCTGCTTTTCCATAACGACAATCTGTTCGTGGCTGTGACGCTCAAGCCGTTCAGCCAAAACCACAAGACGTTTCTGGGCTGTTTCCTGGCGGGTACGGCATTGTGCGGCCTCACCAGTGGCGCTGAACAGGTCGCGACGCTGTGTCTCAATTCTGCGGCTCAGGGTTTCAAAGCCCTGTTCCTGCTCCTGCTGTTCGTCCTGCAGAGTGGCAAGCTTGGATTCTGCGGCAGTCAGGTCACTGCCAGTGGTCTGCTGGTGTTGCTGTAGTCTGGTCAGTTCGGCAACCAGCGTCTCCCGCCGTTCTGCAATCGTCTGTTGTTCAAGCTCAAGTCGGGCAAGACGCTCTGTGATCGTTTCCTGCTCTTTACGGCGAAAGGTCAGGCCGTTTTCACAGGCAACGGCCTCGCTTCTCACCTTGAACAGCTCCTCCTGCTGGATTGACAGGCTTTTTTCCGATTCCAGCATTGCCAGACGTTGCAGCTCAACCAGATTTTCTGAGGTGTCGGCGGCGCTTGCTACCTCCTGCATCCGCTGTTGTTGTTCACTCAGCTGCTGCTGCGTCTGCTGCTGCTCAGCCTGCTGGCTATCTGCCTGATGTAAGCAGAAGAGCAGGTCAATCTCCCGCAGCTCTTCGCGATGCTCGCGAAATTTTTCTGCTTTTTTGGCTTGTCGCTGCAGGGCATTCAGTTGGCGTTTGATTTCTCCCAGCACATCGGAAAGCCGCAGCAGGTTCTGGCGGGTGGCATCAATCTTTTTAAGGGCTAACTGTTTTCTGGTCTTATATTTGGTGACGCCGGCAGCCTCTTCTATCAGCAGCCGGCGCTCTTCCGGGCGCGAATGCAGGATCTGGCCGATCTTGCCCTGCTCTATAATAGAATAGGCCTTGGTGCCGACACCGGTGTCCATGAACAGCTCAGAGATATCAAGCAGGCGGCAGGGGGTTTTGTTGATCAGGTATTCACTTTCACCATCACGATAAAGGCGGCGGGTCAGCTGGATCTCGCTAAACTCAAGATACTTGGCCGGAGCACGTCCATCTTCAGTGGAAAAGACCAGCGATACCTCGGCCATTCCCAAAGGCTTACGGTTCTCACTACCAAGGAAGATTACGTCCTCCATCGCCTTGCCACGCAGATTCTTGGCAGACTGTTCTCCCATGCACCAGCGGATAGCATCCACAATATTGGATTTACCGCAGCCGTTGGGGCCCACCACGCCGGTCACGCCCTGCTGGAAGTCCAGCACAGACTTGTCGGCAAATGATTTAAATCCGGCTATTTCGAGTCGTTTGATTTTCATGGGGGTGCTTGTTAATTCCTTTGTTGCTGTTGCCAATCGAGTGATGCAACGCAACGCTGTTGCATGCAACGCTATATAACTGGCTGTATCTATATGGTTTGCGTATTGCTTTGCCTGGTTGTCTGTTGCAGTTGCGGATGCAACACAGACTTAAAAACAGTACATCAATTAAATTCGATGGACCGACTGAATGTATGTAACATGCTTAAATTAAAGGTAAATAAAAATAAATGAGTTTGTTTGTTAATGTTGGCACGTAAACTGTAGTTAAGAAAATCAAGAACGGCACATCAAGAGAGTGCCAAAACAAGATCCCAGTTATACGATACGCACCATAAAAACACAAACAAAGGAGAAGCGTCATGAAAGCAAAAAACAATTTCTCAGTCCTGTTGGCAGAAACCACCGCAAAAGGTAGTCTGGCAATCTTTGCAGGGGCAGCAGTATTTCTGGGTGGCTTTATTACCTGGTCGGCAGCCGGTACGGTCAGTGGCTTGATGAGTCTGTTCAACTAACCAGCCTAACTAACTACATTATAGGAGGAACGTATCATGAAAGTTAAAGTCAGTTATTCCGATTTAGATGACAGGAAATACATTGGAAGGGTGCTTGGCGTGTTCGGCCTCTTCGCAGCAGGCGCAGCCCTGAACGTTGCTTGGCCGGCACTGAGCCATATTGGTGGGAAATTGATCGGTTAATCCGATTACAATTAACCAGAAACAGAAAAACCCGGCATAAACCGGGTTTTTCTGTTTCTGGGCACGCCAACAAAAATTAGCGGACTTGCTGTACCTCAATGATCTCAGGAATCTGCTCCTTAATCGCCTTTTCAATCCCCATCTTGAGCGTCATGGTGGACATTGGGCAGGAACCGCAAGCTCCCTGCAGTTTTACTTTTACAATGCCATCAACTACTTCAATAAGCTCAACATCGCCACCGTCACGCTGCAACATGGGACGGACCTGATCAAGTACTGCCTGAACTTTTTCAATCATGATTGTATCTCCTTCTATTTGATAAGTAATCTGCATCCGGTTAATGGGACGACATTAGTCTTGTATAGCGTTTTTAAGAAAAAAGTGCACGTACTTTTATGCGAGCAGATCGAGTAGCTCCTGTCGTTTGATCGGCTTGGTCAGGCAACCATCAGCCAGATCGCTTAAGTGCTGTTCATACTCAGCCGGAGTTGAGGTGACCACAATAATCCGTGGCTTGTGGTCTGAGAAATTTCTGACCAGCGAAGCAAAGGAATAGCCGTTTAACTGGGGCAGGTTAAGGTCAAGCAGGACAACAGCGGGCTCATGCTGCTGGTACAACTCGATGGCGGTTACACCATCGGCAGCAATCAGCGTGTGAAAACCGGCTTCAGCTGCAATCATTTCCAGCATTGCCGAGGTCATTTCGTCATCTTCAACGATTAAGACGGTCTGTTGTTCCATGGGCGATTCCTCTACTACAAAAATAGTTTTGATGGTTATTTCTGGATCAGCAGCACCACGCAATGGGCTGAAATTCCTTCGCCGGTGCCGGTAAATCCCAGCCCTTCTTCAGTGGTGGCCTTGACATTGATCCGGTCAACTTCCACTCCGCAGGCCCGTGCGACATTTTCCCGCATTGACTGGATATGAGGCGCCATCTTGGGCCTCTGGGCAATGATGGTGGCATCCAGGTTGCCAACACAATAGCCCTTTACACTGATCAGGCCAACCACATGCTCCAGCAGCTTCATTGAGTCAGCCCCCTTGAAGGTCGGATCTGTATCGGGAAAATGCTTACCGATATCACCCATGGCCAAGGCACCAAGCAGGGCATCGGCTATGGCGTGTAGCAGTACGTCGGCATCGGAATGTCCCAGCAATCCCTTTTCATAGGGGATATTCACCCCGCCCATGATCAGTTTTCTGTCTTCCACCAGGCGGTGGACGTCATAGCCATGTCCTATGCGCATTGTGTACCTTCCTTGGTCAAGTGCCGGTCCAGCAGGTGTCGGGGCTGTATATTGCCCAGTGCTGCCAGCAGGCTGTTTTTGATCTGTGGGATTTCCTGCTCAAGCTGACGCAGCAGTTGTTTCATCCGCTGCCGCTGATGATCTGCATCAGCCACCGGGCAGTTGCAGCTGACGGTCTTGATCCCGGCCTGTTGTACTGCTGAAATTATATCCTCCTCAGCAACATAGACCAGGGGGCGGATTACCGTAATATCGCCGGAATCACAGACGGTCCTGGCAGCCATAGCCTTGAGGGTGCCGATGAAAAACTGGTTCAGTAGCAGGGTTTCAATAAAATCGTCGCGGTGGTGTCCCAAGGCCAGCAGGTTGCAGCCCAGACGGCGGGCAGCACCATACAGGGCACCACGTTTCAGCCGGGCGCAGAAGGAACAGTAGGATGAACCGGGTCGCAGCTTGGCATTGATCAGATCAACATGGTCAGTCGTTTCAATGTTCAGCTCAAGTCCCTGACGTGCGACAACATTACGGATATGTGCGGTGTCAAAACCAGGGAATCCGGCATCCACCGTAACCGGCACCAGCTGGTAGCTGATCGGGGCGCGACGCTGCATCTCAACCAGCAGCATCAGCAGCAGCAGGGAGTCCTTACCGCCAGATATGCCAACGCAGATCCGGTCGCCATCCTTGATCAGGCCAAAGTCACCAATAGCCCTGCCAACGCCGTTACGTAAGGAACGCCAGAGCTTGGGATCAACATCAGCGGGGCAGGACATCGGCTAGGGGGCGACCCGTTCCAGCAGGGAACGGACCATTGGGCTAAAGGTTTCATGCTCCAGCAGGAAGGCGTCATGACCATAGGCAGACTGGATCAGGTGGTATTCAACCTCCTTACCCAGTCCTTGCAGGCAGGTGACTATCTCTTCAGTCTGGTTGGGGGGGTAGAGCCAGTCTGAGCTGAAGGCAAAAAACTGGATCGGGGCCTGCACCCGGCTGAAGGCATCAGCCATGGATTCGTAGCCCCAGGCCACATCATACAGGTCCAGCGACTTGGCGAGATAGAGGAAACAGTTAGCGTCAAAACGATCAACAAAGTTATAGCCGTTGTAGTTCAGGTAGCGCTCCACCTCAAACTGGCCAAAAAAATCAAACAGGCCGTCTTTAGCTGAGAAACGGCGATCAAACTTCTGCCACATTGATTCATCGGACAGGAAGGTGATATGGCCGATGCCACGGGCCAGTGCCAGACCATCCTTGGGGTTGTGCTTGTACTCCCCTTTTTTCCAGGTGGGGTCATTGTAGATAGCCCAGCGTGCCACGGCGTTCAGTGATATAGCCTGGGGCGATGGGCGTGGGGTTGTGGCCAGGGCGATCACCGAAGCGACCCGCTCCGGGTACTGGGTGGCCCATTCCAATGCTTGCATGCCGCCCATGCTGCCCCCCATGACGCAGAGCAGGCGCTTGACCCCCAGATGGTCCAGCAATAGTTCCTGAGCGCGGACCATGTCGCGGACGGTGATGACCGGAAAGGTAAGGTTGTAGCGTTTGCCGGTCTTGGGGTTGATGGAGGCCGGGCCGGTGGAGCCATAGCAGGAGCCGATTACGTTTGAGCAGAGTACGCAGTAACGGTTGGTGTCCAGCAGCTTGCCGGGTCCAACAATGGCATCCCACCAGCCTGACTTGGGGTCATCTTCGCTGCGTTTGCCAGCCAGATGGGCATCGCCGGTCCAGGCGTGTTCCACCATGATCATATTGGAGCGGTCAGCATTCAGGGTGCCGTAGAGTTCATAAACCAAAGTGATTGGCGCAAGTATCCGACCACTTTCCAAACGGATACCGGAATCAAAGGTTATGGACTGTTCTTGCACAACGCCGATGGACATGATCACCCCGAAACAACAAAGGCCCCTGCTTTGTATGGGAGCAGGGGCCTTGAGTAACGTCAAGATCCTCGCTCATCTTCGCCTTGCGGCAGGATTTAGCACCTGACGCCCCTACCGGGACCGGTTGCTGTGGTTTCGTCGGGCCTTATCCCTCCACCACTCTTGATAAGCAGGTTGTGGTCGGTAAAATACGTGAATGATCACGGAGAGTCAATGTAAAATGGGTGGGTTACCGCTTAATTGGATAGCTCTGGAAAATGCCGTTACCATCTGGTATAACATTCAGGATTTTTGGAACAGATAAACTACATCACGATACGATGGAACCGGGAGGATCTATGCAACGGTTGGTGCTGCTGTTGAGTTTGTTGTTACTGCCCCTGTTGGGGGGTTGCGCCCATAACTATTATAATCTGCCGCAGGATGCGGTGGCGGAAAAAGTGAAAGTATTGGGAGTGGTGCCAATCATTGTCGATACTGATTCTGACATCCGTCATCCGCAACGGGAAGAACTGATTACCCTGCTGACCAATGTCAACCGCTCTTTTGAGCGGGATTTGCTGCGGCTGGTGAAAAATACCAACAGCTTCTATGCGGTTACCCTGCTGGATGCCGATCCGAAGGCGGTCTTTGCCAGCGCCTTGTTCCGGCGGGAACGTCGTGATGATGCGGCGATTCAGTACAACAAATATTTTTGGAAAGAAGATGTCCTGTCTGATTTCATGCGTAAAAACAGCCTTGATGCGGTCATGTTTGTGATTGTCAGCGGCATCACCCGCCCGGACAAGATCTCCTCCGCCAATCTGCTGGATTCTCTGAACACGGATTATAATTTTCTGGTCATGACGGCTCAGATTGTGGATGCCAAGGCTACCATCCTCTGGGAATACCCTAACTTCCGGCAGCGTACCCTTTCGTACACTCCCCTGATGAATCTGCAGTACCCTGATTTTGACGAGGCCAAGGCCAATATGAGTCCACGGGTGCAGGTCAAGTTCAAGACGTTGGAGGGGATTCGGCGCAGCCTGGAAAAACGTCGCCTGGATCTGCTACGCCGTGAAACCCCGGAGGTTGAGCTGTATATGGGCCAGTTTGAAGATATGACCTCCATGCTGGAGATTGACAAAGATCGTAAACCTGCACCACCTGCGCCAAAGAAGGACGAACAGGAGATTAAAAAGTGAAGATAGATATCAGTTTTGAAGGTGGCAAAAAAGTTGCCGCCACATTTGAGAATGGTCTGCAGTTGATGACCGATCAGGCTATCGAAAATGGAGGCGATGGAGCCTACCCAGAGCCGTTTGCCTGCTTTCTCGGCTCCATTGGTACCTGTGCTGGTATCTATGTGCTTGAGTTCTGTAATGCCCGCAAGATTCCAACTGAAAAGGTATCACTGACGCAAGATATCGAATTTGAGTTGGATCCTCAGGGCAAACGTCGGGTCAGCAAGGTGAGTATGACGATCAATCTGCCCCCCGAGTTTCCTGAGCGTTACCAGAAGGCGATTGTCAAGGCGGCTGAGCTTTGCTCAGTTAAAAAGGCGATCATGCACCCACCCGAATTTGTTGTTAATTATCAGGTACTGTAAAGGTCGCCGTGGACGAAACACGTAAAGTAAAGCTTACCAAAGAACTTCAGGGGATCGGTGTCGGGGCTGTTGGTCTGTTCATCCTGCTGGCTTTTATCACCTTCAGCTCGGCAGATCAGTCGCTGAACAGCTGGTCAACCGAAGGAGGCATCCGTAACCTGGGTGGACGTCTGGGGGCCCAGATTGCTGATCTGTTCTTCATGCTGTTTGGTCTGGCATCATACCTGCTACCCGGTGCGCTGCTGTATATCTCTTACAATCTGCTGCGCTTCAAGGAACCCCGCCTCCGTTTTTACAAGGTTGCCGCCTTTATCGGTCTGCTCTTCTCGCTGGCATCACTGTTCGCCTTTAGTATTGAATCAACCTCCTTTTTTGGACAACAGGTTCCCACCGGTGGCTTGATCGGACGGGGAACCGTTCTGATGCTGCGGGGAAGTATGAACGCCTTTGGTGCCCTGCTGGTGTTGCTGCCGCTTTTGGCTGCTTCAATCATGATCCTGTCCGGTTTCTCTTTTATGCTGTTTGCCTCCTGGTGGCTGGAAAATCTGCGTACCAAGTGGGCTGCCCGCAAGGAACGGAATGCCCATGCAAAAGAGGGACGTGAACGGGACAAGGCGTTGGCTGAAGGGAAGGCCGCTCCTGCCAGCGGGCCGGTGATTAAAGATTCAGTGCCGCCAACCCCTACGGCACGTCCTAATTTCTTCAAAAAGGAAAAGAAAAAGGAGGCAGCCAAGGACAAAGCAGTACAGGAGTCGTTTGATTTCATCAAGCAGGAGGGGGATTTTATCACCCCGCCTCTGTCGCTGCTGGGTCTGTCTC
>NZ_JAOTRZ010000098.1 GCF_030247655.1 Trichlorobacter sp. | reverse complement strand
AGAGATGTGTATAAGAGACAGAGATTGTTCAGCCTGACGATCTGCTCCCGTTTGCCCACCTGCTCCAGGATCTGATCTTCGGTGGCGCCGTTGGTGCCGCGAAACAGGGTCAGGCAGGCCAGATCACCGTGGCTGCGCTGCAGTTCGTACTGGCAGTATTCGTACAGCAGATCAAGCTGGGCATTGATGGCATTGGTCCGCTTGCTGCCTCGGGTCCGATCTACAATATAACGGTAGTGAGCCTCAGAATCAGCGCCGCTGATCCGGCCATTGTGGAAGGTGGGGGCGATCCCCATTCTGCTCTCCACCCAGCTTTTTAAGACCGCCCCTTCCACCGAGTTGCTCTCCATCATCCAGCCCTTAAGGAAGCGCAGATAGCTGTTACGCAGCGCCTTTCTGGCAGAATCAGTGTGGCCATCCTCATGGTGCAGCTGGAACTTAACTGAAAGGTAGTCACTGAACACCTGACCACGCTCTTCACGGCTTTCAACGGCATCAAGTTTGTTAAACAGAAAACGGTTGGCGTCCCGCACCCCCTGCAGAAACAGTGGTTGCGGATGTTCATTGAAGTGACGCGAGGCGATCACCCAGGGTGGCAGATTGCAGAGATTGAAGGCGGTACTCGACATTGAGAGCCTTTACCTGAAACAGCTTTTACCGCAGAGGACATGAGGTGCGCAGAGTAAAACAGAAGAACCGTAAAGAGCTATTCAAACAAAACCGTTAAACGTTTATTCGGGGCTCTTGACTTTCTTCTGTGTTACTCCGCATCCTCTGCGGTAAGCTGTCTTTACCAAGTTTGTTAAGTTAGTACAACTTGATGACTTCTTTTAATACATCAGCAACCGGTCCGTTAAGACTGATAATATCAACCCCCAGTCGCTCCATCTCCTCTTTCGGGGATTCGCCGATCATGGCGGTCACCACCACCCGACAGGCACCTAGTCCGGTGGTAATGGCAGCCAGCTTGTCTGCCATCAGGTCATGCCCCGGCCCGGCCCCGTCGCAGTACCGGGGAACCTGTACCTCATACAACAGTGCAGGCTCACCTGTGCTGACTTCGTACACCAGAAAACGATCAGCCTTGCCGAAATGGGTATCAATATGTTTGCCATCGGATGATGTTACGGCAATCAACATGATTTTTCCCTTCTTGTTCCAGTAAGGAAAAACATCTGATTCCTTATGCTGCTACCGGTGCAAAGGTGAAGCACTTTTTTGAACAGGTCTTGCCACAGGCTTCACAGCCGATACAGTTGCCGGCGTTGGCTACCCGCATGAACATCTTGGCTGAGTCATCCTCGTCCAGCTCTTCAAATGCCAGCACGTCGTGACTGCAGACCTTGAAGCAGCGTCCACAGCCGATGCAGGTTTCTTCGTCTATTGAAACAATATACTGCGGGGTCCATTCCTGCTTGTCTTTGGTTAATCCGGTGATGTAGGCCATTTGGCACCTCCTGTGTGGTTAGTGAGTCTATTCTGCATCTTCAAATGATGTCACTTGTCCCTTGTTCATCGCCTTGCGCAGCCAGGGTGGCGGATTGCCCCGTAATACCTCTTGCAGCCTTGCTACGGTATCCGGCAGGCTGACTTCGGTGTTGGTTTTCATCGGGTGAATCTTCTGGGCAACCAGTTTAGCCGCCGCCGGTCCACCGATCTGCATGGTGTAGACAATGGCGCAATCAGACAGGATCTTGGCTCTGGCACTGATCCGGTCCTCTTCGTCAGCCCCATGTTCTTCCGTTGTGACTGATTTAATAAATGATGCCTGATCCGGCCCAATTTCCCAAATCTGGAAGCTTTCACACTGTCCGAAATGCTGATCAATCATGCTGCCGTTGGTGGTGGTAAATGCGATTTTCATGGTCTGCCTCCTTTGCGAAAAACACATAAAACGGTTAGCACAGAGTGTGCCAATGTGTAACTTGCTAAAGTTGCTTGGATTTGTCTGGTGGACGATCTGGAGATTGTCTGTTTATTCAGCAGATAGAGGAGGCAAAGTGGCAGCGGTGTCGTAGGTGGACAAACAAAAACGCCCCGGAAAGCGGGGCGTTAGGTCTCGTTAAGTTTGCATGTTCTTTCCGGAAATTATACTCGTTATTTTGCCTTGTCAGGCTACTTGTTGATTTATGAACAGCCGGTTTCGGTCTAACATTACGGAAAATAACTATTTTTTTCGGCGATCAGCCAGGGAGACGACTTTCTGGCCTGCATCGGCAGGGGCGGTCTTTTGAGCTTCCTTAGCCTGCTTTTCCAGCTGGCGCCGTTCCTCCTCAAGGGGAGAAACCAGTTTTTCGAGACGCAGCGGGGTTCCACCCATGGTGAAGGGGGCCTCATCCAGTTGTTCTTCATCCAGAATCCAGGTGAAGACCTGCAATGGAAAGGTCAGTACCAGCAGTTTTACCTGCCACCAACCAGCCTTGACATCAGGGCTGATCTCTTCAGCCCGGGCATAAAAGCCGGGCTTGTTGTCCACATGTACCAGTACCAGATCTGATTCTAAAATCATGGAGTATTCCTTGTAAAATTGAAAAAATTGGCTGGAGCAGGCCGTAAGCCGGGTTCTGTTCCTGTTGTCAGTTACCTGTCAACAGGTGACGATCATTCCTCTAGGATCATCGTTGCCGATGACCTCAAGCAGCCAACCCGGAGGCACGGGCGGGCCACCCTTAACGCCTCCCTATTCGGCCTTGCTCCTGGCGGGGTTTACCTGGCATCCGATGTCACCACCGAACCCGGTGAGCTCTTACCTCACCCTTTCACCCTTACCCGTCGAAACGGGCGGACTTCTCTCTGTGGCACTTTCCCTGGGGTCGCCCCCGCTGGTGATTACCCAGCGCCCTGCCCTGCGGAGCCCGGACTTTCCTCCCTCTGACGGTGTCAGACAGCGATCATCTGGCCTACTCCAACCAATCTGTGGCAAACGGTCTTTCTCCGCCCCGGCTGCGGCGCGCTCAATCAGCGTGCCAGACCTGAAACGAAGAAATTCCCGTTTCTATATAATTCGGTCAGTTATTCTGCTGCTGCCGGTTCCTGCTTCAGGATCAGGATGCGCTGGCAGTGGGGGCAGAAGTACATTTCATCCCCTCTGAACAGGGTGTTATACAGCTGTGGCGGCAGTTGCATGTTGCAGCCCATGCATGAACCGTCACGAGCTTCTGCCAGTGCCTGGCCCCGGCGCTGGTCGCGAAGTTGTGCGTAGCGGCGCACCAGACTGCTTGAAAGCTCTTTAACTATTACGTCACGCTTGGCAGTAGCAGCATCAATAGTGCCTTGCAGGGCTGCAATGCAAGCCTGCTTTTCATCACTACCATTTTTAGTGCTGTCGGCGAGGGTAGCAAGTTCAGCCTGACAGGCGTCGATGGTGGTCTGCAGTTCTTCAATCCGGGTATCAATCTGCAGCTGTTGTTCTTCAAGGTCGCTCACCTGCTTGCGGGCAGCGGTAATCTCACGACCAATAGCCTGAAATTCCTTGTTGGTGCGAATTTCTTTCATGTTGGTTTCAGAACGCTTGATATTTTCCTGCTCCGTGTGCATGGCAGCATCCAGCTCAGCCCTTTCGCGGCGCAGCTCAGTCATCTGGGTCTGATGCCCGGTAAGGGCTGACTGAACTGAAGCCAGAGTTTGCTCAAGCTCTGTAATGTCAGTCTTGAGCGTCGTCTGCTCAGCCTTTCTACCGTCAATGGTTTGGTCAATACCTTGTAGCTCTTCCAGCAGGTCAAGTTTCTTTTTCACTTCTGACTCCTTGTTTGAAATGCGTTCATCTGTTGTCATGCCTGGTAATGGTTATGAAAGGATCCTGTTCGCAATCTGCCGTCAGTATCTCTGCAGCATAGCCAGCATTATTCAGCGAGTTGCCGAGGAAATCCCGTATGGCGGCCACCATAAGGATTTCGGTACCAAAGTGCCCTGCATCCACCAGGGCTATCCCTTGGGCCTCTGCCTCACGTGCCTCATGGTATTTGATGTCACCGGTCAGTAGTAGATCAGCACCGGCACGGACTGCATCCCGTAGCAGCGAGGCGCCGCTGCCGCTGCAGAGGGCGATCTTTTGTATCATTCCAGCTGGATCACCGACGAAACGGACGGATGTGCATTTCAATGTCTCTGCCAGGTCTGCAACCCAGTCTGCAAGTCTGACCGGCTCTGGCAGTGAGCCGATTCTTCCCAGCCCTTTTGGTGGTGTTTCGTTCAGCAGGGGATAGCAATCAAAGGCTGGTTCTTCGTAGGGGTGCACGGCCAGCAGGATGCGGATTGCTTTGGCGAGCTGCTCACGCCGAACCAGTAATTCCAGACGTTGCTCCTCCACCTTTTCACGCTTGCCAATAGTACCAATGGCCGGTTGCGCCCCGGCCAGGGGAAGAAAGGTGCCTTCACCAGCAGTGCTGAAGGAACAGTCCTGGTAGTTGCCGATAGATGCTGCATGGGGTAGTAATGCTGTGCGAACTTTTTCAAGCTGTTCTTGCGGTACAAAGACCACCAGTTTGGTCAGCTCATCCCGTCCGGTGATCTTGAGGGGACGGGTCTGTCCAAGAGCGATATGCTTTGCCAGCAGATCATTCAATCCATCTTGTGCAATGTCGTAGTTGGTATGCATGGCCAACAGGGCCAGGTTGCTCTGGGCTGCCTTGAGTATGCTGCTGCCGGCGCTGGTTGAAGAGGTTATCTGGCGAAGTGGAGAGAAAATCAGGGGGTGGTGGGTAATCAGCAGGTCACAATTGTTGTTGATGGCGGATGCTATGACCTGGGGGAGCGGGTCAAGGGCCACCATGATCCGTCGTATCTCTGTGGTAGGGTCGCCTAGCTGGAGTCCAACATTGTCCCAGTCTTCGGCTAGTGAAAATGGGTATTTTTTGTTAATGATTCCAGCTATGTCTGACAGTTTTGGATTGGTCATGCTATATAAATGAAAAGAGTGCATCCCTGTGAGATGCACTCTTTTTGACCTATGGTCGTTATTGATCGGTAATTATTTGACCGCATCCGGCCTGAACCTCTGCTGGGGGGATTGGTATGGTGGGCCCACCAGGACTCGAACCTGGGACCAACCGGTTATGAGCCGGTGGCTCTAGCCAACTGAGCTATAGGCCCGTGCAGCAAAGTGTACTAATACAGCTGTTTTTCTCTGTATGTCAAGGCATTTCAGGTCAGGCACGGCTGATAAACCTGCCTTCACGGGTATCGACCTTGATCTTTATGCCATTTTCAAGGTAGGGAGGAACCTTTAGCTTTAGGCCTGTCTCAAGGATAGCATCCTTGGTTTCTGCCGTTGCGGTCGCATTCTTGATGACCGGCGCTGTTTCGGTAACGGTCAGTTCAACCACCATTGGCGGTTCTGCCATAACCATGCGGCCTTGGAAAAGCCCCAGAGTTACTTCGGTCCCCTCCAACAGGTAGGGCGAAATGGCAGAAAAGGCATCCTCAGCCATCTCAAACTGCTCATAGTTTTCCATATCCATAAAGACGCCACGATCACCATCGGCATAGAGAAACTGTCCTTTGTGGCGCTCGTAATCTGCTTCATCCACCTTGTCGCCGGAGCGGAAGGTGCGATCAAGTACCTGGGCGGTTAACAGGTTGCGATAGCGGGTTTTGACCATGGTGTTGGCACCACGGGCTGAGGGGGATTGGACAGTGACATCGATCAGCAGGCAGGGGGCGCCATCCAGTTGAATCACCAGTCCCTTTTTAAAATCAGAGGTGGTAAGCATTGCTACAACTCCTTCGTGGGAATAAATAAAAGTTTATCATAGCTGCTTGAATAAAAAAACACCAGCCCTTCAACTGTGTCAAAGGGCTGGTGTCGGAGATGTACGGCGTTTAGGGCACTAGATCAGGCATTACCGGCTTTGCTTCGCTCAGCTTTTTTTAGAAGGGTTGCTGCAATCGGATGGCTGTTATTTTCGGCATAGAGTACAGCTGTATTGCCACACTTGGTCTTTGCACGGGGGTCAGCCCCCCCTTCCAGCAGTGCCTGGACCGTCAGGTTACAGCCGTAAATGGCGGCCAGCATCAGCGGGGTGTGGCCGTCACGATCACGGGCATCAACCTCGGCACCGCTTCCAATCAGCATTTTAACGATTTCGGTTTTGCCGTTGGCAGCAGCGTAGTGCAGGGCGGTCTTGCCTTTATCGCTGGAGGCGGTGATATCGGCGCCACGGTGCAGCAGGTCTTTGACGCTATCAATCTGCCCCTGCTTGGAGGCGCAGATCAGTTGGGTGTGGCCGTTACGGTCCTTGGCATTTACGTTCTCCATTGGTTTTTCCTCCCTTTGCATGAAATGGGTGTGTTGGCTACTTCGAGTCAGGTAATGACAACGGGCCGGGATGTAAAATAGTTTGCCATGCTGGTGGCTGATGCTCTGCAACTACTTGTTTTCAATGACAGAGTTCTTCTAGTTGGGGGGAGACGACAGAAACAAAAAGAGAAAATGAGATGCTTTGCTGCTGATACTGTCCTGGCTGGAAGCCATGATGGTGCTTTGGTCAACACAAGACAAGCCGTCATGACAAGCAGTATGGGGGGTACTGTTGTCATAACGGTTACAATCGCTATGTCTGCGGCCTGATCCACCATGGACACCTGCCGTGACAACAAAAGTAAAAGAAAGGAAGAGTAATTTTTATAGCACATGTTCAGTGCCGCTGAAACTAAAAATACTGCACCCAGGAACTACTTTTTATTGCCGGTCACTTGCTCCTGAAGTGATCTCAGGGTATAGAGGATAGCATAGTTTTTATAATTTTAAACTCACCGGGAGGTGTCAACATGAAAAAGCTGTTCTGTGCCTTGGCTCTGCTGCTGGTTTGGGCGGTGTCTGCCCAGGCTGCAACGGTCTATCTGAAGGATGGTAGCACAATTAAGGCCAAGCGTGTCTGGCGTGAAAAGGGTAAGGTTGTGGTGCTGGTCAACCATGAATCCATCGCCAGCTTTGCGTTTAGTGAAATTAACCTGAAAAAGACCTTTCCTCCCCGTAAGAAACGGGTAAAACGGATTGTTACTGCTCCACCAGTCGCTACGACAGCGCCTGCTGTGCCTGCATCGGGGACAGCTCCTGTGGCACAGCCAGCCAAGGCAGATAAGAAGATCTCACTTCCCAGTCTGCCTAAACTGCCGGAACGGGAAATCCCTAAGGGTGCAGAAGAAGGGGCAATCCGCAAGCAAAAACGGGAGATGGCAGAGCGGCTGAAGGAGTAGTTATTAGTGGGAGATCAACAGCGGCACCGGTGCCTTGATCAGCAGTTCCTGGGTCAGGGGACTTAACGCCGGTGCCCGGTTTGATTTGTAGGCAAACCCGCCCAGAACAATCAGATCAATTCCCCCCTTGGCGGTCTGTTCCAGTAGCATTTCAGCCACAGTACCTTTTTGTTTAAACACTGTTTCAGTACGGACTGTGATCCGATACCGTTCAAGGTGTTGCTGTAATCTGGACATGGCCTGCTCTTCCATGACCTGTTCAGTATGGTTGGTGACGATTGCAACAATTGAAACATCAGACGCAGCTTGAAGAAGCGGCAGGGCATCGTTAACGGCTCTGACAGATTCTCGGCCGCCTTTCCATGCCACCATGATCCGCTCACCAAACCTGAAAACTTCGCCGTTGGCAGGGAAGACGATAATCGGTCGACCTGCCCCGAGAATCAGGCTTTCGTGAAAATCCAGGTTGGTCTTGCGGCTGTGCAGTTGAGCTGGTTGCCCGACCAGAATGGTGTCGGCGTAGTAACTATGGCTGGTAACAACTTTGGAGAGTGGCGTGCCGACGGTTGCCCAGTCAACCAGCAGCCATTCAGCCTCAACACCGGCTTTTGAGGTGGCATTGATGAAGAATTCCCGCACCTGGGCAAAGTCGGTCAGGTAATCAGAGTTTGAGGTGTAGTGCGGGTGGGTAATGATGTAAAGTCCCTTGAGGCGGGCGCCATGACGGAGCGCCAGATTGATGGCTGCCATCAATCTGGCCGTGCATCCGGCACCCCTGTCCATATGAACGATGATGTCGGTCAGCATCCGTTGTTCCCCTTGCATTGTAATTCAGTACATAGATGGCACTAGCATCCGGCTGCGCCTTTCAGCCAGCGTGCCACATCCTTGGCATGGTAGGTAATGATCAGGTCAGCTCCGGCCCGCTTGAAGGCCAACATGGTTTCCATTACCACCCGTTCTTCATCAATCCATCCGTTTGCAGCAGCGCCTTTGATCATGCTGTATTCGCCGGAGACGTTATAGACCGCCAGCGGCATGGTGTATTCATTGCGCAGATCACGCAGGATATCCAGGTAGGGCAGCCCCGGTTTGACCATGATGATGTCGGCCCCTTCGTCAATGTCCTGTTGTGCCTCACGTAGTGCTTCGCGTCGGTTGGCCGGGTCCATCTGGTAAGAACGGCGGTCCCCGAACTGTGGTGTAGATTCGGCTGCTTCACGGAACGGGCCGTAGTAGCCTGAGGCATATTTTACCGCATAGCTCATGACCGGGATATGGCTGAAACCATTTTCATCCAGGATCTGACGAATGGCACCAACTCGGCCATCCATCATATCTGAGGGAGCCACCATGTCGGCCCCTGCCCGTGCGTGGGAGAGGGCTTCTCTGGCCAGCAGATCAACGGTGGCGTCGTTATCCACATCACCATCTCTGATGATGCCGCAATGGCCATGATCAGTGTATTCACACAGGCAGACATCAGTGATTACAGCCAGGCCGGGGACTTCCTTTTTGATGGCCCGGATCGTTTCCTGGATGATGCCATGTTCGGCATAGGCATCACTACCCACTGCGTCCTTTGTTTCGGGGATGCCAAACAGAATAACCGCCGGAATGCCCAGGGCATGCACTTCTCCGGCTTCCGCCACAATATGTTCAATGGATTGCTGGTAAATGCCAGGCATGGAGGAAACTTCTTTTTTTGTGCCACTGCCAAAGGCAGAAAACATAGGGTAGATAAGATCATTGGTCGAGATAGTCGTTTCTCTGACCATACGACGGAATACCTCTTTGCCACGGATGCGACGAGCCCTGAAGCGGGTAGAAAACATACGCTTGAACCTCCAATTTATACGCTTTTTATGCACTGGCAGCATCATACAACGTCTGTTTTGACGAATGCAAGGTCAGTAGAGCAATTGACAATAAAAAAAATGGTGGTAAACATAAACCATTAGAGTATTGAAAAAAGATATAAATACTCTCTTATGTTTTTTTACACCCGCGAAAGGAGGAGTATCAAAATGCGTAAAACAGGAATCGTAGCAGCACTGCTGCTGATGGGGTTAAGTCAGGCTGCATTTGCCGAAAACAGGGGGGAGACGGTTACTTTTGCTCCCTATGTGGGGGGATATACCTTTCAGGGGAATCAAAGTATTGAAACATCTCCTGTTTTTGGTTTCCGGTTGGGCTACAATCTCACTGATAACTGGGCACTTGAAGGGGTGGTTGATTACTTGAAGGCTGACCGCAAAGGTGGCGGTGATATGGAGATGCTGCGTTACGGTGGTGACGTACTCTATAACTTTATGCCCAAGAGCAGCTTGGTCCCCTATTTGGCTGCCGGTTTTGGCGGATTTAATATTGATAACAGCAAAACCCGTGGGATTGTTAACTACGGTGGTGGTGTCAAGTGGTTCCTGGCTGATAATTTTGCCCTGCGTGCTGATGTGCGTGGGCTTAATTACAGCATGAGTAAGATTTATACCAATGTGGAGTATACTCTGGGGCTACATATCGCTGTAGGCGCTCCCAAGCCAGCCCCTGCCCCGGTTGTTGTGGCTGAGCCAGTGGTTGAGGCTGTTGCTCCTAAAGCAGCCCCGGTTGTGGTAATGCCCGCTCCGGTACCTGTCCCAACCAGTAACCTGACTGCAGAACCGGCAACCCTTGAAAAAGGTAAAACCACAACTCTGACCTGGTCTTCCGCAAATACCAGTGGTTGTGAAATCCAGCCTGGTGTCGGCCCTGTGCCTGTTTCCGGATCCAAGGTGATTACACCTGCAGCAAACACCAGCTATACTCTCACCTGTAAAGGCGAAGGTGGCAAGACAGCCACCAGTGTTGCCGGTGTCGAGGTGACTGAGCCGATGGTTAAAGAAGCTGCTGCTGCAAAGGCCTCTGCTGTTGCAGCAGGTTCCAGACTTTCCCTGAAGGTTAATTTTGATATCGGCAAGTCAATTATTAAAAAGCAGTACTATGATGAGTTGAAGGTTGTTGGTGACGGCCTGAATGAGCAAAAGAACCTGAAAGGTGTGATCGAAGGTCATACTGATAATGTTGGTAGTGATAAGTCCAACCTTGCTTTGTCCCAGAGGCGTGCCAATGCAGTTCGTGATTATATTGTCAAAAACTTCAAGGTTGATAGGAAGCGCCTAGCTGCCAAAGGGCTGTCTCTTATACACTCTGACGCTGCCGACGAGATTTC
>NZ_JAOTRZ010000097.1 GCF_030247655.1 Trichlorobacter sp. | reverse complement strand
TGGTGGGGATGGTGATTGCCGGAGGGGTGGCCTGGAACTACACCATGGCCCTACGGGAGGGGAATTCCCTGGAAAATGCCCGTACCGTGGCGGTGACCACCATGGTCTTTTTTCAGTTCTTCCAGGCCTGGAACAGCCGTTCAGAATATGATTCCATCTTCAGCATCAACCCGCTGGGCAATCCGTTCCTGTTCTACAGTATGATCGCTGCCGGTCTGGCCCAGCTGGCCTTTATCTATGCCCCACCCCTGCAGTGGCTCTTCCGTACCGTGCCGCTGACAGCAACGGAATGGATACGGGTACTGATCGTAGCCGCCTCGGTGCTGATGGTGGTGGAACTGGACAAGTGGCTGCGCAGAAGATCTTCGTAATCTTTACTATTTTATAGACACGGGAGACAATGGTGAAGACAAGTCAACTCAACTATCAGCTTAAAAAACTCAAAGAGTATCTGGCCCTGAAGACCCAGATGGTCAACCATCAGGGTATCATCCGCGAAGTGGTTTCCGGGGTTGAACATTCCTGGATCTACTACCTGATGCTGCTGATGGCCGGCCTGATAGCCCTGCTGGGGCTCTTGACCAACAGCGTGGCCGTAGTGATCGGCGCCATGTTGATCTCACCGCTGATGGGGCCGATCATCTCTTCTGGTCTGGCCCTGACCATCGGCGATCTGCCGCTGGCCCGGCGGGCCTTTCGTACCATTGCGGTCAGTGTCGCGCTGACCATCCTGCTTTCTGCCTTTGTCACCTTCCTGTCTCCCCTGAAAGAACCAACAGCTGAAATCCTGGCCAGAGTAAGGCCCAACATCTATGATCTGTTTATTGCGGTGCTATCCGGCATTGTTGGCGCGGTTGCGCTCTGCACCAAGCGAAACTACCTGATTACCGCCACCGGTGTTGCGGTGGCTACAGCGGTTATTCCACCGTTAAGTGTGGCAGGCTACGGTCTGGGTACCGGACAGATCATGCTGGGCCTGGGCGGGTTCCTGCTGTTTTTCACCAACTTTGTAGCGATTGTACTGACTTCAGATCTGGTCTTTTTCATCATGGGGTTCCGCACCAGCCATGTTGAAAGTATCAAATATTCACAACGCACCCGCCTGTTGATCATAGCTGCGCTGCTGGCGTTTATTTCCATTCCACTGGTCTATACACTGGTGGTTGATATCAGGAAGGTAAATACTAATAAACGGGTTGAAAAAGTGCTGAAGAAGTACCTGAATAAAGAGGATTCCTCCCGGATGACCGGGTATGTAGTAAAAGAACTTAAAAACAGGACCAATATCAGGGCAAGCGTCAATACCATCAGCTATATTGCCAAATCTGTTGAGCAGGCCATTACATCTGATCTGAACGAAAACCTGGGAGCTCCGGTTGATCTGCACCTTGAACAGGTACTGGTGGCATCGGAAAAGCTTCCTGAACAGCACACTGCTCCGCTGCTGCCGCAAAAGCCCAAAGAAACCGTCGCAGAGATCAGCGCCAAGGCATCAAAACTTGTCGGCACGGCTGAACAACTCCTTTCTGCGGCCCTGTCCCCCTTCCCCCTGACCGATACCCGACTGGCCTTTTCAGGCAGCAGGCAACCCCTTGAAGCATCGGCAACCCTGCGCCGTGACTGGCCTGTCAGTAACGACGAACTACTGCTGCTGACCAGACAGCTTGAGCAGACGCTGGAGCAACCGCTGCATCTGAAGATAAAGACCGCACCGTTCGTACCGCCAATCAGCTTTAGCAAGGATGGAAGCCTGACCCCGGAAAGTGTTACCGCCCTGGCAGTAATCAAACAGTTGCCCGGCGGGCCGGACAGGTACCGCTATCGGCTGGTGGTAACGGGACGCACCAACGGTCTGTTGCTTACTACACTGCACAAACATTTCACTGAGCAACTGCAGGTGCCGGAGAAAGCCCTTGAAATCAAGAACAGGAACACGAAAGGACCGGCAGAGATCGTCCTGCGTGTGATGCGGTGACAAGGAACACGAGGACCATTATGTCAACATGCGATCCGATTGCATAGTTTGAAGCGACATGCATGTGTTAAGGAGCTTTACAGATGAAAGTAGGACTCATTGGATTTGGTAAAACCGGAAAAGCCGTTGCCTCAATTCTGCTGCAAAGTCTGGAAACAAAATTGCAGTGGGTTGTACGAAGTTCGCACAGCCTTGAGCATCGTTCCGTACCTGAGTTTCTCGGTATTGAGTCAAAGGAACCGGGACTGATCTATTCAAAAGAAGAATATTCTGCTGTAGATCTGATCAGACGGATGCCCGTTGATGTCATTATTGATTTCTCTTCAGAAAACGGACTTGACTACTATGGACAGGCTGCTGCTGAACAAGGCGTTGCCATTGTCAGCGCCATTTCAGCATACAGCCAGGACAAGATACAGGTGCTTGAGCTGTTTGGATCACAAACCAGGGTCCTTTGGTCACCCAATATTACCATTGGTATCAATTTTCTGATCATTGCAGCCAAAATCCTTAAAAAGATCGCTCCCTACACAGACATTGAGATTATTGAAGAGCATTTTAAGGCCAAACCTGAAATATCCGGCACGGCACGAAAGATTGCTCAGGCGCTTACGCTGCCTGAAGAGGATATCAAGATGGTCAGGGCCGGCGGTATCATCGGTGTACATGAGATTCTTTTTGGCTTTCCTTACCAAACGGTTCGCCTGCGGCATGAGTCAATTTCCCGTGAGGCATTCGGTAATGGCGTACTGTTTGCCGCGCAACATCTTATCAATCAACCAATTGGACTCTACACGATGGAAGATCTGTTAAAGCCCTACTTTCAGCTGAATGCCGGGTTGCCGTGTTAAAACAGCAAATAGCATACAACATACACACTTTTCCGGAGAGAAGGCTTAGGTTTGGAGGAAAATCAGATTCACTGCGAGGTATGCCATGTTTGATTTCAATGTTCTGTTTCAACCGGTGGGTCAGTACTGCCGCCGGAATGTAGCAACCTGCAGACCTGACGAACCGTTGGTGGCGGCGGCGACGCAGATGAGCCGTCAGGGGATTTCCAGTCTGGTGGTCTGTGAGGCCGGCAGTCCGGTGGGGATTATCACTGACCGTGACCTGCGTAACAAGGTGGTTGCCTTGGGTCTGGATCCCGGCAGCTTGATCGTGGCTGCTGTCATGACCAGCCCGCTTGTCTCCATCACCGAGAACGAGTTTCTGTTTGAGGCCCTGCACCGTATATCGCGTCACGGCATCCACCGGATTGTGGTGATTGGTAATGACGGCAGCCTGATTGGAATCATCACTGATTCCGACATCCTGCGACTGCAGTCCAACTCCCCCCAGCGACTGGTACGCCGGATTGAAGAGGCGCAAACCGTTGCTGATCTGAAAGAGTTGCACCAGCAGGTGCAGGAGCTGGTGACCCATCTGATCGGCACCGGCGTACCGGTCAAAGAACTGGTGCGGTTGATCGCCCATCTGAATGACCAGATTCTGATCCGTCTGATTACCATTCTGCGCAGTGGTCCCTTCAGCGACCTGACCGACCGGTTTGCCTTTCTGGTGCTGGGCAGTGAGGGACGTGGAGAGCAGACCCTGACCACCGACCAGGATAATGCACTGGTCTACGCCGACGACCTCAATCCGGCTGAACTGCAGCGGCTTGTGGCGTTTTCAGAAGAGCTGATCAGTGCGGTGATTGAGATCGGGATTCCCCCCTGCAGCGGTGGCATCATGGCCAACAACGCGGTCTGGCGGATGCCGCTGTCCGGTTGGAAACAGGTGTTGGATGGCTGGTTTGGTCTGCCAACCCCGGAAAACATCCTTAAGGTGGGGATGGTGGCCGATCTGCGGGCTCTGACAGGGGATCGTCGGCTGGAACAGGAACTGCGTTACCATATTTCCGGTAGACTCAAAAAAAATGATATGTATCTTGGACATATGCTCAGCAACCTGCTGCGGTTTCGAGTGCCGCTGGGCTGGTTTGGCCGGATCCAGACCGAGAAAGGGAGTTACAAAGGACAGCTTGACCTGAAAAAGGCCGGTATTTTTAGCATTACCGAGGGGGTCAAGATTCTGGCTCTGTACGAAGGAGTACAGGGAGGCGGCACCGAGGAGCGGTTACATTGGCTGATGGAGGCCAAGGTGATTGATCACCGGGATGGTAATGACCTGCAGGCGGCCTTTTATGCCCTGGTCTTTTTCAGATTAAAGAGTCAGGTAGAAGCGCTCAGGGAAGGACGTATCCCAGACAACCGGGTGGCACATGATCGACTGAACGGCATGGAGCAGGCCCGTCTGCAGGTGGCTCTGGAGCAGGTGCGCAGCTTCCAGGAGTCGCTCAAGCTGAAATTTCGTCTGGGACAACTGATTTAGGGATCACAAGAACAAAATTGCGTACAGACAGCATCACAAGGAATTACCATGAATCCAAACAAAACCTTTAAATCGTTACGATCGCTCCACCTTTCTCTGCGCTTTGTCGTTCCGCTGGCTGTTGCGCTGGCTCTGCTGGCATACACCGTGGTACCGCTTGTAGATAAACTTACCCTGAAATGGTTTGCCAGGGATATGGATATCCGTTCGCAGCTGATCAGCAGCACCCTGCAGGAGCCGCTGGCTACACTGGTTGTCGACAAAGAACGTATTAAAATAAGTAAGTTGTTACAAAAGGCAACTCAGGATGAGCGGCTGCTGGCCCTGGGAGTCTGTGGCAACGATCATGCATTGCTATATAAAACTGCCGCGTTTCCAAAGGAAATCAGCTGTAAACCCACTGCAGAGGAACAAAAGGAAAAGAACCACCTGATCCGGCTTTCACAGGGTCCAGTGCATCTTTCCAGAACCTCCCTGCAAGTTGAAGACGGGGTGATCGGCTCATTGATACTGGTGCATGACATGAGTTTTGTGGAGCGCCGCAGTGCAGATACCCGCAAGTACGTGATCATACTGTTTGTTGTTCTGGGGGTGGTGATATCTCTGATTACGGTATTTGTGGCTCACCTGAGCTGGCGTGGCTGGATGGAAGGGGTACGGGCCATGATGCGGGGGGAAGGGATACTGCGTCCCTTCAGTCAACCAGCCAATGCAGAGTTGCAGCCACTGGTAGGGGAAATGCGGTCGCTGCTGCGCAACCTGGAGACGGAGCGGCGCCATGCCGATGATATGACCACCACCTGGAACCCGGCTGCCCTGCGTGCCCTGCTGAACAAACAGTTGACCGGCGATCAGGTGCTGGTGGTTTCCAATCGTGAGCCGTATATTCATGTCAAGACCGATCAGGGGATTGTGGTGCATCGCCCGGCCAGCGGTCTGGTCACCGCAGTTGAACCGGTGATGCGGGCCTGTTCAGGTACCTGGATCGCCCATGGCAGCGGCTCTGCCGACCAGGAGACAGTGGACCGCCATGACCGGGTTGGGGTGCCACCCCAAAAGCCGGAATATAATCTGCGCCGGATCTGGCTGACTGAAGAAGAGGAACAGGGCTATTATTACGGCTTTGCCAATGAAGGTTTCTGGCCGCTCTGCCACAATGCCCATGTACGACCGATTTTCCGCAGCAGTGATTGGCAGCAGTACCAGAAAATCAATCAGCGCTTTGCCGATGCCGTGGTCAAGGAAGCGCGCACGGACGATCCGGTGGTGCTGGTGCAGGATTATCACTTTGCCCTGCTGCCGAAGATGATTCGCGAACGGCTGCCCAAGGCAACCATCATCACTTTCTGGCATATTCCCTGGCCCAACCCTGAATCCTTCGGTATCTGTCCCTGGCGGGAAGAGCTGCTGCAGGGGATGCTGGGCAGCACCATCCTCGGTTTCCACACCCCGTTCCACTGCAAGAACTTCCTGGAAACGGTGGATCGCTATCTGGAGACCCGCATTGAACATGAATCTTCCACTATCTTTCACGGTGGTCAACTGACCATGGTTGAGAATTACCCGATCTCGATCCAATGGCCCATAGAGCAGCAGGGGACCCTGCCCCCGGTGAAGCAGACCCGCACTGAAATACTGACGGAAATGGGTCTGCCTGCTGACCATCTGCTGGGGATAGGTGTGGACCGGATGGATTACACCAAGGGGATACTGGAACGTTTTACTGCCGTAGAACGGATGCTGGAGCAGCACCCGGAGCTGGTGGGCAGATTCAGTTTTATCCAGATTGCCGCCCCCAGCCGTTCCGCCCTGGAGGAATACCATGCCTTTGAGATCCGCGTGCATGCCTTGGCACAACGGATCAACCAGCGCTTTGAACAAGCCATCATCCTGAAGGCTGAACATCATGACGCTGAGCAGATCAACCGTTACTACCGGGCCAGCAATGTCTGTATGGTAACCAGCCTGCATGACGGTATGAACCTGGTGGCAAAGGAGTTTGTGGCGGCCCGCGATGACGAGCGGGGTGTGCTGGTCTTAAGCCAGTTCACCGGTGCAGCCAATGAACTGCATGAGGCGCTGATCGTCAACCCGTACCATGTGGAACAGACCGCCGATGCGCTTTACCAGGGCTTAACCATGCCGGAGTATGAACAACAGGAGCGAATGCGCAGCATGCGGGCACTGGTACAGGATTTCAACGTCTACCGCTGGGCTGGCCGGATGCTGCTGGATGCGGCCAGGGTGCGCCAACGGGAAAAACTGGCCGCACGGATCGGAAAAATGGCATGAAAGATATCTTCAGCACAGCAGGACTTGAGACGCTTCGTCACTTTATAACGCCACACACCTTGATAGCCTTTGATCTGGACGGCACACTCGCACCCATCAGCCCTGACCCGGGCAATATCACCGTCTCAAATGAGCTGCAACACGAACTGCAGATGATTATGCAGTATCTGCCGGTTGCAATCATCACGGGTAGAAGCAGGCGTGATGCGCTGCGTTTTTTTGAAATTAGCCCCAACTACCTGATCGGTAACCACGGAGCTGAAGGGCTACCACGATGGGAGCAGGCAGAAACCCTCTTTAATGAACTGGGGCAAAGCTGGAAAATGCAATTGCTGCACTGTCTTGAGACATCAGATGCCGGTGTTTTGCTTGAAGACAAAGGCACAAGTCTGTCGGTTCATTATCGCCATACCGTCAACCGGGATCAGGCATATCATCGCCTGCTGCATATGTTAAAAAAACTTACGCCAACACCGCGGATAGTTGAGGGAAAATGTGTGATCAACCTCGTACCATTTAATGCCCCCCACAAAGGTGATGCATTACTTGAACTATTACACCTGGCAGGTATGAATTCTGCAATTTTCATGGGTGACGATGAGACAGATGAAGACATCTTTGCCCTGAAGCAGAACCATATTTTGAGCATTCGGGTTGGAAAAAGCACGACAAGCCAGGCGGACTGGTTTATACCGGAGCAGAACGATTTACTCAAAATTGTAATTGAAATGCGTCTGCATTTACAACGGACACAGTCTGCCAAGAACCAAGAAATGTAGTACAGGATATCCTATGAAACAGCACCTTACTGAACAGGCAACCCTTTTTGCAAGCGTCATAAAATGGTCATGTTACGCAACAGTAGTTGGAATATTAGTTGGTGGTGGCACCACGGTTTTTCTGCGTACACTTGCCTGGTCCACTACTCAGATCACACACCTGCCTTCGTATTATCTGTTGCTACCTTTGGTTATACTGCTAAGCAGTGCCCTAGTGCGCTGGCTGGCTCCTGATGCAGCAGGTCACGGCACGGAAAAAGTTATTGAAGCCGTTCATAAGCGGATGGGCAGGATTGCGGTGGCAGTTATTCCGGTCAAACTGGTTGCAACCGTCATTACACTAGCCGGAGGAGGTTCTGCAGGTAAAGAAGGTCCGGCAGCCCAGATCGGAGCCGGACTGGCATCGGCACTGGCAGATCTGTTACGGGTAGAAGATATTGACAGAAAGAAGTTGGTCATCTGCGGCATCAGTGCCGGGTTTGCCACCGTATTCGGCACCCCGGTTGCCGGTGCCATTTTCGGGGTTGAAGTGTTGGTATTGGGGCAGATGTTTTACGATGTCCTTTTCCCCTGTTTTGTAGCTGGCATTGTCAGCTATCACGTTGCTCTGTATCTGGGAGGTGTCTACGCACATGAGGTCATGCCACAGATACCGGTCTTCAGTGGCTGGAGCCTGTTTGAGATCATCATGCTGGGTGTCTGGTGCGGACTGGCTGCCCTGCTGCTGATCGAGGTCATGAAATTGGGCGAGAAGCTATTTGGAAAACTTACCTGGCACTGGTCATTCAAGGCATTACTGGGTGGTGTATTGCTGATTGCCATCGGAAAGTTTATTTCACCTAATTATCTGGGGCTTGGTCTTGATACCCTGTCAAAGGGGATGCATGGTGAGGTAATATCAGGAGGAGCCTTGTTCTGGAAGAGCATTGCCACTTCCATTACCCTGGGCAGTGGCGGTAGCGGTGGAGTGGTAACGCCAATCTTCTTTGTTGGCACTGCAGCAGGCAATCTGTTCGCCCAACTGTTCAGCCCAGAGTATCTTGCAGCCTACTCAGCCATTGGAATGGTGGCTTTGCTGGCAGGTGCCGCCAATACGCCGATTGCTGCTTCTGTCATGGCGATTGAACTGTTTGGAAATGGAATAGCCCCTTATGCAGCCCTGGCCTGCATGGTTAGCTATTTAATTGCCGGGTATCGTAGCATCTACCCCAGCCAGATCCTTGGCAGCCAGAAAAGCTCCTCTCTTCTGGCGCCGACCGGCAAACCAATCTCTGAATTGCAACAGGTAACTCTAAAAACCAGGGATAAGTCACTGGTGGGTCTTATTAAGAAAACAGGTAAACGAGCTAAATAAAAAAGAGGAGGCCGAAGCCTCCTCAATTGCATAACACAGTCCCTGTCCGGACTAATTCTAATGGTCAACCGCCTTTGCCATACCCAGGCCGGTGTTCTGACGAACATACACCTCGTCCCACATCTCTTCTGCTTTCTTGCTCGGGAATGCCAGTGCAGCAAGAATGGCAGCGATGAAGCCCAGAGGAATTGAGACGATGCCGGGATTCTTAAGTGGGAACAGCGGTTTGGCAAGACCCAGAAAGGAGGTTCCGCCACGATTTTTGGACTCTTCCAACTTTTTGGCCTCAATGATCTTGAGGGTCTTCTCCATTGCTTCAGGCTTTACTTTACCATCCACAACTTCTTTCTCAAGCTTGGTATAGGCCATTTTTGCTGCATCAGCAACCTTATCCGGGTAGGTCATATTCGGGGATACCATTACGATACCGATAGCTGAAAGAGTGCCTACTACCAGACCGGCACAAACACCGGCAGTATTAAATTTCTTCCAGAACAGGGACATAACCACAACCGGCAGGTTCCCGGAAGCCGCAACAGCAAAGGCCAAGGCCACCAGGTGGGCAACGTTCTGGTTTTCTGCAGCTATACCGATCACAATCCCCATGGCACCTACTGCAAAAGAGGTGGCTCTGGCAGCAAAAACCTGCTCGGACTGGGAAGCATGACCGTCCTTGATCACGTTAACGTAGATGTCATGGGCAATGGCAGCGGAGGCAGCCAGAACCAGACCGGACACAACCGCCAGGATGGTTGCAAAGGCAACAGCAGCCAGGAAGGCCAGCAGCAGGTCGCCAACAAACGGGGAAATCTCACCACCAAGAGCCTGTGCCAACATCATGGCAGCCATGTTGCCGCCTTTACCAACCTTACTGACAGATTGCGGGGAGAGGTGCAGAGCTGCACCAAAACCCAGCAGGGTGGTCAGGATGTAGAAGGAACCGATGATGAACATGGCCACGATAACGGACTTACGGGCAGCCTGTGCAGTCGGTACAGTAAAGAAACGCATCAGGATGTGCGGCATACCGGCAGTACCCAGCACCAGTGCCATACCCAGGGAGATCTGGTCCAGCGGGTTGGTCAGGAACAGGCCCGGCTCAAGGAACCGCTGTCCGGCATCAGCCGTGGCTGTGCCTGCAGCACTCTCTTTCAGGTAGATCGGCAGTAACTTGACGTGATCAATAATATTCTGGTTAGTGGCGATGTCTTCAAAGAACTGCATCGGGCTGAAGCCAGATTTTACTGACACAAGAATTGCCAGCACGGTTGCGCCGGTCATCAGCAGACCGGCCTTGATGATCTGCACCCAGGTGGTGGCGGTCATACCACCGAACACCACGTAACCAACCATCAGGATACCAACGCCGATGATGGCGGTCATGTACGGTATTCCCATCAACAACATCATCAGTTTACCGGCACCAACCATCTGAGCAGTCAGATAGAAGGTGGTAACGGTAACCGTTGAAAGTGCAGCAAGGGCACGAACCGGCTTGGGTGAGGTACGGAAGGAAAGAATATCACCCAGGGTATACTTACCGGCGCTACGGCAGGGCTCAGCAACGATCAGCAGCACGGTGATGTACGCAACCAGCCAGCCAACCGAGTACATGAAGCCGTCGTACACGTGGAGGGAGATCAAGCCGGAAATACCCAGGAAGGAGGCGGCGGACATG
>NZ_JAOTRZ010000096.1 GCF_030247655.1 Trichlorobacter sp. | reverse complement strand
AGGCACGCCGTGCTGCCGTGCTGCGCAGTCCTGAAATAACATCACGAATCCCTTCAAGTGATTTTTCAGCAGCCTTAATGGAGCCGCTCAGATTGGTTACCTCAGCCTTAAATATCTCCAGGCTGGCGAACTTGTCGCGCAACGCTGAAGCCACCTGTTGTTCAAGGGTTGCAAAGGCAGACACATCCAGTTGTAGTCCCTTCAGTTCCTGTATCTCTTTATTCAGTTGATCAAGCCTTTTGCGGCGATCTTCCATCACAGCGGTCTGCTTCTGCAGCTCCTGGGGATCTTCCAGCATGCCGGTTTGCAGCAGATCACCGGAGAGTCGCTCCACGGTCTGCTGGAACTGCAGCATCTTGACCTGCAGCGGGGTGGAGCGGGTGGTCAGCTCCCGTATGTTGGTCTGAAATCCGGCGATGGTGTAGTAGCCCAGCAGCACGACAGCGGCAAAACCGGCAAAGGTAATCAGGCTGTTGATCAGTAGTTTCAGGCGAATGGTCATGGTGTGTTTTCCTCCCTTTTGATGCGTGAAACAGGACAGTAACAGGCCGCTGTTACAGCCCTGTGACAATGGAGAAAAATGTCTGTGGCATGCCTGATAACTGTTTTCAGGCGTTTGGACGATGTTGCAGACTCTTTGGGATCCTGACACCCAAACGTCATGTTTGAGCGGTATGGTCTGACAAACAAAAAAGGATGCCAATGAACGAGGCAGGAGGATGACCACGATGAGAACAAAGACCCTTGATGATTATTACAACTGGACCTGCGACTGGTGCGATAGCGAAAACCGGACCCTCTGGGTGCGGGTGGCTAACGGTGATGTTGCCTGCGGCGCCTGCCACCGTACCACCAGCTTTCCAACGTCAAGTATCGCACTGGCTGGCGGACAGCAGCAGATGATGGCCGGACAGTGCTAACGAGGTGGACCATGTTTCTGGTGCGGATTCTGACTATGAGGCGGCAGCTTGATCTGATTGACCAGCAACTTGAGCGCCTGCGGCGCTTGACCGGCCGTAAGGCCTGAAACAGGGAGAGCAGCCATGAAACAGTTGTTAAGCAGGCACCTGCAGCCGTTAACGGAGCGTCACCCGGCGTTGATGACTATGGCTACCGCCACTGCCGGGTTTTTTCGTTCCATAGCGATCAAACCCTATAAACAGCGTCATCGTCCGCGTGAACTGGCGCTGTGGGAACGCTATCACAGCCTGCATGCAGTGCGCTGTCAGGTCTATTGTGAGAAGTCTGCCGGGGGGCGGCCCACCATTGTGGTTGCCGGGTTTGTGCCGGATGCCACCGAGGTGGTGGAGTTCCAGCGTCCGATCCTGCGGAGCCACGGCAGTATTTACTATATGAATTATCCTCGTAACGGATTCAGTCAGGAGCTGTTTGAAGCCCAACTGGCAGACTTGATTGATGAGTTAACTCTGAAGGGGCAGCGGCCGGTGCTGATGGGGGTCAGCTTCGGGGCAGGCCTGGTGGTGGATTTTCTACGTCGTGCCTCAGAACAGCTGCATGACCGTTTGCGTGGTCTGCTGCTGGTCAGCCCGGTGCTCTGTACCGCCGACCTGATCCGGCCTGACAATCAGCGCAGCGGCGGCGTGCGGATGCTGGAGTCGAACCTGCGTAAAATATTGAAGGCTGATCCCAATGACGAGACCGACCTGAACCGTCAGCTTGAACGGGCCCGGCGCTGTTTTCAGGCGCTGTTTGAAGCGGGGGCGGAAAACCGTAACCTGACCACCCGCCACCTGGCCATCCGGCAGCGGATCTTCGGGGTGCTGGAACATACCTCTAACCTGGGAGGCTATCAGCGGGTACTTGCGTTGCGCAGCTTTGCTGAACCAGCTCCGGCCAGGACCATCTTTAGTGGCCCAACCCTGGTCATGCTGGCAGAGGATGAGCAAAGCATTCTGGTGCCTGGTTCACCCACCCTGCAGCTCTGTGCTGACCATGCAGCCCTGCGTTCTGTCTTTCCGGAAGGCAAGACCTGCCTGATCGCCTCAAACAACGATGCAGATCCAGTGGCCCATGCCTCGTTGATCTTCCATCAGCATTGTTACAACCCGCGCATGGAACAGTGGTTGAACAAGCTGCATAATCAGCCGCTCCTGGCGGTGGTGTAAACAAATAGGCCGCTGATGATACAGATCAGTGCTGATTGTCAAAATCTAAAAAGAATTTTACCGCAGAGGACACAGAGGTACGCAGAGTAGAAATATGTGGTTGTTAAAAAAACTGCAGTACCAAAAGGGGTAATATTTTTGGTTGTCTTGTTGAATTTCCTCTGCGTTACTCTGCGCTCTCTGCGGTGAACGCTTTATCCAGGATAAGGAGCTTCATTGCGTTTTTCATCACTCATCTCCCTGCCGCTGCGTGCCGCTGCTGATATCCGCGCCCGGCAGTTTTTGCGTAAAGATCCACTGGACAGCCAGCGTGAACTGCTGCCACGCCTGCTGAGCAAGGCCGCTGCCACCCGCTTTGGTGTTACCTATGGTTTTACCGGTCTCGCCAGCCTGCCCTTTGATGTCAGTTATCGCCGTTTTCAACAGCAGGTGCCGATCCGCACCTATCGCCAGTTCTGGGATGACTGGTTTGCATCCTGTCTGACAACCATACCGCAGGGGCAGCAGTTGCGCTTGCAGGATCAGACCTGGCCCGGCCTGATTCCCTGGTTCTGTGAGACTTCCGGCACCACTGCGCCAACCAAATTCATCCCCTTTACCTCTGATATGTTCAGCATGAACCAGCGGGCAGCTCTGGATATGCTTTGCTGCTATCTGGCTGCCAAGCCGGGTAGTAACATTCCAGCGGGCAAGATCCTGTATATGGCTGGCAGCACCCAACTCAAGCAGATGGGGGCGGGGGTGCTGGCCGGTGACATGAGCGCCATTACCCTGCAGCAACGCCCCGCCTGGCTGAATCCGTTTGTGGAGCCGCAGGAACCGCTGACTTCGGCCCCCTGGGATCAACGGTTGGAGGGGATGGCCCGTCTGCTGCTGGATGACCAGAAGATCCGCATCATTTCCGGGGTGCCGCCCTGGATTCTGCTGCTGTTGAAGCAGGTGGAGACCCTATCAGGCCGCTCTGTGGCGGAGGTGTTGCCAAATCTTGAGCTGATCATCCACGGTGGCACCAGCATGGCCCCCTATGCTGCCGAATATCAGCGCCTGCTTCCTTCAGGCGGCCCTGATTTTCTGGAGCTGCTCCCCTCATCGGAGGCGTTCATGGGCTTTCAGGTGCAGGGTGAAGCAACCATGCGGCTGACCCCGTTTTATGGCGCTTTTTTTGAGTTTGTGCCGATTGAACAGCTTGATGAGACCGGTGCGCCGTTGCCGGATGCCCGAGCCGTACCTCTGGCTGAGGTGGTGGTGGGGCAGCGCTATGCGGTGATTCTTTCCACCTGTGCCGGGCTCTGGCGCTACCACATCGGTGACACCCTGCGCTTTCTGGATAGGGATCGGTTCAGATTTGAGTTTACCGGCCGGGATAAATTTCTGGATCGTTTTGAAGAAAAGGTGACCCAAGCCGAGGTGGAACAGGCGGTTTCGCTACTGAACCGTAAGCATGACGGTCTGGTACGGGAGTTTATGGTGGGGACTGACATTGGAGGGCGCTGCCATCGCTGGGTACTGGCCTGCCGTGGCGATGGTCTGCCGTCTGATCAGGCAGCAGCTCTGCTTGATGAGCAGCTGCGCAGTTCCAATGCCGATTACGACACCTTCCGCCAGCAAGGCAGGATCAATAGTCCCCACGTACTGTTGGTATCGGAACAGCAGATTTATGACTGGTCTGCCCAGGTGCGTGGCAAGCTGGGCGGCCAGAGCAAGATACCCCATATCGACCCTACCTTGACCGGAGAGCTGGTGCAAAGCCTGTCTGTCTATGCATGTAACAATAGTTTCCAATCTTTTGCCTCGCTGTAACATGCCTGTCACAAAAAACGTTTATGGTGGCAATCAAGCTACACACACCTGAAAACACGAACAATACCAAGGAGGATGTACCAATGTTGAAAAAGAGCGTCCTGGCGCTGTGCGCCACCGTCTGCATGGCCACTGCGGCCCATGCAGAAAAAGTGAAGGTAGATGCAAAGCTGCCTGCCTACAAGGCAACATCCGGTGTATCCGGCAACCTGAGCAGTATCGGTTCTGATACCCTGAACAACCTGATGACCTACTGGGCAGAAGGGTTCAAGAAGAAGTACCCCAACGTCAATATCCAGATTGAAGGCAAAGGCTCTTCAACCGCACCGCCAGCTCTGATTGCTGGTACCGCCCAGCTGGGTCCCATGTCCCGCCCGATGAAAGGCAAGGAGATTGAAGACTTTGAGAAAAAGTATGGCTACAAGCCGACCAAGATCGGTGTGGCCCTGGATTCACTGGCGGTGTTTGTTAATAAGGATAACCCGATCAAATCACTCTCGCTGGACGAAGTTGACGCCATTTTTTCTAAAACCCGCAAGCGTGGTCTGCCTGAAATCACCACTTGGCAGCAAGCCGGTGTAACCGGTGCTCTGGCTGCCAAGCCGATCTCCCTGTTTGGTCGTAACTCTGCCTCTGGCACCTACGGTTACTTTAAGGAGCACACCCTGAAGAACGGCGATTACAAGAACACCGTAAAAGAACAGCCCGGCTCCGCATCGGTTGTTGAAGGTGTTGCCAAGGATATCGCTGCAATCGGTTACTCCGGTATCGGCTATGCCACCTCCGGCGTTAAGGCTGTACCGCTGTCTGACAAAAAGGACGGCACCGTCTATGAAGCCAACTATGCCAACGTGTTGTCAGGCAAGTACCCCTTGGCTCGTATGCTCTACATCTATGTAGCCAAGAAGCCGGGTCAGCCGCTGCCCAAGGTGACGGAAGAATTCCTGAAATTTGCCCTTTCCAAGGAAGGTCAGCAGATTGTGGTTAAGGATGGCTATGATCCACTGCCTGCTTCCGCTGCTGCTGAGCAGTTGAAAGCTCTGAAATAGGAATGCATTCATGGGGCGACCGGCCGGTCGCCCCTGTCTTCATGTCAGGATAGTCAATGGCCTCCAGAATTGTAGATAAATCACGCCGTAATGATCGGCTGGCTGCATGGATCATTAAGGCAGGCGGACTTTTTGTTATCGTTGCGGTAATCGGCATCCTGTTTCTGATTGCCAAGGTTTCGGTGCCGTTGTTTTACTCAGCCACTGCTGAACGACTGGCTGAAGTCCCGGCTGAGTTACAGACACTGGTTGCTGAAGACAGTACCGGTACAAGCCAGAGTCGCGAGCTGGGAGAAACCGGATCTATCCGTGTGCAGCTGATCTCCGGCAACCAGTTTGAAGTGCAACGTCAGCTGGTTGAGAAAGATGTCCTGGGTAATGAAAAGAAAACCGGACAACAGTACCGCCTGACTGATCCGCTGCCCGGCAATATTTCCACTTTTTGGTTGGGGCGCAAGGGTCAGAGCCTGTATGCGGGAACCGATAACGGCTGGCTGGTCCGTTGGGATCTGTCCGGTGAGGGTGAAGGCCGGTTGATTGAAACGGTTCAGGCGTTCAAGGATCATCGCCGGATTACCGCGCTGGCCACCATACTGGGCGATTACTCTCTGGCGGTCGGTGATGAAAAAGGTCAGGTAACAACCTGGATGCCGGTTTCAAAACCGGGCAGCGGCGAAGACAAGCACCTTGCCCTGATTCACCGTCTGCCGGGATTGTCACAGCCGGTCAGTCGTCTACTGGCATCTCCGCGGGACAAGTCCCTTGCTGTGTTCGACAAGCAGGGAACTATAAAAATGGTGCATATGACCAGCGAGCGGCTGCTGCTGGAGTTAAAAGCCGGTATGCCGGTTGCCGCTGCCGCTTTTGCCGACCGAGGCCGAAAACTGGTGGTAAGCAGCGCTGATGGAAAAGCCATCGCCTGGAAACTTTCCATTCCGCACCCTGAAGTATCGTTTTCTACTCTGTTCGGTAAGGTCTGGTACGAAGGGTATGACAAGCCGGAGTATGTCTGGCAGTCCTCTGCTGCCACCGATGATTTTGAGCCGAAGATTTCGCTGATGCCATTGGTCTTTGGTACTTTCAAGGCCACCCTGTTTGCCATGCTGTTTGCGGTGCCGCTGGCACTGCTGGGGGCTCTCTATACCAGCCAGTTTATGGCGCCGAGCCTGAAGGGGCGGATTAAACCGGCTGTGGAGATTATGGCTGCCGTACCTTCTGTAGTCGTCGGCTTTCTGGCCGGTCTCTGGCTGGCACCATTGATGGATGAACATATTCTTGCTCTTTTTATCTCCTTTGTGATGGTACCGCTTATGTTGCTTGTTGCCATTTTTGCCTGGCGGCCATTGGCTGAAAACACCGCATTTGGACGCAGGCTGAAGGGGTATGAATTTCTGGGAATGCTGCCGATTGTGTTTGTTACCCTCTGGCTCTCCTGGAAGTTGGCGATTCCTCTTGAAGCAGCCTTGTTTGGCGGAGATCTGAAGCAGTGGCTCTATGGTACCCTCGGAGTTAACTATGATCAGCGTAACAGTATTGTAATTGCCGTCGCCCTGGGTTTTGCCGTGATTCCGATCATCTTTACCATCGCTGAGGATGCCCTTTCCAATGTACCCCGCAATCTGTCTGCCGCCTCGCTGGCCCTGGGGGCAAGCCGCTGGCAGACCGCCTGGCGGGTGGTACTCCCCTCGGCTCTGCCTGGTGTCTTCTCCGCGATCATGATCGGTTTTGGCCGGGCAGTGGGTGAGACCATGATTGTGCTGATGGCCACCGGCAACACGCCAATTATGAGCTGGTCACTGTTTAACGGCCTGCGTTCGCTTTCAGCCAATATTGCGGTGGAGATACCGGAAGCGCCGCTGTTCGGCACCCTCTACCGCACGTTGTTCCTGTCGGCAGTGTTGTTGTTTATGCTGACTTTTATCATTAACACTGCAGCAGAACTGCTACGGCAACGTTTTCGCAAGAAGTACGGAAGGTATTAAGGATATTTCACCACAGAGGACTCAGAGGTTCGCAGAGGAAAGGCTTTAAAATTGTCAAAGTGATTTTACAAAAGTTCTTTGTTTCCCTTTCTGTTCCTTGGCGTCCTCTGCGGTAAAAAACAAAGGTGTAACGTGAAAAATTACTGGAAACGTGGCGAACCGATGGTGCTGGCAGCCGGGGCTACCCTGGCTCTGATTCTGTTCATGACCCTGACTCTGCTGGCAGTTATCCTGGGTAACAGCCTGGGGTACTTCTGGGTCAAGGATATGGTCCAACTTAAGCTGAAAGACGGTAGTCTCATAATGGGACAGCTGACCGCCACAGGCCGGCATGCCCTGACTGATGTCGAGCGGTTGCAGTTGAAGGTGGGAAACCGTGATCTGTATTCACAGGACTTTCGTTGGGTGGATGATTCAGAAGTGGTGGAACGTGCCAAGCCAGATGACGCCTATTTGCTTGAACGACGTGAACATGGCAATTTCTTCGGCTTTCTGAAAGAGTTGAAAGGGGCTGAAGGGGAACCGGTTACAGCAGATTACGTGACCCTCATGAAGCTGCATACTGCTGTTCTTGATAAGCAGCGCGGGTTAAAGTCGATAAAAAAAGAGATGTCCAGACTGAATCAGGCTTCAGAACAGTTGCGGCTCAAGATCCAGAAACTGGAATACAAGGGTTCTGAGGTGAACAGTGCTGCAATTGCCGTCCTGGCTGAAGAACGTGCAAAACTGACCATGGCCTTTGACGCCCTGAATGAGCAGTTGAACCAGAAGCAGGCTGAGCTGAACAAGACTGCGGCTGTTTTCAGTGATGCAGCCGGCACCAGCAAGGAGTTGCCACTGCTGGAGATCGTTAAGATCTACCAGCCCAACAGCATGTCAGCCGTTGCCAAGGCTGGTGCCTATCTTGGCAAGATCCGTGAGTTGCTGTTTGATGATCCCCGGGAATCAAATACTGAAGGTGGCCTGTTTCCGGCCATTTTCGGTACAATACTGATGGTGCTGCTGATGTCGGTTTTTTCGCTGCCCTTTGGCGTAATTGCCGCCATCTACCTGCGTGAATATGCCAGGGAAGGCAGGCTGGTGCAGCTGGTGCGGATTGCGGTCAACAACCTTGCCGGAGTGCCTTCCATTGTTTACGGTGTGTTCGGTTTGGGCTTCTTTGTCTATGGCATCGGCGGATCACTGGACAAGCTGTTCTTCCCGGAGCGGCTGCCAACTCCCGTCTTTGGAACCGGCGGCATCCTTTGGGCTTCGCTGACCCTGGCGCTTTTGACTGTTCCAGTGGTAATTGTGGCCACTGAAGAATCGCTGGCCTCAATCCCCAAGGGAATCCGTGAAGGCTCACTTGCCCTGGGGGCGACCAAGTTTCAGACCCTGACCAAGGTACTGCTGCCGATGGCTACACCTGGCATCATGACCGGTCTGGTGCTCTCCATGGCCCGGGCCGTGGGAGAGGTGGCACCGTTGATGCTGGTGGGGGTGGTTAAGCTGGCCCCGACCCTGCCGTTTGATGGTCAGTTTCCATTCTTCCATATGGATCGCAAGTTTATGCATCTTGGCTTTCACATCTTTGATGTCGGTTTCCAGTCTCCTAACGTTGAGGCTGCCAAACCAATGGTCTATGTCACCACCCTGTTGCTATTGTTGATTGTGATTGCCGCCACCAGTCTGGCAATCCGCTTCCGTAACCAGATGCGTCGCAGATATACTACTTCGCACTTTTAAACCGTACTAAAGGATAAAAAACGATGAGTCCAGAACCTGTTGATCTGAGTAATCATCCCCCGGTGATCGAGGCTGATCATGTTAATCTCTACTATGGGACAACCCATGCCCTGAAAGATATCTCGCTATCCATGGGTAAAAATCAGGTGGCCGCCTTCATCGGCCCTTCCGGCTGTGGTAAATCGACGCTGTTACGCTGCCTGAACCGGATGAATGATCTGATTGATTCAGTCCGGGTTGAGGGAAGTATTACCCTGGATGGAGAAGAGATTACCGGTAGATCCACCGATGTCATCTCGCTGCGGAGGCGGGTAGGAATGGTCTTTCAACAGTCCAATCCGTTTCCCAAATCAATTTATGAGAACATCGTCTACGGAATGCGAATAGCCGGGGTGAACGATAAGGCAACCCTTGATGAAACGGTTGAACGTAGCCTGAAAGGCGCGGCCATCTGGAACGAAGTCAAGGATCGTCTGCATGATTCGGCCTTGGGGCTTTCCGGTGGCCAGGCCCAGCGGATCTGTATTGCCCGGGCGATTGCAACCAACCCGGAAGTGATCCTGATGGACGAACCCTGTTCAGCCCTGGACCCGCTTTCTACCTTGAAAATAGAGGAACTGATTGACGAGCTGAAGAAACAGTATACGATTGTGATCGTAACCCACAACATGCAGCAGGCCGCACGGGTGTCGGACGCAACTGCCTTTTTTTACCTGGGAGAGCTGATCGAGATGGGTGATACCAAGAAGATCTTCACCAACCCGGAGAAGCAGCAGACAGAAGATTATATCACCGGGAGGTTTGGTTAATGAGTGGACATCTGGTGGCATCCTACGATGCCGAACTGAAAGACCTGAAGCAACACGTTCTGACCATGGGAGGGCTGGTGGAAAAGATGATCACCGATGCCATCAAGTCACTGGTGGATCGTGATACCGAGCTGGCAGAGAAGATCATCGCCATGGATCATGAAGTTAACGGCCATGAGGTTGCCATTGATGAAAAGTGCCTTGAGCTGCTGGCGTTGCGGCAGCCCACCGGTCGGGACCTGCGTTTTATCACTCTGGCTTTGAAGATAGTGACAGATCTGGAGCGGATAGGCGATAAATGTGCCAACATGGCCAAGCGTGCCCGACAGCTGAATCAGGAACCGCCGCTCAAGCCGTATGTTGATATTCCCCGCATGGCTCACTGGGTTGAGCAGATGATTAAAGAAGCTCTGGATGCCTTTGTGCGGGGTGATGCAGAGCTGGCCATCAAGGTCTGCAAGGATGACCAGATGGTGGATGATCTGAATCAGCAGGTGCAGCGTGAACTGTACACCTACATGTTGGAAGATCCTGCCACCATCAGCCGGGCCATGCGTCTGACCTATATCTCAAAATCTCTGGAGCGGATTGCTGACCACGCCACCAATATTGCCGAGATGGTAATCTTTATGGTGAAGGGGAAAGATATCCGCCACACCACACCGTAGGGGATGGTCTTTTTTCGCCCCAGGTCAATCGCTCATCGGTATGGCTTGTGCGGCGTACTTTAGTGTACGCCTCCGCACCATGCCTTGAGCGCTTGTCCTGGAACAAAAAAATCCTCATCCCTAGAGAGCCAAGTAGTCAGTGTTCGTGATAGCCCAGTACCACCAGCAGACAACTGTGATCGGCAATCACGTTGATCCCGGCGGCCTTGCAGCGTTCAATGGCTGCGTCACTTTCTGCACCGGGTTGCATCCAGATGTTGGTAATACCGCGCGCAATGGCTGCCTCAACCACCTTCTCGGTCACTGCCGGAGGGGTGATCACCGAGATACTCTTGACGTTATCC
>NZ_JAOTRZ010000363.1 GCF_030247655.1 Trichlorobacter sp. | reverse complement strand
CGTTAAGGAGTGCTTGAAAATGTTACGTGCAACCCTCACCCCATCCATTGAGATCCGCCTGCAAATCGGGCAACGCCTGGGTGTGGTATTTGCTGATCCGACCCAATTGCACCAGATAGTTATGAACCTTTGCACGAACGCCATCCATGCTATCTACGGACAGGGGCAAGGTGTGTTGGAACTAGTACTTGAGAGCTGCGAACTGGATCATACAGCCTCAGCACAGTTCGTTAATCTGTTGCCAGGCAACTACCTGTGCCTCACCGTACGGGATAATGGCCACGGGATGGATGAAGGGACTCTTGAGAAAATTTTTGATCCCTTTTTTTCAACCAAGGGGCAGACAGAAGGTACCGGGCTCGGGCTCTCGGTTATTCATGGGATTATCACCAAGCTGGGCGGCGCGATTACGGTAGTAAGTAAACCGGGCCAGGGAACCCAATTTGATGTGTATCTGCCTTGTCGTGAAGAGGGCACCACGAGGAATGATCAAATTGAGCAAGGTCAACTGCCCCACTTTGCCAATAAACGTATTCTACTGATAGATGATGATGAAAACCTGCTTTTCAGCATAGATTTGCTCCTGCGGCAACTGGGGTATTCCGTTATCTCCGCAAACAATCCGCTACGCGCTCTGGAATTATTCACGAATAATCCAAACAACTTTGATCTGGTTATAACTGACCAGGCTATGCCGGAAATGAACGGAATGGAGCTGGCATCGCGGTTTGCACAGATTCGCCCCGACATTCCAATCATTCTCTGCACCGGTTATGATCCAACTGCAGGATATGGTATGGCTGCAAACGGTGAAATTGCTGACTATATTACAGAACTCGCCATCAAACCGCTTGAGCGACAGGAGTTAGTTGCGGTACTTACCAAAGTTTTTAACAGGGTATCCTAAGAAGGTAGAGGCTGATGGCAAATATACTGATAATTGATGATGAACCACTGATGTGCCAGTCATTGTCTTTAGTGATACAGCAGAACGGCCACCAGACCACCTGTGCTGGCACCTTGGCAGTAGGGCTTGAAAAAAATAGCACTCAGACCTTTGATGTCATCTTTCTGGATGTCAACATGCCTGACGGCAATGGCCTGGACTGCATCCAACAGCTGATCAGCCATGCCAACGCCCCGGAAATAATCATCATAACCGGATTTGGTGATCCCCATGGCGCTGAAATGGCAATAAAGTGTGGTGCATGGGATTATCTTGAAAAAGGTGCCTCCGTCAAAGAAATTACCCTGTCTCTGCTGCGCGCTCTACAATATCGTGAACAGAAGCTGGCCAGCCAAAACCTTACAACCGGCATTGATTTCAAGCGGGAGGGGATTATCGGCACCAGTAAATGCCTGAAGGAGTGCCAGGATTTGCTGACCCAAGCGGCGCTCTGTGATGCAAGTATCCTGATTACTGGAGAGACCGGCACCGGTAAAGAACTGTTTGCCAGGGCTGTTCATATTGTCAGTGAGCGGCGGACCAATAAATTTGTTGTGGTCGATTGTGCAGCGCTGCCGGACAACCTGATTGAAGGTCTCCTCTTTGGCCATGAAAAAGGCGCATTCACCAGTGCTGATCAGTCACGAGAGGGATTAA
>NZ_JAOTRZ010000095.1 GCF_030247655.1 Trichlorobacter sp. | reverse complement strand
AATCTGCATACCTGTTTAGATACCGGGACCAACCACATAGGGGGGTAATGCAAAGAAGTCACGGCAGAGTGATTCAAGTACACCGGTTAAGGGTGGAACCACAGAGGAGATGATAATCGCCTTGACCTGAGTAAACGAAAGTGTGGCCAGGGAAAAAAGGCTATTCAGCATAACCCCGTACTCATCTGAAGTACGGGATTTATCGGTTGCAATACGCCAGTGGCGCACCAGCGCTTCACCGTCGTAGATACCAAGCACAATATTACTGTTGCCTACATCAATTACGAGCAGCAAACGCCCCTCCTTTCTTCCCGACATCACTTAAATGACGGTGACATCACCACTAAGTATCCGCTCAACCCGTCCATCAGAGAGCTTCATCAACAAAGCACCGTCATGGTCAATCCCAATAAAAGGCCCTTGTAGTGAGTTAGAGCCGACATCCACCTGCACCTCACGCCCAAAGGCATTACAATAGCGGGCCCATTCTTCCCGTACCGGGCCAAAGCCTTCCTGCTGAAAACGACGATACTCACGATCAAGCTCACGTAACAGGTGGACCACAAACAATTGACGAGATACCGGGGCGCCATACTCAAGCAGCAAGGAAGTAGCCGGCGTACGCAAATCCGCAGGAAACTGGTCAGCCCGCATATTCAGATTAACCCCGATGCCTAAAATCACAAAACCGACCCGATCAGTCTCTGCATTCATCTCATTCAACAACCCGGCAACCTTGCGACCGTTCATGAGCAGATCATTGGGCCATTTGATGGCCGGCTGCAGGCCGGTGGTTATCTGAATGGCGCGGGCAACGGCAACAGCGGAAAGAAAGGTTAATTGCGGAGCTTCATAGGGGGGAAGCTCGGGGCGCAGCACCACTGAACAATACAGATTTACTCCGGTTGGTGACTCCCAACGCCGCCCCAGACGTCCCTTGCCAGCCAGCTGACGTTCAGCCAGCAACACCGTGCCTTCCTCAGCCCCCTGCTCTGCCAATGAAAAGGCATCGGCATTGGTTGAACCGGTTTCCCCGCAACAGACAATCCGTCGGCCTATCAGACACGCGTTTCCAAGAGCGGTGCGTAAAGTGGCTTCATCCAGCAAGTCAGGCTCTGTTGCCAGACAGTACCCTTGAGACGGAATTGCATCAATCCGGTATCCGGCTGCACGAAGACTGGAAATCTGCTTCCAGATGGCGGTGCGTGAAACACCAAGTTCGCGGCTCAGCAACTCCCCGGAAACCATACCGCCAGCGCCTCTCAAGAGCTTTAGCAGATCCGCTGCTGCCGTGCGCCGGGGCATAGACATCAATCCAACAACATGGAGATATCCATTGCCCGTGGTGAATGGGTCAAGGATCCGATAGAAATAACATCAACACCAGTCTCGGCAATGGCTCGAACCGTAGCAAGGTTAACGCCGCCTGATGCCTCCACCACTGCCTTACCGCTGATCAACCCGACACAATGGCGCATGGTGTCACACCCCATATTGTCCAGCATAATAATATCCGCGCCGGCTGCCAGGGCTTCCTGCACCTGTTCAACCGTTTCTGTTTCAATCTCAATCTTCAGGGTGTGGGGAATATAGGCACGTGCCCGGCGAATCGCCTCGGTAATCCCACCGGCAGCTGCTATATGGTTTTCTTTGATCAGGATACCATCATAGAGACCGGTACGATGGTTAATTCCGCCACCAACCCGCACGGCATATTTTTCAAGCACACGTAAACCGGGAGTTGTCTTACGGGTGTCAACAATACGGGCTTTGGTCCCTTTAACAGCCTGCACATAGCAAGAGGTAAGCGTCGCAATACCGGACATCCGCTGCAAAAGATTCAAAGCAACCCGTTCCCCCTGCAATAATTGAGCGGCATCACCGGACATGCGGGCCATAACAGCCCCTTTTTCCAGAACCTGACCATCATGGCAGCAAGCCTCAAAGACAATGGCAGAATCAAGCAGGCTAAATACCCGCGCAGCCACGCTTATGCCGGCAACCGTCAAGGCCTCTTTGGCAACCAGTCTGGCTGTAGCGGCGCGAGGTTCCGGCACCACGGCCTGGGTGGTCAGATCTCCGGTATGGATATCCTCCCGCAGGGCGTTTTGAATGATATCATCAAGAGTCAGCATCACACTTATCCCGTCGCGTAAAATGTAAGTTTGTATAGCATACCTCTCCCACCCCCGCAACCGCATTCAAGCTGGTTTTTAATGAGCGGCAGGGGTGTATAGTAACTGTATACAATTATCAATTGACAATCGACACTGTGGCCCTTAAAGTAAGGCGCTTTAAATTTAATCAGCTTCAAGGGGGATTTCGATGAACGGGCGCATTATCACCTTCTTTGCAGCGGTTATTGTCATGCTGATGACAGTTCCCGTGCAGGCCAAGGACATCAGGTTCAGTTTCAAGAACGCCTCAGCCGTTGTCTTCAGCCACGACACACACCTTGCAAAGAACAAAGACTGCAAGACCTGCCACAGCGCAATATTCAATCTTTCCAAGAAGCGTTCCTACTCCATGGCTGAAATGGAGAAGGGCCTTTCCTGCGGTGCCTGCCACAACGGCAAAAAGGCCTTCAGTGTTGCCACTGAAAAAGACTGCAGCAAATGCCACCGTGGCACCCCCACTGCTATTACCTATCGTATCCCTGCTGGTAACGCCATGTTCAGCCATGATTCCCATGTCAACGGCAAGGGACTCGGCTGTAAAAGTTGCCACAAAGGCGGCCCAATCCGCCGTGGTGTCAGTATGGCTGAAATGGAAAAAGGCAAGTCCTGTGGCTCATGCCACAATGGAAAAACAGCCTTTACTGCCGCTTCAAACTGCGGTTCCTGCCACCGCGGCCTGACTACCAAGACCCTTAAATACAAGTCAAAGCCGGTTAATGACGCAGTGTTCAGCCATGATTTCCACGTTCAGGCCTACAAATGCGGCGACTGCCACACCAAGAAATATGATTACCGCCAGGAATCCCGCAAAACCACCATGGCCGATATGGCAAAAGGCAAATCGTGTGGTAGCTGCCACGATGGCAAGACTGCCTTTGCCTCAACCGGTGATTGCAATAAGTGCCACGTTGGCTACAAGCCGGCCAACCTGACCTTTAAAAACAGCCGAGGCACCGTGGTTGGTTACTTCAGCCATGACTTACATACTGCAGCGTACCAGTGCAGCGACTGCCACACCAAGACCTTCCCCTATGGTGGTGCTAAGCGGGTGACCATGGCCGATATGGGCAAAGGAAAATCCTGTGGCGCCTGCCATGACGGAAAAACCGCCTTCTCGGTTTCCGGAAGTTGCGCTAAGTGCCACAAGAAATCCTGATTACCTCAGGAATAGCCTGACAAAAAGGCGCTGCCCGTTACGGGTAGCGCCTTTTGTGTTCTATAAATCTTCTTTAGGCAAGCTGTCGCCAGACCAGCGACCAGTCACTCACGCATTCCCGACCGCCTGTCCACCACAAAACTACTGCCCTTGTTACCTTTAGCCAGTTTCTTCAACTCAGCCGCAACCTCGGCCACTCTGGCAGCATGGCTGATGCCGGGGGAGTCCATCGGCACAATGGCAATGGAAATCCCAAGAATAGGCATCTGCTCCTTTTGCCCCTTACGATCCAAAGCCAGATAGTAACCTCGTTGTTTGGTGTCCTCATCAAAGAGGGTCTGCACGATCTGGTCAAAATGACTGATAACCGTGGAGCAGACCTGCTCAGCCCGTTCACGCGGGACGATAAAAACAAAATCATCCCCCCCGACATGGCCACAAAATCCACCGCCAGACTCACGTACAGCGTTAGCCATAATCCTGGCCAGCATCCGGATTACCTCATCACCATGGGAAAAACCAAACACATCATTGTAGGGTTTAAAATGATTGATATCAACGTAGCAGACCGCCAGCGGCAGGCCAAGCGACTCCTCGATAGCCCGATGGATCGAGGTGTTGCCAGGCAGCCTCGTCAAGGGGTTATTATCAAAGATCCGCTTAATACGGGACAGCGAAAGAACGATCCGGCTGACTAATTCAGTAAAGTTAAGGGGAGTTGTAACAAAATCGTCCAGCGGAAAATCGTCCCATGACTCCTGCTCCATACCGGTGGGAAAGACGCCGATAATGGGGATTGGACTAAAAAAACTATCACCACGCACCATACAAAGCATGTCGTGACAGCCAACACAGGGGGATGAAAAATCAACGATGATCAGGTCCGGCGGGTCAGAATAAAAAGTTCCCAGAGCAGCAGCGGTCTTTTCCACCACCATGACCTGATACCCCTTACTCTGCAAACGCAACTGCAATAGAGAAGAAAGCTGGGCCTGGCTTGATATAAGTGCAATCCTAGACTGCTGCAGCATTGGCCAATTCAAGACTGAAGTTTTTAACCTCCACCAGCTTATCCTCCAGCTCCACCACCATCTCCTGCAGCAAGAGCTCATTCAGCTTAAGGGCATCCCAGGCCACCTGCTGAATAGGAGGCACATAGGAATCGCCACTGTCTCCAAAACCACTGGCCTTAATCAGCACATCTGCCAGATGGACCACCGAAGTCTTAATCCGGTGATCTTCGGAACCAGCGACATTATGATGGTAGGCAATCGGCTCTGAAAGCTTTTCCGGTAGAAACCAGCTTTTGGAAAGCCACCCTCCCACTTCCGCATGATCCGTATCCAGCACCGCTTTTTCTGCCTCACTGATATAGAGATCATCCAGCTTGATTTGCCGCCTGATTTCCGGCATCTGTTCAGCACATTTGAGCCCGATGATCACCTTACCAATATCATGCAACAGCCCGGCAGTTGTTATCTCCTCCACTTCAGGCAACGCCAGTTTACGGGCGATAATACCGGCAGCAGTGGCGGCACCAAGGGAATGTTCCCACAATCCAACGCTATTCTTCTCCATAATCTCGAAGATTGATGAAGAGAGCGCCAGAGACTTAACCACATTAACCCCAAGCAGGATCATCGCATTTGATATGGTTGAAACCCGGTAAAAACCGTAGGAAGGAGAGTTGGCCAGCCGCAGGATCCGGGCTGAAAGCACCTGATCAGCAGAGACTATCCTTGCCATCTCCTGAACCGATGACTTGTCATCATTGGAAAGGGAATTCAGCTTATTTATGACACCAGGCAGTGTAGGCAGCGTCTTGGTGTCCATGATGATCTTCTTAAGATCACTCCTCCGCTCGTCCACCAGTATCTCCCATTGCAGCAGTAAAATAATTACGATAAATATCAAGCACCAGCAGGTTGTAGCGATTATCCTGAGTCTTTGAGAAACGCTTTTCAAGATCAGCCAACTGCTCAGTCAGACCACGATCCCCTTCCTGCCAGACCGGATGCCCCTCCACATACAGCGACTGTACCCCCATCTGTTGCAAACGGCTGATCAGCGAGTCTGACAGTTCTGTCCCCTTGCCGCAAATCGGCATACCGGTTGGACTGTCGTTTTTAAAGATGTCCCTGGCCAGCACCATTTCGGCAGCTGCCAGGTTAAGCGGTATCTTCTGCATAGCTGTCACCAGTCTCCCTATGCTCTGTACGGCAAAGTGGACACAATACTAGGAAATGCGCCGGTGAATGTCAAACGCCATATGAGTAGCAAATGCTATTTTTGTGGCCTGCCCCGCCCCAAGAGCACCACGCCGGTCATAGTATTCATAATCACCTTCCGACCAACATGTCCGCCCAGATCAGAGGCCACCACCGGTATCCGCCACTCCTCAAGCTGTGCCATGGCCAGATCAATATTCCTGGCGCCGATCGGACAGGCCGCACTGCTGGTGGCCAACAGGTTGGCGCCGCCAAAAACCTTTGCCACTAGATGCTGTTTACGTGCTCCAATGTCCAGAAGGTGATCCAATAAACGCTCCATGGCTATATTGCCATATTTGGGTGTTGCCAACCCCTCGCCGTTCCAGAGAGGCAGCATAAAGTGGTTCATACCACCACCACCATGCACCTGATCCCAGAGGCAAACCGCAACACAGGAACCCAGTACTGTGGTAATTTCACACTCCTCTGCAGCTACATGGATTGCACCAGGAAACAGAAAGTGTTTAGGTATGTTCGTTTCAACAGGGTCGGACATGCTATTTCTCGTCCAGCTGTTCAAACAGAAACAGATTGCCCCCTTCAGCAAAGGTCATCCCCTCAGCCCCATAGTCGGCTGAGGGGAGCATAACCGAAAAAAGCGACCCCAGACCAGGCGTGCTGCTGACCTGCACCTCCCCCTGTAGTAGATCAAGCAATGATTTTACCACGCTCAACCCCAATCCATGGCCGAGATGGGCACGGGTAGGACCGGTATCAAGCTGGACAAAACGATCAAAGATCCTTTTGAGATCGGCTTCCGCAATGCCGATCCCCTTATCCTGCACCTGAATCCGCAGACAATCATCCGCTTGATCAAGCACGACGACAACTTCGCTATCCGGACTGCTAAACTCAATGGCATTGGCAACCAGATTTGCAACAATAACCTGAAGTTTCTGGGCATCTGTCGGGAAGTACAGCGGCTCACCTGATTCAGCTCCGGCAGCGGATAAACGTACTGCAACCTGCTTATCAGCTGCCTGGGCACGAAAGTTTTCCAACACCCCCCGTACCACAGAAGTAACATCAACATGCTCAATGGCAGGCATCGACTCACCCGCCTCAAGTTCTGCCGCAATAAAAATGTTGCGCAGTTGAAAGTCCAGATGAAATGCCTCGGAGAAGATCATGGTAACCAGTTCACTCACATCAGGTTTTTTCACAATACTTGACAGCTGCGAAGCCAAACCGATGATAGCATTAAGGGGGTTATTGATTTCATTACGAATGTTTGAAAGAAAATTGCTTTTTAATGCTTCAGACTCTTCCAGTTTACGGTTCATCTCAATCAGCTTACGATTAACCACTGACAGATCGTTTAGAGACTTCCTGCTTTGATCAAGACGGAACTTCAGCTCCTCAACCAACTGCTCGTCACTCACAGTGTGCATCTTTTCTCCTTGTGAAGCGAAGCTGAAAATATTGTTTAACTGACTATAGCACCCTTTCAAAGGATGACAACTACAGTCCCCGTCAGCGCACGTAACGAAACACCAGACGACGCTCTATCACAAAACGGATAGCCAACGGAATTAATACCGCCAGAAAGATCAGACCACAACCATACCACTCTCGAAGTGTCAAACGCTCCCCCAGCACAGCAAAACCGGCCAGCAGACTCCAGACCGGATCAAGGGTATAGACAAGACCGGCCTGGGTAGGTGTTACATAACGCTGATACCTGTTTTGCAAGGTAAAGCAGACCACGGTAGGAAAGATGGCACAGTAGATGATTGTGCCAAGAGAGGTCAGACCCAGCGAGAATGGCGGCGTTGGCACAAGCAGCGCAGTCATTGCAGCCATTAATGCCACAACACAGAATTGCACCAGTGAAACCAGCCAGACATCTTCATCCTTCAACACCTTTGAAACAGTAATGATATGGATTGCGATAAAAAAGGCGCAGAGGGTAGAAATCATATCTCCACGATTGAACCCCTCACCGCCACCACCTGCCAGCAGAGCAATTCCCAGCGAGGCAAGCCCGATTCCGGCGATATTGATCCGTCCGATCCGGTCCTTCCAGACCGTGCGGGCAATCAACGGAATAAACAGGACAAACAGATTATTGATCACGCCAGCACGGGATATACTGGTTCCCTGGACCCCCACGACAAAGGTCAGGTTGGTCACGCCCAAGGCCAATCCAACAACAGTTCCCCGCCTAACCGTCTGCCGGTCCAGTAGCGCAAGTCGCGGCAGGCAGAGTAAACCCATCAAAACTGCTGCCAGCGAAAAGCGTAGCAGCACAAAAAAGGGAGGCGGAACCTCCCTGACGCCAATCTTGGTAAAGAGAAAACTACCTCCCCAGAAAAATGTGGTTAAGACCAGATAAAACAACACCTTCCCTGGTGACGGAGTGTTTACCGCAGACACACCTTTACTCACTCAAACCACCTGTCTCCTGTTTTTGTTCAAGCCGCCACTGTTCAGTAATATCATTCATGCTCACAATCATACCGGTAAACTTCTTACTGATATCCTGCATCCAGCGCAAAGAAACCCGGTAGCGATGTTCTCCACCATCCACGGTAAGTGTGGCAAAAAAGTTTCTCTCATATTCATCTGCAGCAAGAAATTCCCCTACTTCATGGCCAAACCAGGGAAACGGCGCATCAGCAGCCCTGCCCGAAGAGTAGTACCTTCCAGCCCTGCCTTTACTGAGCAAAAGCCTTGAAGCTGCCTGATTCATCTGATTTACCCGCAAACGGTCATTTAACAGAAAAACCGCTATGGGCAGACTTTCAAAAATGGTTAAAAACTGATTCTTTTCATTGGTAATCCTGCGATTTGCCTCCTGTAACTCATGAGCTGCCGTGTTGGTTAAGTTACTACGACTCCATTCGGCACAAAAAGCGATCTCAATACGATCAAATACCCGCTCAATAAAGCGTATGTACTGCCTGATGGCCGTTGGCACGAGCTCCTGATCTGCCACCAGATCCAGATAACTCTGACGGTAATACTTCATGAGTCCCAGAAACATTTCCAGGGTAATGCCTCTCGTACGATGTTTTTGAGCTTCCTGCACGCCAAAAGCGGCCACTGGATCATGCACAAAATCATCATCAGGCCCCAGTTCCCAAGGGTCCGGTGACAGCTCTAAAGCTGCACTGATCGAATCGGTAAGCCCAACAATAGATACTCGCCACGCCTCCTCAAGCGTTGAGGTATAGCGGGTATAGTCACGCTCAATGGCATAATCACGAACTCGACGCATCAGCCATCCTTCATGGTCCTTTAACAGCAACGCTAATGGATGCATTGTACGTCTCCCCTTGAATCCAGTCTTTCCGACAGCATAACAGGAAACAAGCCATTGGCAAGCGAGACCGTCACACCATTGTCAGCTGAAAATTGTCAATATACCGTCTATCCTAACCGGTAGTGCTTGCGTACAGGTTTCTCAACCTCCCACTGGCAACTCATACCAGCAGGAAAGACAACCAGATCGCCGGCAAACAACTCAACCGGGGCACCATCTCCAGGGGTTACCACCACTCGCCCCTCCAGCAGGTAACAGACCTCACGCTGATCATAGCTCCAGGTAAAATCAGACACCTCACAACTCCAGATCGGCCAGTCAAAAACCCCCAGTGTTGCAAGTCGTTCTTTAGACGGATTTTGCTCAACCATAATGGGTAACATCACTTGGCTCCTTCTTCGCCACCTGCATGTTCAGGCCAGTGCAGTGCCAGCCAGACTGTGTTCTGCCCAGGAAGCGTCCACTCCACTCGATGACGGCAATGTGCTGGCAATAGCATCCACTGGCCAGGCAGCAGTCGATACGGTTCCCGTTCACCCTCAATCGCCAGCAATGCCTCTCCCTCCACCACTAGCACCCATTCATGCCAGTCCTGCTCATACCAATCTCCTGCCGCTGTTGCCTGACCTTTTGAAACAATCCGCTCAATTCTCACTCCGTCAACTATGGAAAGCGTCTCAAACAGCTCTCCCCCGGAGGCATCAGGAATTGCAGCTAACAGATTGCCAACGTTCACCATATCTATTCACCCCTACACAAAAAAACGATAATTTTTAGTTCCCATTGAATTATTCAGGATTGACGCTACAATACACCTGCATAAGATCCTTTTTACTGACACTTCCTAAGGAGCTCACCCCATGGCAACAGACCGTGATCTCATTGATAGCCTTGAAGCACTTGAGTCAGACCGTTTTCAGCAACTTATGGCAGATGAACGTTTTAAGGGCAACCCCCTTTTGCCTGAGTTCCAGCAACTGCATGAGCTGTATCGCACCCTGGCCCAACGCTCGGAACGAATGATCAAAGAGAAGGCATACCTACAAACCCAGCTGGCCAACATGAACCGTTCTCTGGATCTTGCAACTCGAATTGACCCAATGACCGGGCTTGCCAACCGCCGGGCCATCATGGAGATGATAGAACAGGAATTCAGCAGAGCCAGCAGACATCAGCGTTATGCCTCAATCATCATGGCTGACCTTGATTACTTTAAAAAGGTTAACGACACTCATGGATTCAACACGGGGGATGACGTACTGGTGGAGGTTTCCCGCGTATTACGTGGCTGTCTGCGCAATGAAGATATCTGCTCCCGCTGGGGAGGCGAAGAGTTTCTTGTGTTGTTGCCGGAAACCCAAATTGACGGTGCCTTGGCAGTTGCCAACAAGATCCGGGAATCGGTTGCCATGACCGAGTTTAAAGTTAACCGACCCGGCATCCAACTAACCATCAGTCTGGGGGTCTGTGAGTATAAGCCAGAGCAAAATATTTTTGAGGCGATCTCCAGGGCCGACCAGGCCTTGTTCCAGGCTAAACTTGCCGGCAGAAACCGGGCCATTGTTGCTGCCTGACAATTACGGTAGAGCCCCACTTTTTTTCAGTAATACAAACAACGATTCAGCCATCTGTTGATAACCGGCCGCATTTGGGTGAATTGGATCAGACTTCAGTGAACTGTCTGAAAGTACTCGCTTCAGTATCTCCCCTTCGTAGGGTATACCTGCATCTTTTGCAACTGCCCGATACCATTTTGGCACCTCAAGCCCAAACCCCAAACGCGGCACGCCAATCAGGACCACACCAATACCCCGCCCTCGGATCATCGCCACCATGGCCCGCAAATTTTTTTCTGCATCGGCATCATCCATTTTGCGTAAAAAGTCGAGCCTCTTGCAAAAGTGTATGCGAGAAGTTGAATGTAGTTAATTTTGCTACATAAAAGTCGAGCTTCAAAGATAGCCATCTGATATTATTGGTTTACGAGACAAACAATAACAGAGG
>NZ_JAOTRZ010000362.1 GCF_030247655.1 Trichlorobacter sp. | reverse complement strand
CCCCTGGCTCATCCGGCACTCGCGCCGCGTCATGAGCACGATTCGACAGAACATTGCCTTTGCCCTGGGACTCAAGATCATATTCCTGGTGCTGGCCTTCCTGCAACTGGCCACGCTTTGGTCCGCCATCCTGGCCGACACGGGCGCGTCGTTGATCGTCATTTTTAACGGCTTGCGCCTTCTTAGAATTCGGGAATGAGGCCGCAACTACTTGCCAACGATTGAAAAAAATGGGGTTTACGTGAACGTCTGCTCGGGTGGATTGACGCGTTCCGTTTTAAAGTTATTTGGCTCGAAGTCTCGACCGCCGAATACTTTACGGTGGGTACATCTTTGGCGTCAATTGGTACAGTGAGGGCATGGTTAAATTGCTTCATGAGAATGTCATGACTTTAGAGAAGACATACGAGTACTTTTCTTGTGTCGCCATGCAGTGGGTCTTTCTCAGCAAGTTCAGAATTATCAAAGAGGATAGACACACTCGGCCCAGACGTAATATGCATCATGGGCAACACGGAGGGAGGTGTCGTTTTTTTGGGGGGGTGAGAGCCAATAGCCGCAGAGTGGACAACGCCACCCCGGGGGGAGGCAATCCACCGAACGTCGCTTTTGACGAAGCTGGCTCAATATTTTAAAACTATCAAAGGATAACGGATAACTACACCTTGCTATCTTTACCAATATGCTGGATGCATGTCTTGTTCATCTCAAAGTCAATTCAATATAAACAGATTTGCTGTGTGAGGAATGGATGTATATAGACATCTTGGAGCGCACTGGTCGCCGTGCTGGCAACAATCTGCAGCTAGAAGTGATAGTTGATGGCAAATTTGCGGACATTCACCGACACGCTACAGCCGCGAGCACTCAGCTCCAGAAGAACGTAGGAGGTAGTTGGAATGCGCCGTCGGGCATTTCTTGGGTTCACTGCGGGAGCCATAATGTGCTTACCATGGGTTCAATTGTCGACGTTTGGAGCTGCTGCTGTTGCGCCAAGCAATTCAAGCTTGCCAATATATACTTTTGACGACGTTCCTTTTGAGCCTACGCGCATGCAAAAGTTGCTGTCTATTCTAAATACTAACAAAGCTACAGCACAGTTTTATTTTACTGGTGAAGGTATTTTGGCACAGCCTGATTCCGTAGCGATGGCAATCGACGCGGGATTTTCTGTTGGGTGGCATTCTATGCACCATGATAACATGAGATATAAAAACGCCCTGCAGCTCTCTGGTGATATTCGTGCCTGGAAAGAGGCCTTGCAGTCCGTCGCTCCAGAATATGAACCAAAACTGGCTAGGTTTCCGTATGGCAGCGGCCATTCGGATCAATATCAAATTTTAAAAAATGAAGGCTTGTCACTGCAGCCCTGTGCATGGGGAGGGGTCCAGGCGGCCAATTGGGATGTTGATAGTTTCGACTGGCATCCATGGAAGGCGGAAAACGGCTTCTCATTGAAGCACAAAATTCGAAGTGCTTGTGATATATCCAGCATTTCTCCTGTAGTACTTATGCATTTGACTCTGGCCAAGCCTGAGTTTTTCTGCAAAGAGAAACGAGATATTGACATGTCGCATCCAGACTGTGTCATCACTGAATCTATTGTATTG
>NZ_JAOTRZ010000094.1 GCF_030247655.1 Trichlorobacter sp. | reverse complement strand
GGGTAGAGCCGAAGGCCCCCGTTTACTGTTGCAGTCCCTTTACTGTCAAGCCTTAACACTTCCCTGTTAGCAGCTATTCCTCCAGGGTTTGTCACGAATTGAAGGAACGACGGGCTATTAGTTGTGGAGGTCCATGTTGCTTCTGCTTTGCCGTAAATAAATGCACGGTTAACATAAGCTCCTGAGATTTTTGACCCAAAGTTAAAATAGCCCAATGCATCATTGGTACTAGGCAAGGCCCCACCAGAATTGGTGCGATACAAAGAAAAATTGGGAGCAACAAATGAACGTGGCGAACTCTCAGTGTTTTGAAATTCGAACACAAGACCACCTGACTGAAAAGTAGTCCCACTAGAAGCGGCATGAATTGGACTAATGGGGGCATTCGTCCCTGTTCCAATCCACCCCGTATCCGTCACCACCATTTTATCTACACTACTTCCATCCTGAACCACCAACTTATTCGCTGCCCCAGCCACCATCGGCAGTGCCAAGGCTGCCAGTACTGCTACGCCTGTCATAATTGACTTTGAACTTCTCATTTTTGATTCCTCCTGTTTAAGTAATTACCGTCTTTTCAGGTATTTATCTCTAACAAACGTATTTCATATAAACGTATACTGCAAAATAACTTCTTGTCAAGTAGCTTGCTAAAATTTTTGGTCTGCCCTCCCTGAAAAAAATTTATTTACTGAATGCTGTTTTACGTCATGCTTTGTTACAACATACAGTAAATGATTTGACCTTACAACCACCTTACAGATTGTGCTTGTTGGGGTAAGGACTTAAATATTTTGTAAATCTTCTCTGCGGCTTTGCGGCTCCGCGAGAGGTAATTACCTTGTTTTTGCCTCTCGGCTCTTTGCTTTTAGTGCCTATTTAATTGTAAAAGAGCACCACAACCAGTCAAGCTAAAAAGCAACTGTCAACCCCCGGCAGTTTGAGACCTGCCGGGGGATCCTGCCTATCGGATAGTCAGATTATTCACTATTACCTGCCCACGGCCTACTGTCAGAGCACCCTGTAGCATTGTTGCCCCACAGTTTGCAGTATACACGGCGTTGTAACCACCGGATAGCGTTACCGTTTTATTACTGCCTGCGGTAAACGGTCCGGTCGCCAACCCGGCCTGAAGTTGAATGGTGTTGCCGGTTGCAGCGGCAGTGTAGGCTGCGCTCAGGCTGCTCTGCCCTGTTATGGTGGCGCCATTTACCAGGCGGACCGTGGTGGCCCCAACCGGGTTCAGGGTATAGGTGGCGGCAACAATCGGGGCAGCCGTAACCGGGGTGGTAAAGGTATAACTATTGTTGGTTAAGGTGACCGGCGAACCATTTACCGTTACTGCAACGTCAAAACCGGGTGCGGTAAAGGTGTAGGTTGGAAGTGACCCGAGCACTACACTGGCTGGACCGGTCATACAGTTGCCCAGCGCCACACCAAATCCGAAGTTGGCGGTATAGGTATTGGCAACCGCTACGTTATTGATGGTTAAATCGGTTGTAGTGCTGACAACATTGCCGATGCTGTCGGTCCAGTTAACAAACTGATACCCTGCTGCCGGTTCTGCAGTTACCGTTGTGGCATTGGCAAAGTAGTTAAGGGTCTGCGGTGTGGTTCCGGTAATGGTACCACCGGTTCCCGCCATAAAGTTCAAGGTGTAGGTGTTGATGGCAAAATTTGCTGTGTAGCTATGTGGCGCTACAACATTTGTCACCATAAGATCCGGTGTGGTTGCAACAACCGTTGCACCTTCAGTCCAGTTGACAAAATGATAACCGGTGCTTGGTACGGCCGTTACGGTGGTCGTACTCATGTTATAGGTTATGGTCTGGATGGTATCACCTGACAACACACCATTTGGACCAGCTGTAAAGCTTACCCCATAGGTTGGTATGGCAGCTGTACAGCTTGCATTGACGGCTGAGTTGATACCGCTACAGGTCCAGGTCAGTACTCCATTGGTGTTGATGACTGCCGAGGCGGCACCAGACGTACAGAGCCCCGCTACCGGGATTACTGAAAAGTTCTGGCCGTTGGCACTGCCGCAGACACCATCAATGATGGAATCACTCTGGGTCCTGACGATATTTGATGCAGCAGAGGTACCGGCAGCGTTGAAGGCCTTTACGACATAGCTGTAACGATCGCTTGACAGGGCGGTTTCGGTGTAGCTGGTGGCATTGGCCAGGGCCGTGCCGACCGGTACGAAGTTGCTGCAGTCAAGACCTGAACAACGTTCAATGATGAAGCTGATCTCGTTCTTGGGGTTGCCCAGGGTTGCAGGGGCAGCCTTCGGAGTTGGGTCAACCCAGGTCAGAGTAACATTACCGTTACTGAACGAGGCGTTTGTCGCCAGACTGGTGGGCGGATCCGGAATGGTCACCGTCGGGTTGTAGGAAATCGGCCGCATCATGTCGTTTTCTTCGTGGCTCAGGATGTGACAATGCCAGACATATTCCCAACCGAGGTTGATGATCCGGTTGACGTTGGGGGTGGCCCAGGCCTGCCCGGTAGTAGGATCCACCATGGAAAGTTCGGTTGCATCCCCCAACGGGGTAGCCGGATTAAGTGGACGTACGCTGTTTGGAATGCCGAACGGAAGCATTGGTTTAACCGGCCGCACGGCAACAATGGTATCTTCCAGCGGGCTGACCCGAACGGTTTCTTTCCAACCCAGCTCGGTTGGGTCAGGCAGACGGATGAAGCCGTCCCAGCCTACCCGGTTCAGGATCTGCACATCAAAGAGGTGGAAGTGGATCGGGTGGGTATCCACGCCGTTGTGGGTAATCTTCCAGACCTGGATGCCTTCTTCTGCCAATACCTCTGTGGAGGGATCGCTGTAGGTCTGGACAATGAAGTTCACCTTGCCTGCGCCGGGCTCGGACAGGGTCAGCCCCAGGGCTGCCCGCATCCTGCCGTAGTCGTCAAAGGTTTCACCCTGCTCATCCTGAATGGCCTTGGCCTTCATGGTAATGGTCTGAGTCGTCGGGTTAACCGTACCATCCGGGTTGATGGTCTTGAAGCTGATCTGCTTGTCATTGATCCGTGCCACCCCCCAGTTGGGGAACGTGGTGGCAAAGGTTGTACCGTAAATGGTATTGAGCACGTCATAGGCAAAACCGTCAAAGGGGAAGGCCTCATAGTAAGCAGGATCACCGCTAGGGTTCATATTGCCCTGGCCCACCACCAGAGATTCCTGCGACTGCCGGAACACGCCCAGGCTAGGATCAGCCGGTGTAAAGGCTGCATTCAGTGCTGCCACGTTAAACGTGCTGGCTGCGGCACCCTGTACTTTGATCTGCATCAGGGTCCGGGTGTTGGGACCAAAACCGATTGGTGTGGTATCAGCGCCACCCATGGCACGGTTGTCCGGGGCACCGGTAAAGTAATCATAATGGGGATCAAGGGCCGGCCAGGGGGCCGGGGCATCGTTATACAGGATCAGGGTAGTACCTGAAGGTATACTGGAAAAATCAACAATAACATCAGCACGTTCTGCCGGGGCCAGGATCAGCGAGCCGGTGTTGACGTTGCCGGCATTAAAGGTGGTTACATCGGCATTCCAGTTAACCGGCTGGTTGGGGATGACGACCGGCTTGGGCAGAAAACCGCCTTCGCTGCCGATCATGATCCAGTTGGGGCCGACGGTGTTCCAGTCAGGCACGCCACCGGGACGGCCATCTTCCGGCCAGGTGGCCGGTTTGCCGACACCACCCGGTTGGGCAGGCACCATCTTGACTTCAGTATTGCTGGCGCAGATACCGCTGAATCCGCCGTAGCCCGCTGCGGTATAGCTTGCACAGGAAGGTGGGAACTCGCCGCTGTAATCCAGAGCTGCCGGATTCGGGTCCGCTTTATACAGCTGCAGGTTCACAAAGCGGTCATGGGCACCATTCAGAATACGGAAACGATAGGCCTTCGGCTCTACGGTCAGCACCGGATAGGCGGTGCCGTTAACTGTCGGGGTGTCCATGAAGGCTTCAGCACCCCATGATGGGTTAGGTGTTGCAGGAATTTCCGGCGGTTGGCAGAAATCACCATAGGGGCCACCCAGAAGTCCGGGGGTTGTTGCAGGATCACCGCCGGGCACGCAGTCCGGGCTGTAGTAGGGGTTGGGAATCGGTTGGTACGGGTTGCCGGTGGCTGGCCAGAAATAGGGGCCATAGGCCCAACGTCCCATGGGAGCGATACCACTGATATCAAAGGGGTTCTGGGCCGGCATATAGATATGGGGCCACCAGAGATCACCGCTTTGGGGGGTTCGGAAACCGTTACTACCCACCGTACCGGTTCCCCATTTCCAGGTCGGGTCAGTCTTGAGCACATAGGTCGGCGAGGCCGGGTTGCCATCCACAAAGGTCTTGTCCTGAATGATCAACGGGATCTCTGCAGCCGGGATCTTGCCATCAGCAATCAGCTGTTGTTCTACGGCATCACGGACAATATACCCGGCAGCACCGCCCACATAGACGTTCAGACGGGTAATGCCCCAGCTGTGATCATGATAAAACATCAGGCGGGAGCTCTGCTGGTTGGTGTAGTAGTAGGTCTGGGCACCGGGACCAGGATCAGGCATATCCGGTACGTTTATCATACTGACACCGGTAGGATAACTGGTTACCTCACCGGAAGGGGTAATCCACTGGTGTGGGGTACCGTCACTGATCCAGGGAGTACGGCCACCATGCAGGTGCAGTTCTGCACGGTTCTGGGTAAAGGTACCGGAGGTAATCGGGACCGGCAGTTTGGTGACCGGATCATAATCAACCTGGAAGGGACCAGCCCCCATGATGGTCTGGTCAACCGGAACAAACAGGTCGCCACCGGAGCCGGTGGGCAGGCTGTTGATAAATTTAACCCGGACCGGCCGATCCTTCTGGGCAATGATAAGCGGCCCGAACTGACGCGGGTTTGCCTCAACCGGCGCGGTGTTGTTGGCCTCGGTGCAAGCTGGTAATGCTTGCCCGGTCAAAGAGGGATCACTGCAAGCTGTCGTCACCGTACCGGCGTTTACCTGCCGGTAAGCCCGCAGCTTCGTTGCAGGCAGGTCTGAGTGCATCTTTTCAGAAAATTCACCCAGCTCTATCACATAGTAGTCGGAGCCTGGATAGGTAACAATATCAGGCACCCCAACCGGAATATACTGCCCCAGGTTGTTAGCGTTTGCAGCCCCCAATCCCGGCAGGGTGTCGACAAACTTACGGATCGGGGGGGTGTAGGCCCAGTTGGGTGTGGTCAGATAATCCGGGGTATTTCCCGGCCCGATCACAAAAGGCGTTGCCCCTCCCGGGGCATAGGCCGGATTTGAATAATCCGGGCTCAGGTAGGCCTGTGCCGTACCCAGCCCCACCATCAGGGCCAGGCCGGACAGCAGAGCCACCATTCTACTTCGTACTGTTCGCTTGTTCATACGCGCCTCCAGTTGACTATTACAGATTTCTCAGAGTTTGTTATCGTCCCAACAGATGTATATTCCGCTAACGGCGTGCCGGTTTCTGGAGCGACGTCGGACCACCCTTGGACTGCACATTGGCTGCCCGCACCTTTAACTTCTTGTCTCGCTGTTGTCGTGCCAGTTCACGCTTCTGTACCGTGGCCTTCTGGGCCTGTGGCACCTTGCTGTTTACCGCCGGGGTCAACTGCACCTGTTGACGCTGTTGCGGCTGAGCCTCTGCCGGGGCCGTCACAGCGAATAGCGAGGCCACAAGCACTCCAACCATACGTGCGATCGGGATGTTCATGATTCATACTCCTTTCATTTATCCGAGCGATAGTTATCCGGTTCTGGCAGTCCATCAAAAGACATTAGAAATTTATTATTTTACAACAGTTTCAGCAGCATAGAACTTGACTAAGTTACTACAGAGCAAAGAGCATGCCGATACACGGAACAGACTAAAACAACGGATAACTTTACAGAATCAATCGATTTGGAAGAGGGTTTGCAGATGCACTATGAGACAGATACGTTTTGCATCTGTCTCATAGTGCGACGGGGTGAGACTGGAATGGATAGCTGAGCAGACTGCGAAAAATTACGGTTTATTGAGATGATCCGCTTTCACGACATATTCATCCACGACACAGACGCAATCACCGCCCATGAAAGGATTATTAAGAGGCACCGTCAATACGCGCCCATCGGCAATTTTGATCAGCCGCCAGCCGCCAGGTTCAACAATATTCAGATAGTTGGTTGAAAGTGCATTACAGCGGGTACCGCACAGAGACTGCCCCATCACCGGGTCACCTTTTGTCTTGCCCGGCAGATAACGGTAGTCGGTCACAATATAGAGTTTCACATCTGTTGCTGCAGCCAGCAGATCTGCAGAAGAGGCCAGCAGCAGAAACAGAGTCAACAGTGTCAGGATGCCTTGTCTGATCATTACGTCCTCTTTTCTTTTCACGGTATTACCCATTCGCTACGGCGCTCAAGCACAGGATTACTGCCACTGCCCAGCTGCACAATATAGGAACCTTTGGACGCATAACGCTGCCCCGGCCCGAAACTGACCCGTTCATACAGGGGATAGTGCATGTCTGACATCATACCGATCACATCATGCAGGTAATCCCGGTAATACTCACCGCGCATCATCATCAACGCCTTGCCAAACACTTCGCCCGTAAGGTAGGACTGTCTGACGATCCTCTGTTCATACAGCTCAAGTGGTTTACCCTGCAGTACCCGTTTGACATTGACATCAAAGCGGCTGTCCTCCTGGGGCAGGCGATAGGGGTAGGTCAGATAGAGCAGTCCCCGCAGTTCTTCCGGGACCGCCCACAGCGCCTTGCCCAGATAGGTTCCTGATGCAAGGACCAGACCGGGCCGGTTTTTCTGCGCTGCCAGACCGGACAGTGCCGACAGTGATGCTGCATCATCCCAAAGAACCAGAGCTGCCGGTTTTTTCTGGTTAATCAGTTTCAGCACCTTTTTTGTCGTCAGTTTTTCATTGGCAGACAGACGGACCTCTGTCATTGCGCCACCACCGATAGCCTTCCAGGACTCTCTGAATCCAGTGGCCAGGGTCTGGCCTTTGCGGCTGGCCCGGTACAGTTGCAGCACCGGCTTCCCTTTAAACAGCTCTGCCATACCGTACAGATAGCGGGCCGCAGCTTCCCCTTCCTGACGGACCCCACGGGAGAAATAAAGGGTATACCAGTCCGTATCCGAGAGCACCGGGTAATCGACAACCGGAAACAGGTTGGGGATCTTTTTCTCTTCGCAGAAACGATGCACCGGTTCCCACTCCCCTTCCGAAATTCCTCCCAGAAGGGCAAAAACAGGTTCTTTGCGGTAGTACTCTTCCAGCTGGGCCCGCCAGGTTGCCGGAGCCCCTTTCAGCGTCCAGCGTGACAGTGAAAATCTGAGAGCTGACAGGTCGCCCAGCATGTTGTAGCCCATCCGTGCCACACGATGATTTTTTTCTGCGGCTGTAGAAAGACTGTTCTTGCGATCAATACTGAACTGCAGGGGGGCCAGCATCGACTGTACCGCAACCGGGTCCGTCCCCTCCACAATTACCGTGGCAAACCTGATTTCATCTTTGGTCACACCGGGAGGTGGCTGATCAGAAAGCGATTTCAGGTAGCTGATCATGATCGCCATATCTTTTTCGCCCAGGTCGTAGCGGGGCATAACCTTCAGGACAGACCGGCTGGTGGGGTCAATACCGGTAAGGATCAGCGCGGCCAGCGAATCGTCGGTATACGCAGGACGGACCGGCAGGTATTTTGCGTAGTTTGAATAGGAAGGAACAAACTCGGAGCCGGGGATAAACGGCTTTCTCGGCTGGTACAGAATCCGCCCGTTGGTCGGTGGCGTGATAACCTCTCCTTCAATAGAGCCGAGTCCACTGCGCAGGTGGCAACTGACGCAGGTGAACGAGGTGCCGTCCACCGGTACATCGCCGCTGACATAGGCCTTGATAGGGGCCCCGGAGGGAAGTATCCCTTTGCGGTACATCTGTTCTCCAAGCCGCTGGGTTTCATCTGAAGGTACGGCCACAGGGGCAGCCCAGGCAGCTGCGCTCAGGACCACACAGATAAGAATACTCAACAACAGCAATGAGGCACGTTCTGCCGGTACTTTCATGGGTAGTGTCATAGGAGCCCCGCTTTTTTGTATTCTGCCATAAATTCGCTGCTGCTGATCAGACCGTACAGTCTGATCCATGAACCATCTGCCCCGCGTATGAAGGTAAGCGGCTTATGGTCCATCTTATCGCGAAAATAGGCGTCAAAGGCATGCATGACCCGGTCAATATCCTTTCGGCTGCCGGTCAGAAAATCCCAGCCCGGCCTGGCCTGGTAGCGTTGCAGATATTCCTTGAGAATTCTGGGGTTGTCATTTTCCGGGTCAATGGTGATGGAGACCAGCTGTACTTTAGCGCTGTCCGGTCCCAGTTTCCGTTGCAAATTGGTATACCCGGCAGAGAGTACCGGGCAGATGGTGGTACAGGTGGCATAGATAAAATCAACGGCCACCGGACGCCCGGACTCCAGAAGCGTCTTCAGACGGACCTTTTTGCCGAATTGGTTGGTAAGTATCACATCCGGTATCTGGTACTTTTCAACGGTTCGCTTGTAGGTAACCGGCGCAGCCACGGCAGGGGATACCGGACAGATCGTCAAAACAGAGGCAAACAGCAGCAGACAGATCAACCAGGGCAGATGATGTTTCATAGGGACACTCCAGTTGGACAACAGCTATTTTTTGATATCAAGCAGCTCCACCTCAAACTGCAGGGTGGCACCCGGCGGGATAAGATCACCGGCCCCCTGTTCGCCGTAGGCCAGTGAGGCAGGACAGGTCAGCTTCGCCTTCCCTCCCACCTTCATCTTCTGCACCCCTTCAGCCCAGCACTTGATAACGCTATCCAGCTTGAATTCAAGCGGATTTCCCCGCTTGTAGGAGCTGTCAAACTCTTTACCGTCAACGAGGGTACCGCGATAATTAACCCGTACCGTATCGGTCAGTTTCGGTTGCGAACCGCCCCCCTCCCTTACCGGAAGATAAATCACCCCTGAAGCAGTCTTTACGGCCCCCTGCTCTTTGGCTGCTTTCTCAAGGGCCTCTTTATTGGCCGGACCAAGCTTCTGTGCATGGGCAGCTCGTCGTGCCCGGGCAAACTCCTGAATCTTCTGATTGTATTGGGCGGTCTCTGCTGCCGCCTTGTTGCCGGACTGGGCATCAGTCAGCCCCAGTAGTACATACTGAAACTCGTCAGGCGTCAGATTAAAGACAGTTAATTGACGGGATACGGTCTGGCCAATGGCATACAGGGTCTTTTGTTCTTCGGTTTTGGGCGGTTCAAGCGCCAGGGCCTGGGTAGCAACGACCAGAACAGCCAGGGTAAACAACATTTTCATAGCGATGGATCCTTTCAGTGGATGGAATAGACCTGACAACAGCAGCTCACAAACATAGAGACACAGAGAGTACAGAGAAAGTCAAAGGCTTAAAAACCAAACAAAATTTTCCTGTTGGGTGAATCAAAAAAGTTTCTGATGAGCGTTAAACTTCCGCCGGATCAGTATGTATCCCCTCTCCCTGAGGGAGAAGGGTAAAGCGGAAGATCAGCGCTAATCAGGAAAAATTTAATGTCCTTGTAACACCATTATTTTACTCTGTGTTCTCTGTACCTCTGTGTTTCAAATGTTTTTCCCAGGATGAAGATAACAGCCCCTACCCTGCTTCCAGCGTTGGCTGCAGTTGCGGACCGCTCACCGCCTTTCGCAACTGAATCAGCAAGTCCAGAATAAGTGCGGGATGGACCGGTTTTTCAAGGTAGTGATTGACACCAAGTTCAGAAGCACTTTGACGTATTTTCTGATCACTGGTGCCGGAAGCGACAATTACCCCTGCATCAGGTTGCCGCTGACGTACCTCACGCACCAGATCCAGGCCATCTGCACTGTCAGTCCCCTGCAGGCGCATATCAGCAACCACGGCCAGATAATGGTGTTTGTTCAGATATTCAAGCGCTTCACAGAGACAGTCACAGCTATCTACGGTCATCCCCTGCTGCTCCAGCAGCTTACGATAGGCGAACAGGATGCCCGGCTCGTCATCGACAATCAACACCCGGTGACAGCGGCACCCCTGATCACAACAGGTATGTGAAGTAATGAGAGACATGCAGAATGTATAATCAAGAAGCGTGCCGCACGTAAAACAGGAGCGAGACGCAGACGTACAGCGGTGAGAGGCAAATTGAAGCCTGCTTGCACAACGCGCAGAACAACCAGACTGAGACGCCCTGTCTCATAGTGAGACAGGGCGGATAAAAAATCAGCAGGCCGATTCATTCAACTGTTTAAGGCGACGATAGAGGGTGGCGCGGGAAAGGTTTAATGCCTTGGCAGCCTTGTCCACATTCCCGCCATGCCGGGCAAGTACCGTCTGAATATGGGCAGTCTCAACCTGTTGCACGGTCTGCGATTCCGCTGGCAGAGGGATGTGGCATGACCGTTGTCCACCGCTTATACAGGTAAACAATGATTGCCGCAGGACACCGCCCGGCGGTGTCAACAGCAAGGCACGTTCCAGAACATTACGCATTTCACGGATATTGCCGGGCCAGTCATAGGAAAGCAGCAGATCACGGACCTCATCGGTCAACAGCTGTTCAGTTGAGCCCAGCTGGGCAAGCAGATAGGCGACAATAGCCATCAGGTCATCCCGGCGTTCTCTGAGGGGCGGCAGATGAATATGGATCAGGTTGATCCGGTAAAACAGATCCTGGCGGAAAATCCCTTCTGCACTAAGCGCATTTAAATCCCGGTGGGTGGCGCAGATCAGACGGAAGTCGCTTTTCTGGAGTTTAACATCACCCAACCGACGATAGGTTTTGTCCTCAAGCAGCTTAAGGAACTGGGCCTGCACTTCACTGCTCATATCACCGATTTCATCCAGAAACAGGCTGCCGCGATCTGCAATATCAACCAGACCACGACGATCCTGATCAGCCGAAGTATAGGCCCCCCGCTGGGTGCCGAAAAGCTCCCGTGCCAACATCTCACCACGCAGACTTGAAA
>NZ_JAOTRZ010000361.1 GCF_030247655.1 Trichlorobacter sp. | reverse complement strand
GGAAAAGGTGGAGAGAAAATCATCCAGAAAGCGATTTTTATCGCCAATGTTTTGCAAGACCTGATCTGAAAGGCTGTGATGCTTGGCAACCTCGTCCAGGAGCGCCTTGTCCATTAAGGTCCAAGGCTCTTTGGTCCGCTTTTCCATCTGTTGGCGCAGCAGTTCAGCCATCGGATAGGCCTCGCAGCCGAACTCCCGTGAAATGGTGATGGTTGGTTTCTGCTGCTCCTCCTCGGGACGGAGGGCATTTTGCCGTCGTGACACCTCAAGCAGGGCCCCCAACCGGTTGTCAATGGACGGAATGAGTTTGGATTCTGACATGGTAGACCTCCTGGATGAGTTCGACGGCCACAGGCCATAGGGAATACGAGATAACTGTATCACCAATTTTACAACTCTCAAGGGGACTGGTTGACAGAAACAACTGACTCGCGGTATCTGGAAACAACATGATCGCTAAGGAGGAACACCATGGTAACCCATATCGTCTTTTTTAAGCTGGCCGAGCAGACCCCGGAGAAGATTGCTGCTGTGCGGGATAAGTTGTTGTCAATGGAAGGAAAGATTGCGGAACTGCGCCATCTGGAGGCCGGGATTGATCTGGTCAGGTCAGAGCGTTCATACGACGTGGCCCTTGTCACCAAGTTCGATTCAATGGCTGACCTGCAGACCTATCAGGTGCATCCGTACCATGCAGGAGAAGTGGTGCCGTTTATGAAAGCCAACTGCAGCTCAATTGTTGCAGTGGATTTTGAAGGTTAATCCAGTACTACTGCTAAAGCCAACCCCCCTCAATCCCCCCTTATCAGGGGGGAGGTTTTTAAGCCTCCCCTGACAAGGGGAGGTTTGGAGGGGTTTAGTGCGAAATAATACGTTTTACGGTTCCTAATCCAGCAAAACTGCCAGGCTCTCGGTCAGCCGGATCTGCTCCGGCCTGACCTCGGCCCGGTAGGCCAACGCCTCGACGCCGTTTGCAACCGCTTCCCTCAATAGTCTGCCATATGTAGGATCTATCCGGTCAGCCGGAGCAACCGCCGTGCCATCGCCCCGTTGTACGGTAAACAACAACACCCCGCGATCACCGTTTCTGACCATCTCCATCAACTCACGCAGATGCTTTTGTCCTCGTGTCGTGACTGCATCAGGAAAGAGCGCCAGCCCCCCTTCCACCAGGGTGACATTCTTTACTTCAACGTAGCAGCGCCTGCCATCTCCTTCCAGCAGGATATCAATCCGGCTGCGCTCACTGCCATACGCCACCTCACGCCGCAGGTTTTGATACCCCTGTAATTCGGCAATGGTCCCGTCCAGAATCGCCTCTTCAGCCAGCCGGTTGGGCAGCATGGTGTTCAACCCCACCCAGTATCCGTCCACCTGCAGCAGCTCCCAAGTATAGGCCAGCTTGCGGTTGGGGTTTGGACTTAAGGAGAGCAGCACCGGGCTGCCGGGCAGGTTGCAACCCAGCATGCTGCCGGAGTTTGGGCAGTGGGCCGTGACCACGGAACCATCCTCAAGCTCAATATCAGCCAGAAAACGCTTGTAGCGCTTGATCAGTTTGCCGGGGATCAGGTCGGGCAGCTTCATCGGGCTGCTGCCAGTTTTGCTGCAATCCTGATGGAGGCT
>NZ_JAOTRZ010000093.1 GCF_030247655.1 Trichlorobacter sp. | reverse complement strand
CGGCGTTGTCCGGGAACAGTTCCTTGAACTCACCGTAGAGCTGGGCAGCCAGGGTCTTGTTAGGTGCCAGCACCAGGGCTGGCCGGCCGGTGCGGGCGATGACATTGGCCACGGTAAAGGTCTTGCCAGAGCCGGTTACCCCCAGCAGTACCTGATGTTTGTCTCCCCGTTCGATCCCGGCCACCAGTTCATCAATCGCCTGGGGCTGGTCACCGCTGGGTGTGTAAGAAGTAGTGAGTTTAAAATTTGACATAAGATGTGTACTCTATACTAGTGTGCCTCTTGCAAAAGTCAATCGGCATTGAAAAATGTTGAGCTTACCGATATCTGCTTTGATATCACGAGTGTCTCGTACCTCAATGGGAATCTGGGTTGAACAGGGGGCTGTGGCAACGGTCAGAAAAAATTGCGTGTGCCTTCTGATGTGAAATTTTACAAACAAACCAGACAATTATTGACTACAAGTCAAATAAGATATAATAAGTCCAATTTGAAGACGACGTGGTAGCATTCTAAAAAAACTGGGGTGTTCGTGAAACTTGATAAAGCCCGCATACTTATTGTAGACGATGAACCGGCCAATCTTGCAGTATTGGCAACTGCTTTGGAGGTCGACTATGAGCTGTTTGCGGCCACAGGTGGCTACAAAGCGCTGGAGTTGGTCAAGGATATCCACCCCGACCTGATCCTGCTTGACATCATGATGCCTGACATCAGCGGAATTGAGGTCTGCAGGATTATAAAATCAGATGCAGCCCTTGCGCATATTCCGGTTATCTTTCTAACCGCAATGACCGGCCGGGCCAATGAGACAAAGGGATTGGAGGCTGGGGGAATTGATTATCTCACCAAGCCGCTCGCTATTGATCTTGTCAAACTAAGAGTTAAAAACCAGATCGAGCATGCCCAAATCGTTCAGCGTCATTCCCCTGGCATACAGGCTGGAATCCGGAGGGATGCAAAGCTCTACACTATTCTGCCGTGGCGTTTTGCTGAATCAGCATCAACATTGCACACTCCCAACGGCTCTGCTTTACTGCTCACATCGCACGAATCTCTTTTGCTGCAGCTACTCCTCGCCAACCCCGGCAAAAATGTCTGTTATCAGGAAATCTTTGCTGCACTCTGCCAGCCAAACGACCGGTTTGGCAAGGCTCGCCTCGAAGTACTGATCACCCGCCTGCGTGCAAAAGTGGCTAGAACAGATCCTGCCGCAACACTGCCGATCAAAGCCAGACGAAACATAGGCTACGTCTTTCTCTGCACACTGGATCTGATCTGACCTCAACCCACACACAAAACTCTGTCCAGCCCCAACTGCAAGCAAATGTAAGAAAACTCTTTCACAGAGTCTGGTATATTTATTACAGGGAGCTGACAATATGAACTATCTATCACAGACTGATATGTCGAAGAAGAACCGTCTCAGGCGATCTATTTCTCCACTATCTTCTCTTGTTGTGCTCCCCCTACTCATCCTGGGCCTGCTGCTACCTGCACTTGTCAATGCAGCGTACGAACGACAGCTTCTTACTCCTGAAGAGTTGATTTATCTGAAAGCGCACGGCCCGATTACCTTTGTCAGTCAGACAAACTACCCACCTTTCGAGGCGCAGCAAGAGAATGGCACCATGGATGGGATGAGCGTTGAACTGGCACGCTGGCTCTCGACAGAGTTCGGGATCAAGGTGATTTTTACCAACATGACCTTTGCAGCAGCACAGGAGGCGGTTCTGAGTGGCAAGGCCGATGTCATCACCAGCCTCTTCTACAGCGATAAGCGTGCCGAAAAATTTGCTTTTACCGATCCGATTTTTGATGTGCCGGCATCCATTTTCGTCCTGCATGAACGACCTGACATCAGCAGACTGGATGACCTGAAAGGGAAGCGGATTGCCATTCAACGCGGTGATTATGCAAAAGATTTTCTGGAGTCAAAAGGGATTGATTTTACCTTGGTGCCGGTTGACTCCTTTGCCCAAGCTGCTGATGCCGTGATTTCCGGACAGGCCGACACCCTGATCGGTGATGAACAGATCATTCTGTACCACCTCTTCAGCAAAAATCTGAGCGACAAACTTAAAAAAGTTGGTGAGCCGCTCTATATTGGCAAAAACTGCATGGCTTTGAAAAAAGAGAACATCGTGCTGCATGGCATTTTAGCCAAGGGGGTGCGACATGCCCGAGAGGGGGGCGTACTCACCACAATCTCTCACAAATGGCTCGGCGTGGAGTTGACGCAGCAGCAGGAGATTCCTCGCTGGCTGGTTGTCGTTGGCATCGCAGGTGCCGCATCACTACTGCTTGCCCTGCTTGTTATGATGATCAACCGGAAACTGAGACTGATCATCAAAGAAAAGAGCAGAGAGCAGGGAGCAGTCCTTGATGCTTCGGTGATCGGTATTGCCAAGGTAAAAAAACGTACCGTGCTCTGGGTGAACCCGGCGATGTGCAGGATGTTCGGCTATGAGCCATTAGAACTTCAGGATGTCGATACAAGGAAACTTTACCCTACTACAGAGTCATATGAACAGCTGGGTAGTGATGCCTACCCTCTGCTTTCCTCTGGTTTAACTTACCACACCGAGCTTCAGATGCGCCGCAAGGATGGCAGCCTCATCTGGATCAGGCTTCAGGGAATGGCGCTTTATCCGGAACATCCCGCAAAAGGGAGCGTTTGGACGTTTGAAGACATTACCGAGCGCCAGCGCCATGAAACAGAGCGTAACCAGGCGATCTCACTGCTGCAAACTGTGATCCATACGGCGCCGGTTCGAATCTTCTGGAAGGATACAAGTTTGCGCTATCTTGGTTGTAACCTCCTCTTTGCAATTGATGCCGGTAAGTCTGACCCGGACGAACTGATCGGGAGGGATGATTTTGAGATGGGATGGGCTGAACAGGCTGAACTTTATCGCTCTGATGACCAGATGATTATGGAAACCGGCGTATCACGGGTGAACTTCGAGGAACCACAAACCACCCCTGATGGCAGGCAAATCTGGTTGCGCACTTCCAAGGTGCCGTTACGAGACAGCGAGGGCAATGTCATCGGAGTGCTGGGAGTTTATGATGATATTACCGAGCAGAAACGGATTAACTATGAACTGAAGTTGCGCGAACAGTACCAGCGGGCGCTGCTGGACAACTTCCCCTGCCTTGTCTGGTTAAAAGATACAGAGAGCCGTCTTCTGGCCGTCAACCGTCCGTATGCCAAGGCCTGCAACCGGGCCTCTGTAGATGAACTGCTGGGGCTTAGCGATCTGGATATCTGGCCCCATGATCTTGCCCAGGCCTATCGTGCCGACGATCGGGAGGTGTTGGCTTCAGGACATAGCAAGCATGTAGAAGAGCCGCTTGAAACCGATGCCGGGCGTAGCTGGATTGAAACCTTCAAATCACCGGTTGTGGTTGACGGTAAAGTCATTGGTACGGTTGGCTTTGCACAGGACATCACCGAACGCAGGAAGGCCGAAAAGGAGAGAGCAGACCAATTGGAGGAGTTGCGCCGCTGGCAGGAGGTGATGCTGGGGCGAGAGGAACGGATCATCGAGCTGAAAGGTCAGATCAACGAACTGCTGGCCCGGCTGCATGAACCGCCACGCTATGGCAGTGCAGCCTCTGAAGAGGTGAAGCCATGAACGGCATCCAGAGATTAAACGAAACACAGGACAAAAAGATCGACATCTTCCCATGGGATGACAATTTCAACACCGGTCTGCCCCTTGTTGATCAGCAGCATCGGCGGTTGGTGGAGTTGCTTAACCTGCTGGCAAGCAATGTTGCCTTTGGCACCGGTGCCGAAGTGATTGATCGGATCTTTGACGAACTGGCCGATTATGCAGTCTATCACTTTGACAGCGAGGAAGCGATCTGGCGGGAGCATCTTGCCAGTGATGCCGCCGAAGCTGCGCACTGTGCTCTCCATAACAGTTTTACCGAGGAGGTTCTACGCCTGAAGACCTCTCGGGATTCGGTGCCGCTAGCGTCGGTAGCCGAAGAAACGCTCGGCTTTCTTGCCCGCTGGCTGGCGTCCCATATTCTGGAAAGCGATCGTTATCTGGCCTATGTCGTACTGTCGCGTATGGAGGGGCTGTCGCTTGAATCCGCAAAAAGCCATGCAAAAGAGCAGGTAGAGGAAGCCACACGCGCCCTGATCAATATCATCCTGTCAATTTACTCCATACTTTCCGCCAATACCCTCAACCTGATGCGCGAACTGGCCGCTCATCGGAAGGACAAGGAAGAACTGCTCCGCACGCGTGAAGAATCTCAACACAATGAAGCCAATTTTCGTGGCATGTTTGACACCATTGACGATTTTCTGTTTGTGCTTGATGCGGAAGGTAATATCCAGCATGTTAACAGCACAGTCATCAAACGCCTCGGCTACTGTGAGGCTGACCTCGTAGGGCGGAACGTGCTGACGGTTCATCCACCGGAACGCCGCAAAGAGGCTTCCAAAGATGTCAGCGAAATGCTGGCGGGGAGTAACGACTTTTGTCCGGTTCCTCTGCAGCGTGCGGATGGCAGCCTGATCCCGGTAGAGACCCGTATGGTACTCGGCCAATGGAACGGACAGCCGGCCCTGTTCGGAGTTAGTCGGGATTTAACTGAACGGATACATGCAGAAGAGGAACTGTGCCGTTCAAAGGCCGAAGCCGAACGTCTGCTGGCTGAATCAGACCGTATGCGCAAAAGTGCGCTCTCTATGCTGGAGGATCAGCAGCAAATAGAAAGGGAGAACCTCCGTCTTTTGGAGGAGGCCCAGGAACGTGAGTTTTTCCTGAGCCAGAGCCAGCAGGTGGGGCAGATCGGCGGTTGGCGCGCTGATCCGGCAAACAACAGGTTGCTCTGGACTGAGGGGGTCTATACGATTATTGAATTGCCGCAGCATTACAAACCGGATCTGGAAACAGCGCTTGATTGCTATCTACCGGAATCGCGCAGCTTGGTACTGGAGCATCTGCAGCGTTCACGTACTACCGGCGAATCATTTGCCATCCAGGTTCAGGTACACGGTGCGCAAAGCGGTGTGACAAAATGGTGCGAATTGCGCGGCCAGCCACATTTTGATTCGTCCGGACGGATTGACTATCTGATGGGCACACTCCAGGACATTACCCGGCTCAAACAGGCAGCCGACGAGATCCAGCGAAGAGCAGATGAGTGGAGTGCTACCTTTGATGCGATACCAGATCCGCTCATGATCATCGATCGTGAGTACCGGATACGGCAGATCAACAAGGCCGCCCTGCAAAAGCTGCAGATGACACGAAGCGAGGCCCTTGCCTCAAGCTGCATGGCCTGTATTGATAACGCCGATTGTCCTCCTGATTACTGCCCTCAGGCCAGGACGCTGCAAGATATGCAGGGGCATGTCGCTGATCTGCCCATTGAACGATTTGGCGGGCACTATATTGTCTCAACCTCCCCGATTTTTGACTCTGATGGGAATTACCAGGCCAGTGTCTATCTGGCATATGACATAACAGAACGTAAGGAGCTGGAGTGCTCTCTGGTTGAAGCCAAAGACGCTGCCGACGCTGCCAATATTGCCAAGAGCGAATTCCTCGCCAACATGAGCCATGAGATCCGCACCCCGATGAACGGCATTATCGGCATGCAGCAGCTTCTTGAGTATACCGAATTGACCGGAGAGCAGAAGGAATACCTGGACGCCATCTCGGAGTCATCGGACAATTTGCTCTCCCTGATCAACGACATCCTTGATCTCTCTAAAGTCGAAGCCGGCAAAATTGAACTGGAACAGTCAGAATTCAGCCTGCGCCGCTGCATCAGCGATCTTGTCAAAACCCAGATTGGGTTAATCTATAAAAAGGGGCTTACCTTTACCTCAAATATACCCGCTGAGCTGCCGGATTTGCTGGTTGGCGACCAGCTCCGACTGAAGCAGATACTGCTCAATATCCTGGGTAACGCCATTAAATTCACCTCGCGGGGTGGCATTACACTGACTGCAGCCTGCCTTGAACGCCATGACACCAGTGCGCTGTTCAGGATCAGCATCACCGATACCGGCATCGGTATCAATCCCCAGGCATTGAAAACAATCTTTGACCCGTTTACCCAGGCAGACTACTCCACTACTCGCAGATTTGGGGGCACCGGGCTGGGCTTGACCATCGTTTCCCGCCTTGCGGAGCTGATGGGGGGGGGCGTCGAGGTTGAAAGCAGCGAAGGAGTCGGTTCAACCTTCCAGATCACTCTCCCCTTCCAGATAACAGAGAGTACAAGTGTATTAGAGGTTGATAGAGTAGCTGTTCTGGCGGATCAGGCACACGCCCCCTTGAAGGTGCTGGTGGCAGAAGATAATGCCATTAATCGTCTGCTTATGGTCAGGCTACTAAGAAAGCTCGGTCATCAGACATGCGAGGTAGAGGATGGCAAAGCTGCCGTTGAGCAGATCCGTAACGGTTCATTTGATCTGATTCTGATGGATATTCAGATGCCTGTCATGAGTGGAGAAGGGGCGCTTGTCGCCATAAGGGAGATAGAGCAGGAACGTGGTGGTCATATCCCGATCATTGCCCTGACTGCCCATGCGCTTAACCACACCCGCGACCACCTGCTTGCTGTCGGTTTTGATGGTTTTCTACCAAAACCGCTCGATCTCAACAAACTCGTTGCCCTGCTGAAAGAACTGTTTCCTGAACACTACCGGGAAAATAATGGAGAATGTGAGACTGGTGTGGCAAAAACCGAGATTGCTGAAGCCACAGGTGCTGTTTATACATTCCCGGTTGAGCTTGACCAACAGATTGAAAAACTGGAACGACTGATACAGCAGCAGAGTGTACAGGCTCGCCAACAGGTAAAAAAGCTTGCTGCGCATCATCTACTGCAGGGATATAGCGATATGACGTCACTGTCAGAGGCTCTGAAACGGTTTGATTTTGATCAGGCATTAAACAGCCTGAAAACACTCAAAGAGCGGTTGAGGCTTTGATGGCAGGAGCAACTTTGCAATTACGATCAATGAGACAAGGACGAATACTACAGAAGTTGATGTCGGCCTAGCACACCTTGATTGTCATGCCATCAGCACGCCCCTAGGCACTGCCGGGCAATCCGTGGGTGTGCGGGATTTGGCGTACTACTACTCTTTACTGCACAAGGCATACTGGAGCCATTAGCATGACACAATCGTCTGAACGGCTTAGAAATATGGGAATTCGGGGGCGTCTAGCCCTCTTGATGCTGGTATGCGGGCTTTGTCTGCTGATCAGCATTATAGCCGTTATGCTGCCGTTTTTCCGTTGGAACATGACTTCCCAGATAGAGACCCAGCAGGCAACCCTGTTGACTGCCATTCAGACTGAAATTGACGGCAAGCTTTCACTGGCTCAAAAGCAACTTGCCGGGGTTGCCGGAGTTATGACACCTGAGGCATTACACAACCGGACAGCAGCACTTCGTTTTTTAGAAAACCGGGCCGGTATTACCCATATCTTTGACAACGGCCTGGCGGTACTGGACACTGATGGCTATTTAATTGCCGAAACGCCACCCCAACCAAACCGTACCATCTTTGATTTTTCAGCGCACCCCGTTTTTAGACAGGCGATCACTGCAAATGGCTCTGTCATTTCGACGCCGTTCCGCTCCACCAAGTCCTCCAACCACCCGGTGGTGCAGATTTCTGCCCCAGTACGAGATCAAACCGGTCGGGTAGTTGGTATCCTCTCCGGTGGGCTGCGCCTTGATGGTGACAACGTCATTGGCTCCATAGCTCGCCACCGTATCGGCACCGGTGGCTACCTATACCTATATGCCAAAGATCGCACCATGCTGGTGCATCCCGACCCCAGACGTATCATGCAACAGGATGTACCACCAGGGGCAAACAGACTGTTTGACAAAGCTCTGACCGGATGGGAGGGAACCGGCAGAACTGTCAACTCCCGCGGGCTGGCAGCGGTATCCAGTTTCAGGCAGATTACGCACGCCCCCTGGATCCTAGCGTCCAACATACCAGAATACGAGGCGTTTGCACCTGCAAGGCGTGCTACGGCCATGTTTCTATTAATAACCACCATGGTTGGATTGGTCGGTATGGCGTTTTTCTGGCTAGCCCTCCGTTCAGTTACCAGTCCACTGGAAAAATTTGGCGATCACCTAGAACAGCTTGCCACAAAAGAGGGGGATGATCGCCTGTTTGCGCCGATGGAAACGGCACCGCAGGAGGTGAAGCTGCTAGCTACAAGCTGTAACCGGATGGTAAGCAATCTGGATCAGCAGCAGCAGCAGCTTTCTCGACAAATGGAATATATGCATCAACAGGCTCGTTTACTGGAACAGGAGATCGCAGAACGCCAGCAGTTGGGGCAGGAACTGCAAATTACCCTGGAACAACAGCAGGCTTCTAGCCGGTTATTGCAAATCATTTCTGACAACGTGCCTGATTTGGTCTGGGCCAAAGATACAAACGGTGTGTACCTATTTGCCAACGAGGCAATGTGCAACAATTTACTTATGGCAAATGATACGCAGGAACCTATTGGAAAAAATGACCTCTTTTTTGCTTTACGGGAAAGAGAGTCGCATCCTGATCGCCATGACTGGCATACCTTTGGTGAACTATGCGTTAACTCTGATGAAGTCGTATTAACAGACCGTTGTGCTCGCCGTTTTGACGAGTATGGCAATGTCCGCAGCGAGTTTTTGCACCTGGATGTCTACAAGGCACCGCTCTTTGATCAGCACGGGCAGCTGATCGGAACGGTCGGGTCTGGAAGGATAGTGACCAAGGAGAAACAGCTTGAGCAGGAAAATGGACGACTGACCCGACTCTATCGCATCCTTTCGGAGCTAAATCAGCAGATGGTACACCGTGTTGAACCAAGGGAACTGCTGCAGGTGGTCTGTACCACTCTAGTTGCAGATCAGAGTTTTAATATCGCCTGGATTGGACTGCCTGATGGTGCGGGAAGATTTTTCCCGGCACTGTCAGCCGGTGTTTCCCTTGAACGGTTGCAGCAACTCGGCAGTATTCCCCCGCCTGCCAATAATCGTATAATCGTCCCCCGTATTGCTGACCTGTGTGCAACAGCAGCAGAAGAGCACTCTTGGTGCGGATGCGATGTCTTTCAGACTGAGTGTAATTTTTGTGCAGCTGCCTCTTACCTGATTCACCCTTCACAGGCAATGCCTGTCCTGCTGGTTCTGTATACTACAGACTCCCAGCTCCTGACCCACACGGCAGAACAACTGCTGCTTGATGAGCTGGTGCAGGATCTGGCCTATGCCCTGGATGTCGCTGAGCAGGACAGAGTTGATCTACTTAACCGGCAACAGCTTGAGCTGGCTGCAACGGTCTTTGACAACAGCAGTGAAGGGATCAGCGTTACGGACACCCAAGGAAGGATCATCTCCGTCAACCGCGCTTTCTGCGAGATTACCGGCTACCAACCTGATGAACTCTTGGGACAAAACCCGCGTCTACTAAAATCAGGCCGCCATGATCGCTCCTTTTATCAGACTATGTGGCGCTCCCTACTGGAGATCGGCCGCTGGCAGGGGGAAATATGGAATCGACGCAAGGATGGTGAGATATACCCTGAGCTGCTCTCCATCACGGCGGTCAAGGAACCTCTGGGAGAGATCAGCCGCTATATTGCTGTATTCAGCGATATCAGTGGAGTTAAAGAGTCTCAGCAGCAGATTGACTACCTTGAATGGCACGATCCCCTGACTGACTTGCCCAATCGTCGGATGTCCGGCAACCACTTGAGCCAAGCCATTGATCTGGCACGACGTAGAGAGAAATCAGTTGCCCTGCTCTGTCTTGACCTTGATAACTTCAAGGATATTAACGACAGCTTCGGCCATCTAACCGGAGATGCCCTCTTGCGTCTTGTTGCCAGACGGCTGCGGGATCGGCTGCGTTCCAGCGATCTGGTGGGCCGCCTAGGAGGTGACGAATTCATTGTGCTGCTGGAGGAACTGGATCAGCCGGAGATTGTACCGTTGATCGCTGAAGACATCCTTGCGTTGCTACAGCAGCCGTTCCAGCTTGATACCGGCATTGAGCTACAGACCGGGGTCAGTATCGGCATTGCTCTCTTTCCGGATCATGGTCAGACTGCCACAGAGCTACTACAGCAGGCCGATGCCGCCCTGTTTCAGGCCAAACAGCAGGGACGCGGACGCTTTGCTTACTACCATGACGAAATGACGGAAAAGGCTCGGGAGCGGGTCAATCTAGGTAACTATCTACGGCGGGCTGTAGAGAAAGAAGAGTTGCGTGTCTACTACCAGCCCCAAGTAGATGCTGGCACAGGGCGGATTATTGGTGCAGAGGCGCTTATGCGGTGGCAGAACCCCGTGCTGGGTCTTGTTTCACCAATACGCTTCATCCCGCTGGCCGAGGAGATCGGCTGTATTATCCAGATGGGTGCGTGGATTCTGCGCCAGACATGCCTGCAGGGACGGCAGTGGCTTGATCAAGGACTTCCTCCCATCACACTGGCCGTCAATCTCTCACCAACCCAGGTTCACCAACCTGGATTGGTGACGCTGGTAAAGCAGACGCTGGAGGCAACAGGCTATCCGCCTGAGTTGTTGGAGCTGGAGCTGACCGAATCGGCTCTGATGCAACACGAAGAGGAAACCATAGCACTTCTAAACGACCTGCGGGGCTTGGGAGTACAATTGGCGTTGGATGACTTTGGCACCGGATACTCCTCGCTGGCCTATTTGAAACACTTCCCGCTGAACCTGCTTAAGGTGGATAAATCCTTTGTAGACGATCTGCCTGATGGTGCCAAAGATGTAAAAATTGTCACGACCATTGTGCAAATGGGAAAGAGCCTAGGCTTTAAGCTCCTAGCCGAGGGAGTTGAGCGGGAGGAGCAACGTGCTTGCTTGCACAGCTTGGGCTGTAACTTCTATCAGGGATATCTTTTTAGTAAACCATTGCCTGCAGAGCAATTTATTGATCTGCAGCGGGTGACGAGATGAAGTAAAGCATCTGAGCCACTTTTGCAAGAGGCTCTAGTGGTAATAAAATGTCTGCCTGTAGTTGACAGACGGCCAAATACGATATAAGAAGTCCTGTTTAGTAATTTGCTAATTTACTTGGAGTTGTTATATGA
>NZ_JAOTRZ010000360.1 GCF_030247655.1 Trichlorobacter sp. | reverse complement strand
GTACCTGTCTATATGCCTCCGCAGGTTGTCGTTCAGCAGTTGTTGCCGGCGCAGCCTGTTCAGCATGGCATTACTTTGGTGGAACTTGCTGAAAAGTTTGTAGACCACCTCAAAGCTTCTGGAAGTTCGGAACGTCATATACAAAGCGTATCGACTCATTTCAAAAATCAATTCCTGCCGGTGTTGGGAAACAAGGTCGTTGACAGTATGTCTTATGCGAATGACATCATGCCATTCATTCGGCATTACCAAGACGCCAAAAGCCAAACGGGTAAGCCTGTGGCAATGATTACTATTAACCGATACACAGACTATCTTAATGCGATGTTCAATTTCGGCATTACGATGGGCCTGTGTTCAGTTAATCCTGTCAAAGGCAGAAAGAAAACGAAGGAGCGTCCGCGTGAGGTTCAAATAACGCTTAAAGATGTCAAGAAGATCATGGAGCACGCGGATACGCATGTTGCTTGGGCCATAGAGGTGTGCTTCAATCTAGGCCTGCGCCCAGGCGTATCAGAGCTTTTTGCCATCAAGTACAGTCAAATTGACTGGGTGAAGGGTACAATAAAGGTTTACGCTTCGAAGACTAAGACATACCGGACCATCCCTATTGCCTCTGATTTCCTTAAGAAGTTGAAAGCGAAGCAAAAGGAGTCGAAGCAAGGGTATGTGATCGAGTATCACGGTAAGCCAGTGGAGCGGATGAACAAGGCATATCAGGCAGCAGTTGAGCGTGCTGGCATCAAAGTCCCCACAAGGATGTATGATCTGCGGCATCTGTATGCGACCACTATGCTGACCAATGGGGCTGATTTGGCAGCTGTTTCAAAGCTGATGGGTCACTCCACAATCACCATGACTGCCGATACTTACTACCAGTACATGGTCGGAGAGAAGGAGCGGGCGGTTGGCTTATTGCCGAGTCTGGGGTAAGTTGGGTATCGCGAACGCGGGAGGAGGAAGCTCCTTCCGCGTTTTATAAAAATTGCAATAATTTTTTGGTATTATGCTATAGATTGACAGAGGTAGGCAATAGATAATACAGTAAAAATTAGGTTTTTTGCTTTGCATCTGTGTATTTTTTGAAAAACTATTTAAACGTCTGGAGTGCAAATGTTAAAGTGGCTTGCGAGAATGACGCAAATTTGATAAGATTTATTGACTTTCTGATTGTTGGGGGCGCGGTGCATTCATGGCCTAATTCATCGAAAGGACATGAAGGTATACCTTGATGTGCGTCGTGTGAACGTTAGTGAGGTGGCCGTATGGCATCAACCCAACTCTTGCCTAGCCCGAAGCCTGTTACTGTAAGTGCAAGTAGTGTGATCACAGGTCAATATGTTGCACCTATTGATCGGATAAAGTTATTCAGCAATTCACAGTGGGAAGACTTTGTATTGGAATGGGCCGACTCCCTGAGAGATAATTACGAACGAGTGGAGCGGTGTGGTGGTGCTGGTGATATGGGAAGGGATGTCGTTGCCCTTGCCACGTCAAAAAAAAATGTAGAATTGTGGGACAACTACCAGTGTAAGCATTATGATCATCCTCTTTGGCCATCAGATATTTGGATAGAATTAGGAAAGCTAGTCTACTACACGTTTACTGGCGAGTTCAGCTATCCACGCAA
>NZ_JAOTRZ010000092.1 GCF_030247655.1 Trichlorobacter sp. | reverse complement strand
GTTTTAGGCATGTACAACTCCTTGCAAAATTAGAAAATGCGATTGTTTCGTCAAGGTAAACGCCGAGATTGGCGAAAGAGCGCATTTACTCAGCGAAATATAAAATAGACGGCCCCGGCCAGACAACATCCAGCCCAGAGGTAATCAAGTTTCAGTGGAACCCCCATGTATAACACGGCAAACGGGATAAACACCGCCAGAGTAATTACTTCCTGGGTGATCTTCAGCTGTGCCAAGGTGAATGTGCCATGATACCCGATCCGGTTGGCCGGCACCTGCACCAGATATTCAAAAAATGCGATACCCCACGAGACCAGGACTGCAATAAACCAGTGACGGTTGCTCAGGTTCTTTAAGTGGGCATACCAGGCAAAGGTCATAAATATGTTGGATATAAACAGCAGGGCAACAGTCCTCATACGGCCCTTACTTAGTACTGTTTATAGAGTTAAGTGCATCTTCTAAACATGCAATATGCTGCTGATCAGCTGCCATCATTGCACTAAACATGTTTTTGAAGCTTTGGTCTTCAAATGAGGCAACACAGACAAGATGTAAATCTGCAAGATAATTTTCCAGTTTTATGGCTATTGATAACGCGTCCACAAGTTTTGGTGGATTTGCTTCACACCTTTTAATCAGTTTTTCCAGTTCTCCTACAACAAAAACAACCTTTTGCACATCAATACTTAAAGTAGCGCCCAGACTTTTTTTCATCTTCAACGCCAGAGTAAACTGATCTGCATGATGCTGCTCTTCATCCGCTGTTTTTATCCACAATGCCTTGATATCTGCGTCATCAGCATAGAAATCCGCAAAGAAAAGATACAATTTTCTAGAAAGCAGTTCGATTTCACGGCATTTTTCTAAAATATGGGTATCATCTGATCTTGTTTGTGGCTCTTGCATTAACACTCATCTCCGGTCACTCTGGTTCCAACTCCTGCACCCAACCATTTTCAAGACCTACTGTTTCTAGTGCCTCTACTGCGACGTCATATTCGTTATGGACCAACCCACGATCAATCCCTGCCGTGGTTGTTGCCTGCCAAGCTGGAAAGTATTGGCTCATCAAGGCGATATGAGTCTGTCTACCAAGATGCTCGGCAATCCAAGGCAGGGTCTCTGCAGTACCTGCTTTCCCTTGTGGTAAAACGAGATGGCGAATAATCAATCCCTGGGTTGCGATGCCGTCATCATCCACCTGTAGATGGCCTACCTGGCGTAGCATCTCCTGAACCGCCATCCGGTTGATTGCCGGATACTCTGGGGCACCTGACAACGCCATTGCCTGGGCATCATCAGCATACTTCATGTCCGGCAGATAGATCAAAACCACGCCATCCAATAACGATAAAGCTTCAACCGTCTCGTACCCGCTGGTGTTCCAGACTATCGGCAGGTTGAACCCCTGCGGAATAGCCAGCCAGAGCGCTGCCAGAAACTGTGGTAACCAATGGGTAGGGGTCACCAGATTAAGGTTGTGAGCTCCCCGTTTTTGCAGTCCTACCATACGTTTTGCCAGCTCTGAGGTACTGATGGTCTCGCCATTATTCTGCTGGCTGATCGGAAAGTTCTGGCAGAACAGACAACGCAACGTACAACCAGAAAAGAAGATTGTGCCTGACCCTCTGCTGCCGCTGATCGGTGGTTCTTCCCCACGGTGCAGGTTAGCAGAGGCGATACGCGGCATAAATCCACTCCGGCACCTGCCCTGTTCTCCCCTGATCCGGTTCACACCACACTGGTGGGGACAGAGGTCACAGGCAGCCAGCCTGCGGTAGGCCTCGCGAATCCGCAGCAATAACTCTCCTGATTGATAAAGAGCGTGGTACGACAGCATCCGGTTACTTGTTCTGCTCCATCATCTCCACAAACCGTCCAAACAGATACTGTGAATCATGGGGACCAGGTGACGCCTCAGGGTGGTGCTGCACCGAAAAGATCGGCAGATTGCAGTGGCGGATACCTTCAACGGTCTGGTCATTCAGGTTTTCATGGCCCAGGCAGGCCACATCCCCCAGCGACTCCAGATCAACGGCAAAACCGTGATTCTGCGAGGTAATTTCTACCGTGCGGGTAGCCATATCCATGACCGGCAGGTTTGAACCGTGGTTGCCGAACGGCAGCTTGACCGTCTTACCACCCAATGCTAGACCCAGCAGCTGGTGTCCCAGACAGATACCAAAGATCGGCTTCTTACCCACAAACTTACGGATCTCCTGTTGTACAGCCACCAACGGCTCTGGATCGCCCGGTCCGTTGGACAGGAAAATACCGTCAGGATTCATGGCCAAGGCCTCTTCTGCCGGGAAAGTGGCTGGCACTACGGTGACATCACAACCGGCATCCACCAGACACCGCAGGATGTTGTACTTAATGCCAAAATCATAGGCCACCACCTTGTATTTCAAGGTCTTTGAATCAATCTGGGGATAGCCCTCCCCCAGTTTCCAGGCACCTTCAGTCCAGTGGTACGGCTTGTCACAGGAAACACCGGAAGCCAGATCAAGACCGGCCATACTGGGGATGGCCCTGGCCTTGGCCACCAGCGAGGCGTGGTCAAAATCAACAGTGGAGATGATTCCGTTCTGGGCACCTTTATCCCGCAAATGGCGAGTCAGGGCACGGGTATCCAAACCATGGATACCAACCACCGTTCTCTTTCAGATAGGCATCAAGGCTCATGCTAGAACGGAAGTTGGAGGGGAAATCCAGATACTCCCGGACAATAAAGCCGGACAGAAACAGGCCACGACTCTCAATATCCTCTGGATTAATACCGGTGTTGCCAATCTGGGTGTAGGTCATAGTGACCATCTGTCCCTTATAGGAAGGATCAGTCAGCACCTCCTGATAACCGGTCATGGCGGTGTTAAAGACGACTTCACCAGTTACTTCACCACCAGCCCCAAATGATTTACCTTCAAAGATGCGCCCGTCAGCCAGCGCAAGAATTGCTTTCATACCGTATAAACTCCTTTTTAGATGCAAATACGCTTTTCAATTTCCGCCTGAATCAGCTTTGCAGCATCAAATGCTTCTGCAGACTGTTCGCGGACAACATCGGGATAGTGAGAAGGATATTTGAGTGGAATGTAATACTCATTCAGGATACTGCATGCCATATCCAGTAAATTCAATGTTGCATCAGCTTTCAGGCATTCATGCAGAAGTGCCATAAGGTCATGAATACGCTCTGGCCGAATACCCTGTGCAATTAAAAAAGCCTTCAGATATTTCTCTGCTGAATCGTGGCAAAGTATGCATATTTGAGAATAAAAACCTGAAAATTCACGCAGGCTGGCTTCCGCAAAAAGCAGGTCACTCTGTGCTTTTTGTAACCATTCTTGCGTAATAGCCTTATACGCCGCGTTCATAGACCACCTTGCCATGCTCTAAAATATCGAGAATAAAAAAATCATGCATGGCTATTCTGGCCTGCAGTTCTTCAGGGGTATAGACCAACAGGTCTATGGCTACTGAATGGTCAACCATCCTGCTAACTTCCCGCATCCGCTGCCAGGGATTCTGATCTGTTTTTTTAATGATCAATAGATCTATATCACTGCCTTGAGATGCCGTCCCGGCTGCCAAAGAACCAAATAGAATGATTTTTTCAGGAGTATAGCTACGCGTAAGTTGCGCAACCACCTGATCAATCATTGTTTTTCCTATTTCAGGTTCAAGATAGCCCATAAAAATTACCTTCTCAAAAACAGAAACTATCTACCGGAAAAGACGACTTTGCCTGCCACGATGGTTGCGGCTGCAGCACCAACCATGGTTTCACCCAGCCAAGGTGAATTTTTGGACTTACTGGCCAAACTAGCTTCAGTCACTGTCCACTGTTTTGCAGGGTCAATCACGCTGATATCAGCCACACAGCCAGCCTTCAATGATCCGCGGACAAGATCCAATAATTCAGATGGCTTGCAACTCATTTTTTCAACTAATTGCGGAAGTGTCAGCAGCCCTTCCTCCACCAGTTTAAGAGAGAGTGGCAAAGAGGTTTCCAGACCAACAATACCGTTCATCGCCTCGTTGAACTCAACATCCTTTTCATCCAGATGATGGGGGGCATGGTCAGTTGCTATGCAGTCAATGGTGCCGTCTTTCAGACCAGCCTTGATGGCTGCCACATCATCTGCCTCACGCAGGGGTGGATTCATCTTGGCATTGGTGTTGTAGCCCCGTACCGCATCATCGGTCAGCGTAAAGTAGTGGGGAGCGGTCTCGCAGGTTACCTTGACGCCACGGGCCTTTGCCTCCCTGATAATCCGTACTGAACCTTTGGTGGAGACATGGGCGATGTGGATCGGCGCACCAACATATTCAGCCAGCATGATCTCACGGGCAGTGGCAATATCCTCAGCAACCCGGGGAATCCCCTTCAGACCAAGCTCGGTTGAGGTAAAGCCCTCATTCATCACCCCTTCCCCCACCAGCTCCAACTCTTCTGCGTGGGAGATGACCATAATACCAATACCAGCTGCATACTGCAGGGCGCGCCGCATCAGTTCACTGTTCTTGACCGGCTTGCCGTCATCAGACACGGCCACACAGCCGGACTCTTTCAGCTCACCCATCTCTGCCAAACGGTCACCATGCATCCCCTGGGTAATGGTTCCCACGGGAAACACGTTACAGAAACCGTCTGACTTGGCTTTGTTGATGATATAGGAAGCGATCGCCTTATTATCAATGGCAGGCTTGGTGTTGGGCATGCAGCAGACTGAGGTAAAACCGCCAGCAACCGCAGCTTTGGTGCCAGAGATGATATCTTCTTTATACTCCAGTCCTGGATCACGCAGATGCACATGCATGTCTATCAGGCCAGGAACTACATACTTTCCCGTGGCATCAATAATCTCAGCACCACCGGGAGCCGCCAGACCTTTGCCAATCTCTTTAACCAGACCGTTTTCCACCACAACATCAAGGGTATCATCAATCCCCTGGCTGGGGTCAATCACTCTGCCGCCTTTGATAAGAAGATTCATATGGTCACCTCAAAAGAGTAATTTTGTATAAAAGCCATGATAATAGGCCACGGATAACGTGGATTTGGCGGATTAGCACGGATTTTAAAATCAGGAAATTTTTATTTTTCGCTTTTATCCGCAAAAATCAGCTTAATCAGCGTCATCCGCGTGCCATTGTTTTTACTCAACATTGCCGCCACCACAGACATGATACAGCATGGACATGCGGACAGCGACGCCGTTCTCCACCTGCTTCAGGATGTGGGACTGGTTGCCATCCACCACATAGGAGGACATCTCCACCCCGCGGTTGATCGGGCCAGGGTGCATAACCATGGCATCCGGCTTGGCCCACTTCACATTTTCAGGGTTCAGGCCAAAATAACGGGAATACTCACGGGTATTGGGCATCAGGGTCTTGCCCTGGCGCTCCTGCTGGATCCGCAGCATGATTACGACGTCTGCATCCTGAATCGCCTCTTTCATGGTGTTGCAGACTGTAACATTACCCAGCCGCTCGACACCGGGAGGCATCATGGTGGGAGGACCGGCCAGATAGATGGAGGAACCCATCTTAGTCAGGCCCTGGATATCGGAGCGAGCCACCCGGCTATGGGTAATATCGCCCACCATTGCCACCTTAAGGCCATCCAGCCTGCCAAACTTATCCTTGATGGTCAGCATGTCCAACAACCCCTGCGAAGGGTGCTCGTGGGCACCATCACCGGCATTAATAATGGAACAACCTACCTTTTTGGACAGGAAGTAATGGGAACCAGAGACCGCATGACGCATCACAATGATGTCCGGTTTCATGGCCAGCAGGTTCATGGCTGTATCAGCCAGGGTCTCCCCTTTGGTGGCAGAGCTGTTGGAAGGGGCAATATTGACCGTATCTGCTGAAAGACGCTTACCAGCGATCTCGAACGAGGTACGGGTACGGGTGGATGATTCGTAGAACAGGTTGATGATGGTCTTACCCCGCAGGGTAGGCACCTTCTTGATGTCGCGGCTGTTCACCTCGCGCATGTTTTCAGCAGTGGAGATCAACAGCTCAATCTCTTCCTTGCCCAGGTCACGCAGTGCAATAATATCCTTATGCTTGAATTCCATGGCCCCTCCCCTGTTATTTTTCAAGAACCACTTCAACCGGCTGCTGTTGATCATCAAAAATGACTTCTACATTTTCCTTCAGACTGGTGGGGACATTACGCCCTACAAAGTCAGCCCTGATCGGCAGCTCACGATGGCCGCGATCAATCAGCACTGCCAGTTGTATGCAGCACGGACGGCCATGGTCCATCAGGGCATCCAGTGCAGCCCGGATGGTACGACCGGTAAACAGCACATCATCCACCAGCACCACCCGCTTGCCTTCCAGAGAAAAGGAGATATCGGTCTTGCCAACTGATTTGTGGGGGGCCTGCTGCTTGAAGTCATCCCGGTACAGGGTAATGTCAATTGAACCAACCGGTACCCGCTCTCCTTCAATGATCTCCATGCAAAGGGATATCTCACGAGCCAGATAGGCACCACCGGATTGAATACCAACCAGCACCACATCTGAGAGCCCCTTGTTTTTTTCAAGAAGCTCATGGGAAATCCTGGTTAAGGCTCTTCGGATGCCGCTGTTGTCGAGAATAACGGTCTTGATTGTTTCACCAGCCATAGCTACCCTCCCTTGAGAATAAAAAAGGGTCTCTCCGCCCGTGCGCGGAAAGACCCTCTTGAATATGTGGCTGAAACTGTTGCACCTTTGTTAACCTCACGGGGTTAGATTAAAAGGCAGATATGAAAAGAAGTGAGGCACTTTACCACCCCCACGCCTAGAGGGTCAAGGAGAAGTTTTAACCGACGCCATATGAATCGCCCTGATAAAAGTGGCCTCAGTTGCCAGCTTAATTTCCTCAATCACCGCCTGGGAAACCGCTGAATCAACAGAGAGAATCACCATTGCCTCACCCTTCTTCTCGCTACGCCCCAGATTCATGGAGCCGATGTTGATCTCATGCTTACCCATGATAGTGCCGATCTTGCCGATCATACCTGGGCGGTCGGCATAGTGCAGCAGCAACATGTGCTCTTCCGGGGTGAAATCCATGGCATAATCACGCAGCCGGACAATCCGGGGAGCCCCTTCAAAGAGGGCACCGGCAATGGTGCGGCGCTTGCCATCACCTTCAGCTATCAGGGTAATCAGGTTAGAAAAGGCATCAGCTGAAGTGGTCTTGGTCTCTTCAACCACAATCCCCATCTGCTCAGCAATCAGGGAGGCATTGACCATGTTGACATCCTGCTCAACCACCCGTCCCAACAGTGCTGCCAAACCGCACACGGTCAGAGGTGAACAGTCATAATGGGCAATGGCACCGGCATAACTGAAGGTAATCTTCTCTGGATGCCCATCCAGTAGTTGGATGCCGAAGTCAGCCATCACATTGACCAGATTAAGGAAGGGACGCATCTGATCCATCAAGGCCATATCAAAGCGGGGAATGTTTACTGCGTTTTCCAGCGGTTTTTCATCCAAATAGTTCAGGATCTCTTTCGAGACATCCACCGCAACGTTGATTTGCGCTTCAGCAGTATTTGCACCAAGGTGTGGAGTAACCGTTACCTTTGGGTGGGCAATCAGAGCCTTCAAGATCTCGGTACTGGGTGGTTCTTCACTCCAGACATCCACACCGGCAATGGCGATTTTACCGCTGTTCATGGCATCCAGCAAAGCAGGTTCATCAATAATCCCGCCACGGGCCACGTTCATCACAATCACGCCGTCTTTCATCATGGCCAGTTCGCGGCTATTGATCATCCCCTTGGTTTCATCGGTCAGTGGGGTATGGACGGTAATGATGTCGCAATTTTTGTAGATTTCATCATGGGAAACCAGCTTAACACCAAGATCGTGGGCCCGCTTGACCGCAATATACGGGTCACAGGCCAGTACCTCACACTCAAAGGCCTTCAAACGGGTAGCCACACGACCACCGACCTTGCCCAGACCTATTACACCAGCGGTCTTGCCTTTCAGTTCAACCCCGGTAAAAGGGGCACGTTTCCATTCACCGGCCTTTAACGAGGCATTGGCGACGGTTACATTGCGGCAGGCTGCCATCAGCAGTGCCATGGTATGTTCGGCGGCACTGTTTGTATTGCCAAAGGGGGCATTCACCACAATCACCCCTTTTGAACTGGCATAGTCCACATCCACGTTATCAATACCAACACCGGCCCGGGCAACCATCTTAAGACTCTTGGCCGCATCCAGCAGGTCTTTATCAACCGTGGTACCACTACGGGTAATGATCACCTCATAATCACCAATCAAGGCAAGCAGTTCTTCCTTTTTCAACCCAAGACGAACATCCATCTCGATACGTGGATCCTGCTTCAGCAATGCCAGCCCTTGATCAGCAACCTCATCAGTAACAATAATTTTCATGGTCATAATCCCCGTGTTTGTTGTATTCAAGTTTGTGCATCCTAGACCTGACCAGCAAAAAATGCAAGCGGACTGAAACTGTCTTGAGGTATACATTACCCATGCAAACATTCAATATTGTACTAATAGAACCTGAAATACCACCTAACACCGGCAACATAGCACGCCTTTGTGCAGCCACTGGTGTAACCCTGCATTTAGTCGGCAAACTGGGATTTTCAATTGATGACCGCTACCTGAAACGGGCCGGACTTGATTACTGGGACAAAGTGGATCTGAAGCAGTGGGATAATTTGGAACAGTTACAGCAACAGTACCCGGAAGGTCGTTTCTGGTACCTAAGCACCAAAGTCGCCAGAAACTGTTATGGGGCTGATATCTACCAATCCGGAGATTTCCTGGTTTTTGGCAAGGAAACAGCCGGCCTGCCAGCTGAGCTGCTGGCTGCCAACCCTGACCGTTGCCTGACCATCCCGATGCCGGGACAGGTACGCAGCCTGAACCTGTCCAACGCTGCGGCTGTGGTGCTGTATGAGGCGTTACGACAAACCGGGCAGCTCGGGTAGTCAGTAACGTTGTTCCTGCTTTGGCACATACCATTTAATCAGGTTATGCCCTATTCCGGCCGGAGCAGGCTCTATGCCTCTGATGCGTGATGAAACAACCGGCAGGGCATCCGGTACATAGAGGAAGGTGTAGGGCTGTTCTTCGGCCAAAATATCCTGGATACGAAAATAGGCTTTCTTTCGCTTTTCAATATCAAAGGTGCTACGCCCCTCTTCCAGCAAGCGATCCACCTCCGGATTATTGTAGCCGATAAAGTTCAACTCGCCAGGCTTGGTCTTGCTGGAGTGCCAGATATCGTACATATCTGGGTCCTGTGAGGTCATCCAGGCCAGCAGCACCACCTCAAAATTCCCCTTATCAATAAACTCCTTCAGGAAAGCAGCCCATTCCACAATTCTGATCCGCACATCAACGCCAACCTGCTTCAAACGCTGCTGGATGATCTGGGCGGTCATCAGACGCTGCTGGTTGCCCTGATTGGTCAGAATGGTAAAGCGCAACGGCTTGCCATCTTTCTGTAAAAAACCATCAGCCCCGACCTTCCAGCCAGCCTCCGACAACAGCTTTCTGGCATAGACCGGATCATAAGGGATATCTTTTACGTTGGGATTATGGGCCCATCGCCCAGGGATCATCGGACCATTGGCTTTCTGCCCCATGCCGAACAGCACCCCCTGGATCAGTTCATCCTTGTTGATGGCTGCAGTCATGGCGCGACGGACACGGACATCCTTAAACAAGGGATGCCGCAGATTGTAGCCAAGGTAGAGATAGCCGTTGGAGGGATAGCGATATTTATTAAAGTCAGCCTTGAAGCGAGGGGTATCAGTTTGACGGGCAAACTGCACCGGGGTCAACCCCATCTGGTCAACACCGCCAGCCTTCAACTCCATGTACATAGTTGAGGTATCAGGGATCAGGCGAAAGACATAGCGATAAAGAAAGGGACGTCCCTCAAAGTAGTTCTTGTTAGCCTCCAGCACCACCTTCTGGCCTGACACCCACTCCTGAAACCGAAATGGTCCAGTGCCAACCGGCTTGCGAGCCAGCGGACTCTTAGTAATATCCTGTCCTTCCAACAGGTGGGCAGGAAGGATGGCTACTCCCCATGACGCTAAGGCAGGTGCATAGGGTTTGGCATAGCGTACCACCACGGTAGAGGCATCCGGTGTAGTAACTGCGGCTACCTGCTTAAAATCTTCAGAATAGGCAGTGGGGGTCTTGGGATCAATGATAACCCGGTAGGTATAGAGTACATCACGGGAGGTAAACGGTTTGCCATCGTGCCAACTTACATTACGCCGCAGCTTAAAGGTAATGGTCAGGCCGTCAGGGGAGACCTGATATGATTCAGCCAGATCACCAACAATCTTCAGGTCTTTGTCATATTTGATCAGGCCGTTATAGACAAGCCCGGCCACACTGTGGGAGGCACTGTCAGAGGCCAGGATGGGGATCAAGGTGGATGCCTCACCTATGGTACCCTCCACCAGGGTATCACCATAGGCTGGCGATGCAGTAGCAGAGACGACGTGAGGAGCAGCAGGCTTTTCTGCGGTACAGGCTGCGGATAGCAGGCTGAAAAAAACAACCATAATGCAATACTGCCAACGCAGTGTCCCTCTCATGAAGGTCATTTTTCTTCCAGCTCTCCCCGTATAATCCGTCGGATTTTTTCATCCAGTCCTTTTTTCTTGGGATCAAGCGTCTTGGCCTTTTTGTAGTATTTCAGAGCCTGCTTGTTTTCCTTACGGGCATGGTGGGCATCCCCCAGATGCTCAAGGATAGTGGGATCATCAGGGACCAGTTCAGTGGCCTGTTCCAGATAACGGATCGCATCATTGTAGCGTTTCATCTGATAGTAGACCCACCCCAGACTATCAATAAAGAAACCATCATCCGGCCTAACCTCCAGAGCCTTTTTGATATGCACCAGGGCTTCTTCAAGATTGATCCCCATTTCAGCATAGGTATACCCAAGAAAATTATGAGCCTGGGCATCCTTGGGGTTAAGCTCAACCACTTTCTTCATCCGTGCAATGGATTCAGGTCGCTTGCCCAGCTTGTCAAACAGTATCCCCATTCTGAATTGAAACTTGGAATCAGTTAAAAAGCGCGCTTCAACT
>NZ_JAOTRZ010000091.1 GCF_030247655.1 Trichlorobacter sp. | reverse complement strand
GTAGAAAACAGGCAGAGTCAACAAGGTGCCAACAACCATTGTGGCGATGCCTGGAACCCGTTTGACCCAGTATTTTGGGGAGAAGCCGAACATACGCATGAAGATAACAACCCAGATAATCCAGACAGAGTAATCAACCGCAGCGTCTGGCAGGGCCAGCTTGTTTTTTACCAAGGCAACCTCAAGGATAGTTACGACAGCCAGAAGAGTAAACATCCAGTTGAATTTTTCGGATGCCTGGGTCTGCCAGTTGCGGCTATCCGGTGCTGGAGCTTCATTATAGGAGTGATTGTGAGTGCCCAGGGCAGAGAACAGGATGGCAAACCAGATACCGGCGTTATGGAACAATAATGAGGAGTGGTTACCGGCGATATTGGCAATACGGGCCATCGGGTCGCGGATAAAGTCAGCAGCAATTCGCATCAGGAACAGGTTGACGATAACTGAACAGGCAACAATAACAGCAAGGGTAAATATCCTTCGTGGTAGTAGATAGGGGTCAACCCGATCAGGAAATCCAAGAATGAAGGCGAACCAGATTAGGTACATGATCAAAGGGATGCCAAAGCAGATGCCATAGACCGAGTTACCGGCAAAGTCACCGCTTTGCGCGTAGATGATAAACTTGTCTTTTATGGTTGCGTCAGTGTTTGCAGCCCGAACGACATCCTTGGGAACGGTCTTGAGGTGGGGCAGCAGACCCATGGCATACCAGCCATGATCACCCTGGGTGGTGTCAACAACCCAGTAGTTTTCGCCCATCATGTCGTCCAGACCCTGGAAAATACGCATATTGAAGGCGGCACAGATAACACAGACCACCAGAAGCAGTGCAGCGTGGGATAATTTCATCGGCATGACAGATCTCCTCCTAATCCTTGTGAGTGGTCCAGAACATTGAGACCGCATTGGCGGCAAACAGGCCATACAGCCACATGGTGTTCCAGGCCGGACCGGACCAATGACTGCCATGTCCGCCACCAATGACACCTGCAGCAACAATAATACCTACCATAGCGGTGAAGGAAACCATGGCAACTGCCCGCAGGATTGAACTGTTACGCCAGGTGTGACGTTCCAGTTCCTCGATCCGCTGCATCAATTCAAGCTCTCTTTGGGTCATGTCTCTTCTCCTTTGTAAAGGTAATGACTGTAAACAGTATGGTCACTGTAAGAACTATCAAAAGCGTTGCCGGGTCTGTCTTGCTCGATAACATGTAGAGCATGGTGAAATTCCTTTCAGGCTGCAGCTACCAGCAGCATCTCTCTCTGGGGATAACGGTCTGCCAATTCCTGGTATTTTGCGCATTCACAGTAACGTTTACTGCAGTAGCGGATGATCATGTTGACGTCGTGGGGTGAGATGTAGCCACACCCGACATCACAGAAATCATCATTTTTTCCATAGAATGGGCAGATTGGTTGGTTCGTCATCCTGTAATCCTGGTTGCATGTTAATGCGAATATGATAAGTGTTTAGCAAACAGCATGCCTATTTGTGAAAACACAATAAAACCAGTATGATATGCTTGTTGTGGCTAATGGTTAAAATAGATGAAAATATCTGATATCGGTATAAGATTCTGATATTGTTTGTAAAACATGAAATTGTTGGCGGGGTGTCTGTTTGCATAAATGCAAACAAGTAGTGGTCTGTCTGCAATGTTGCATAAATGCAAACAGAGGAGTCATGCGACTCCTCTGTTTGATTGGTATACGTCTGGACGTGGTGGATTAACGCTGATTCGTTAACGTTTTGCGCATGAGCAGGTAGCTGGTCTTCTGTTCTGCTTGGTAAAAGCTGAAAACCGGGCTGGCCTGCTTGACTTTGCCTGATACCGTTTTTTTGGTATGAGTCGGCGTTTTTACTACCTGTTTAACTGCAGTGTCGTGTCTGCCTGGCAGTTCTGCCAGTATGGCAGCAATATCACGTTGGGCAGCTACTGTTGCAGCACGTTTCGCCGTATGTCTGGGGCCTTTTCCGGTACCCATTACCAGAATGTATCCGGCTTTTTGTGCATCCTCAGCCTTGTCAGTCAGCTTAAGATTGTTCTTTTGAAGATACGCCGTAATCTCTGTGGGAATAGATTCATAAGCCTGTGCTGACATACTTACGTTGAGTAGAAAAAGCCCTGATAAAAATAAGCGGATACCATACTGCATACCGAGCCTCCTTACATTTAGTTGACGACCAGCTTTCCTTCTTCAAGTCTCACGCTGATTGTGCCACCGTCACTCACTTGTCCGGCAATAATGGCCCTGGCAACCTTTGTCTCCAGCTCTCGCTGCAGATAGCGTTTCAAGGGACGGGCGCCGTAGACAGGATCATAGCCTGCCCTGGCGATCTGTTTCAGGGCTTCGTCACTGATCTCCAGGTTAATCCGGCGCTCCTTCAGTCGTTCCACCAGCTGTTTGGCAAGCAGGCTGGCGATTTTGGTAACTTCGTCCAGATGTAGTGGTTTGAACAGTACGATATCATCCACCCTGTTCAGGAATTCTGGGCGGAAGGCATGCTTCAGCTCATTCATCACTGCAATCCGGGCTGACTCGCGGATGTCGCCGTCCGGGGTGATGCCTTCAAGTAGATGTGGAGCACCTATGTTTGAAGTCATTATAATTACGGTATTCTTGAAGCTTACGGTGCGTCCGTGACTATCGGTGACCCGTCCGTCATCCAGAATCTGCAGCAGGATGTTAAAAACATCGGGGTGGGCTTTTTCTATTTCATCGAACAACAGCACACAGTATGGTTTGCGGCGTACCGCCTCGGTCAGCTGTCCACCTTCTTCATATCCCACATAGCCGGGAGGGGCACCAATCAGCCTGGATACGGCAAACTTCTCCATGTACTCAGACATGTCGATCCGCACCATGTTTTCTTCTGAATCGAACAATGATTCAGCAAGGGTGCGAGCCAGCTCGGTCTTGCCAACGCCGGTGGGTCCAAGGAATATAAAGGAGCCGATTGGCCGTTTGGGGTCCTTAATACCGGATCTTGCCCGCAGTACGGCGTCTGCCACCAACTGCACCGCCTCATCCTGACCCACCACCCGCTGGTGCAGGATCTCATCAAGTTTCAGCAGTTTATCCCGTTCCGTCTCAATTAGCCGCGTCACCGGTATCCCGGTCCAATGGGCCACGATCTCGGCAATCTCGTCCTCGGTTACCTCTTCACGCAGCAGTTTCTGACCACCCTGTTTACTGTTCAGAGCTGCCTCTTCATTCTTGAGAGCTGTTTCAAGACCAGGCAGTTCAGAATATTTCAGTTTGGAGGCCTGTTCCAGATTGTAGGAGCGTTCTGCCTGATCAATCTCGCGGCGGGTCTTCTCGATCTGTTCTCTTAAGCCCTGTACCCGCTGGATCGCAACTTTTTCCGTATCGTACTGGGCCCGCATGGAATCGGCTTTTTCCTTCTCATCCACCAGTTCCTTACGCAGCGCCTCCAGACGTTCGCGGCTGGCCTGATCCTTTTCATGCTTCAGCGCCTGCTCTTCTATCTCAAGCTGCACTACCCGCCGGGAGATGGTGTCCAATTCAGACGGCAACGAGTCGATCTCAGTGCGCAGCATGGCGCAGGCCTCATCTACCAGGTCAATCGCCTTGTCCGGCAGGAACCGTTCAGTAATATAGCGATGGGAGAGGGTGGAGGCAGCCACCAGGGCATTGTCCTGGATCTTGACCCCATGGTGTACCTCAAAGCGTTCTTTCAGGCCACGCAGGATCGAGACCGTATCCTCCACCGTGGGCTGATCCACCAGTACCGGCTGGAAACGACGCTCCAAGGCAGCATCTTTCTCTATGTTCTGACGATACTCATCCAGGGTAGTGGCACCGATGCAGTGCAGTTCACCTCGGGCCAGCATCGGTTTCAGCATATTACCGGCATCCATGGCCCCTTCAGCCTTGCCCGCTCCCACAATGGTATGCAGTTCATCAATAAACAGAATAATCCGGCCTTCAGCCTGTTTTACCTCATTCAAAACCGCCTTGAGGCGTTCTTCAAACTCGCCACGGTACTTTGCGCCGGCGATCAGGGAACCCATATCCAGTGCAAAGACGGTCTTGTCCTTCAGACCTTCCGGCACATCACCTTTTACGATCCGTTGGGCCAAACCTTCCACCACCGCGGTTTTGCCTACCCCAGGTTCACCAATCAAGACCGGGTTGTTCTTGGTCTTGCGAGAGAGGATTCGGATTACCCGGCGGATCTCCTCATCACGCCCAATAACCGGGTCCAGCTTGTCAGTACGGGCCATCTTGACCAGGTCGCGACCGTACTTCTCCAGCGCCTCATAGGTCTCTTCCGGGTTGGCCGAGGTTACTCGCTGATTGCCTCGCACTTCAGTCAGGGCAGCCAGTAGCCGTTCCTGGGTAATGTTGTGCTGTTTGAGTAGTTTGCCTGCACCGCTGCTTTCCCCTTCAGCCATCAAGGCCATCAGCAGGTGTTCAACCGAGATATAGTCATCCTTCAGTCGTTTGGCTTCCGCCTCAGCAGCCACCAATAAACGGGAAAAGCGTTGCGATACATGGATCTTGCCCGGCTCTGCACCAGGTCCGGATACCCGTGCCCTGCGGTCAAGTTCAACCTCGGTGGCCTTGAGCAGGCTCGGAACATCCAGATCCATTTTTGCAAGAATGCGGGGAACCAGACCATTTTCCTGATCCAGCAAGGCCCAGAGCAGATGTTCTCCATCCACCTCAACATGGCCGTATGATGTTGCTTTGGCTTGAGCTGCTCCTAAGGCTTCCTGAGATTTTTGGGTAAGACGATTAATATCCATGATTGTGTTTCCTTTCATACATGCGTGCAGCATCTGTCTAAGAGGTAAACACGGTTTGGAGGTAAGTCAAGGAGAGGGCAAATAAAAAGGGACGGTTGTCCGTCCCTTTCTTGGCACATTTTGTTTGTTGTTTTGTCACACCATTCCTTTTAGCTCCTCAATCAGCTCACCCAGAAAGTCATACCCCTTCTGCCAGAACCCTGCTGATTCAATGTCAATGCTGGCCAGCTTGGCTGTGTTGGCCGGTGACAGGGCGCCGCCTGACTCAAGCAGTGCCCGGTAGCCTGGTTTAAAGGCATCACCGGTTTCACGATACTGTTGGTACAGAGCCAGCACCATCAACTCGGCAAAGGTGTAGGAGTAACAGTAAAAGCGGCTGTGAATAAAATGGCTGATGTAGGACCAACCCCAGGCGTAGGCCGGGATCATTTCAACGCTATCACCAAACAGTTTGCCGTTTTCCTCAAGCCAGAGCTGACTGATCCGCTCATTGGAGAGCAGCCCGTTCTGGCGCTCAGCATGCAGCCGCATCTCAAATCGGGTCAGCACAGTCTGGCGGAAGGTGGTGGCGATGATATCCTCAATCTTGGCGCACAACAGGGATTTACGGACTTCTGGATCTGTTTCAGTATCCAGCAACATGCGGGTCAAGAGCATCTCACCAAACACCGAGGCGGTCTCAGCCAAGGGCAGGGGTGCATGGTAGTTAAGGCTGTTTTGTTTCTGGGATAGCACGAAGTGCAGGCCATGACCGGCTTCATGGGCAATGGTGGCGATATCACGCAGGTTATTGGTGAAGTTGAGCAGCAGAAACGGTGGATCAACCGGAGAGATCCCCATGGCAAAGGCGCCGCCTGATTTTCCCTGGCGGGGTAGCACATCCACCCGGCGTTCGTCAAAGAAGGCCTGGATAATCTCACCAAACTGCGGATCAAAATTACGGTAAGCGGCAACCGTCAGATCACGGGCCTCATCAAACTCATACTTCTTCTGTGCTTCTGCCACCGGTGCATAAACATCGCAGTTGCGGATTTTGTCCATACCCAGCATCTTGGCCTTCAACCGGAAATAATCCTGGGCCAGACCATAGTTGGCTTCGGTGGTCTGCATCAGATGCTCCACCGCCTCGTCAGTCAGTTCATTACCGATATTGGTGGGCTGGATGGCTGAACCGTAGCCACGCAGTTCCATCTCCTGGCCATGATCCAGGGTCATGGTGTTGAAGACCGTGCCAAAGACCAGGGCATTGCCGGATTCAGCATGTTTTTCCAGAAAACAGGTCTGGGCGCTGAAACGGACATCAGCTGATGGGTGATGCAGAAGGGAGAGCAGTTCTTCACCGGTGAAATCCTGCAGTTCTCCTTCAAATTCCATCTGATACTTTAGTGAGGCAGACAGCTCATCAAACAGCTTGGTAAAGGCACTACTGCCGGTCAGGTCTTTGCGGGTCAGCAGACGCTCTTCGTTTTCCTGTAACGTGTACGGCTTGAACTTGCGGATACCCTCAAGAAAGTGAACAAAAGGTGCGGCATCCGGCAGGTTGCAGAGCTGAGCAAACAGATCATCCGGCAGGTTCATCAGCTCCAGATCAAAGAACAACAAGGCCTGCGACAGACGGCTGCCCAGCTCTGAGCAACGTTGGGAAAGGGCGCGATGGGTCTCATTACCGGAATCAGAGGCAAACAGCAGGTGGCTATAGCAGAACGGCTTGGCCATACGGGTCTGCATCGCCTCGTATTCCTGCAGTGAAGCAAGTATTGAAGCAGCATCCAGTCCGGCGATCTTCTCAAAGTATTTAGTACGAAAGTCGTTAGCCAGCTGATCAAATGAGGCAAGATCCGCCTCAAGTTCAGCTGAATCAGGGGCGGGGTAGAGCAGGGCGGTGTTCCAGGTCAGGTCAGGTTGGGACATGTATGGTGGCTCCTTGTTGGGTTTCTCTGAGGTAGCCATCATTCAGGCTTTGGCCTGTTTTGTCAACGATCAGTCAATCTGAAGTTTTGCCGGATTGAGATACTGCAGATCTTCAACTGTATCAATGTCTCGCAAAGTGGGTAATAAGCCAACTGTCAGCCCAGCCTGTGCTGCAGCATTCAGGGTCAGATTAAGCACGTGTTCAGTGCTCCAGGGGATGTTCTGAAAGATTGATTCTGCAAAATGGTTCTGATTAAACCCGATCAGGCAGTAGCCGCCATCAAGGGCAGGACCAAGCACCATTGCGTGATCATTCAGCAGATAAAAGGCCTGCTGCAGATAGGCAGCATCAATGCCGGGAATGTCACTGCCGATCAGAACCGCTTGCTTCACATGTTCTGCAAACAGGTGTCTGAAGGCTGCTGCCATCCGGTCTCCCAGATCATTTCCCTGCTGAGGCAGACAGACCTGTGATGCCTGTAGCCATGCAGGCGGCAAAGTAGCTGGATCAGAGCCATCAAAGAACAAGGCCAGCGGTATGCTGCTGGCCTGTATCTGTTGAATCGTGTGATCAGCCAGCCTGCGATAGAGGTCACATGCTGCCTGATCACCGATATCCCTGGCCAGGCGGGTCTTCACCCGGCCAGGGATCGGGGGTTTGACGAACAGGGCTACTATTCTGTGATTGCTCATCGGTACTCCTGCATCAAGACAACTGAAAGGAGGGGGAAATTTGACAACTGTTCCGGCCAGCAGTAGAGTTGAGGCAGATCGGTTTATTACCGAATTAAACAGATTTGGCGAAAGGAGTATCCCCATGCGTATCTCTACACTGTTCTTTAGCTGTTGTCTGCTGTTGGTGCCAGTTTACGGGTTTAGCGCCCAGCATGAAGGACCGGTTGTGCCGCAGACTCAGAAGCCGGTCGGGATCAGCACCAGCCCCATCAAGGCCAAACCGGCACAGAAACCCAAATCAACCAGCAGCCGGGACAAAGTCTCCGCTACCGGATACGGGGAGGACCCCGGTGAAGAGACCCAGGAACGGCCTAACCCACTTAACAAACAGGGGCAGAACCGGCCTGCGCCGGTTAAAGCGCCGGTCAGATAACCACAGCAGAAAACTGCAGAACCGGATATGTCGCTTTCAGCTATCCTTTCATAAGCCCGTACAGTGGTTTATATCCCTCAATAAACAAAGCCAGCGGCCAGCCGCTGGCTTTGTTTCTGCTACACGAATCCGTTCCACCAGAGTTCAATAGATGCTGTCACCTATCTCTCTGGCCGTGGATTGATGCCTTGACGAATAGGGCAATCACTTATTCAATAACCCTGATGGCGTCAACTTTCACTTTCTTGTTGCCAGCTACCGTTACTTCACCTTTAAACAGATCGCTGGTGTCAGTGATTTTTGTCAGCTTCCAGGGATAGTTGCGGGCATCTTTCTGATCACGCGGGGTAAAATAGGTGTGGTGGGCACCGGACAACCCCTTGTGAAGTATAATGGTTCCGATCTTCAAGTCTTCCGGTGTTGCAATACGGGTCTTCCAGTAGTTTTTTGTCCAGAACTCTGCACCCTTGTAGCTGTCCATAAATTGTGCTTCGTCTTTGGTTTGTTCAGAAGGAGCTGTAATCATACGTGCAATAACGACATCTGATGCACCGCTCGTCCTTAAAGGACGGGTAGAGGCAAAATACTCATCAGCCTTTATAAAATGGGCGTCCATATCACCGCTGGGGGCCTGAATCGCTTTACCCGGCTTCCGGGAAGGTTTGGCGCTGTCAATAACATGATCAACAGTCTTATCAATGGTAATGGTAATTTTTTCGGTTGGTCTTGCGCAGGCAGCGCTTGAAAGCCCGAGAGTTATGAGAGCGGCCAGGATAATACGGTGAGTGTTAAGCATGTTTTCATTCTCCTTGTGGTGTGTTGTTTTGTGGTAAATGCCGTTGTCGGCGTAGTGCCGCTATTTCAGCAGTTTTTCCGGCATCATGCGATCCAGCAGCTTTACCAGATCTTCCCGTGTCTTTGCCTTGGGTTTGCCGGTTTCCTTCATATGTCCGATGGACAGTACTTTGCCTGATTTTTCATACTTGATAGCAATCTGGCCGTTGCCGGTGGCTTTGGTGTACAGGGCCGGCATTCCCTTATAGGTGAAGGATTCAGGCTTTTGGTGGTTAATGGTCTGCTGGAAACTCTTAAACTCTTTGAGTGGGTGCAGGTGCACGCCGATCACTTCGCCATCGGCAGCCATCCAGCCTGTCATGTAATTGCCGGGACGACCGTCATCTTCCTCCACCTCACCGCCAAAGGAGTAACCCGGCAGCTTGGCAGCAGCAGCCCATGACTTAAATACAGTCTTGGTTGGCCCGGCTGCAAAGGCAACAACACTGAACAGCAACATCATACAGGTAAAAAGTGCTACTCGTTTCATGTAGATTCCCCCATGTATTCATATGTAGTGTTTATTGTATGTAACATAAGATTGCCACTTGTCAACGGATCAAGCCCGGCTGCCGTGCCGGTACCGTTGGCAGCTGACGTTGTGGTACAGGCTGTTGTGGCTGGTACTGCTGATACTGTGGCTGACAGGTGCCATTAAGAATAACCTGCAGCCGCACCTGATTGTTGGCTTTGTTCAGTTCATCCAACTGGCCTGATTGGTCCAGATACAGGGTCAGGCTGTTCTGGCCGGGGCGTAGCAGCAGCTGTTCTGTCTTGCTCTGGCTGGTTCCCTGAGGCAGTTCTGACCACTGCTGGGGTAGAGGACGACTTGCTGCGGCGTTATTCAGCAGCATACTGGTAAAGGCTGGAGAGGCAGCAGTGCCACTATTCTGCACGCTATAGGTGATGCTGGTGCTACAGAGACCATTGCCTGCTGATTGCAGTTGCTGGCCGTAGAGTACAACAGAACCACCCCACTGTGCGGTACTGCTGCCAATGCTCAATTGAGGCAGGGCAACCAGATCAGGCTTGCCGGATACCGGCGGAGCCATGGTCCGGGTATGGGCCTGTTGGGCTGCAGCTCCGCCCTGCTGTGCAGCCTGACCGGCGCTGTTTCCGATGCCGGACTGCTGCTGTTGCATGTATGGATTACCCGGATTGGTAAATCCACCTTGACGATCAAATCCTGGTCCAAGATCGGGGGTGTTGGTCTGTGCCGGTGTGTGATAGCCGTCGACCGGTGTCTGGATGGTCTGTTGCACGCTGCCTGATTGCTGAGAGCTTATTGGAGTGACACCACCCCTGGCGCGTAGATAGAGTGATGAATTTTCACCATCAATGGTGCGGTTCAGTTGAAACTCGTAACGCAGATTATGTATCAGACGTGCTGCCTCAGCACGGCTTGTGCCAGGGTCAGTTGACGTTTGCCCGCCGGACTGTTGCAGGGCTGAAATCAGTTCTTCTTTGGAAGCATCCACAACGGCAATCAGTGGATCAGTTGTATCAAGAGAGATCGGGAACCGTTTGCCCAGTTGCAGCTTCTTGACAGTAGCGTAAAAACTGTTTTTCTGAGCGGTATAGTCAGGACGTTCTTCAACAATACAATTTACCAGCCTGACCGGCAGACCGGCAAACATGCTTTGATAGGTGGTGCTGCAAGCATATCCCTGTGTTGGACGGCTGCAGACCAGATCAACCGTTGCCGGTGAGATACCGCGGCTGTCATTTTTGATACTGCAGGGGATGCGGGAACCGCGACGCTGCAGATCACTGCTGATGATGGTTGCTGCCTCACGACCGACATGGTTGGTCGGTGTGCAGATCCCTTGTTGCTGAACCAGGCCCATCAGCCGGGTACAGGATTGATAGTTGTTCAGGCTGCTGCAGCTTAAGCCGGAGCCGCTTTCATGGCAGTAGTGATCGGCTGCATATCTGCGCAGCGGCGCAATAAAGGCCTGCTTGTTCTGTTCCCACAACTGGGCGCACCAGTCACGGTTTGTCTTGGGGTTGCCCAACTGAACCACCTGGGCCTGATGGCTGGTAATCCAGCGATCAACATGGGCAAATTTTCTGGTTTCGCTGAACTCACGTGTGCAGCGGCCAATAATCAATTCAGGCAGTTTCTGATCAATCCTCAGATTGGGATTACTTCGTTGCAGTGTCTCAAACTCTGCGCCAGCGCTGTTAACCAGAAACCGGAGCTGGTTGGGGTTGTTGTAGTCGTTGCGTTGGGTGGAAAGTTCTCCCAAGGCCGTAGTAACCACGTAGGAGCTCCAGTTGGCGTCAACCGCCCTGTCAAAAGCGCCCGCAGCAATATCAACCGCTGTTGAGGAGAAGGTGGTAACCGGAGGAACCACCATTGTAATGTTTCCTATGGTGACGGTCTTGCTCGGTACGCTGTAGATGGCGGGATTATGTCGGGCATTACTTTTAAGCTGGTTAAAGAGGGTAGTATAGGCGTTGGGGTCAACCAGTTTTTTTGCTGCAATCGCGTCTTGCAGCCGTGGTGCAAACACCCATTGATAGACAC
>NZ_JAOTRZ010000090.1 GCF_030247655.1 Trichlorobacter sp. | reverse complement strand
GCCGCACCATTTACATCCTGGATGAACCGACCACCGGTCTGCATTTTGCCGATATTGCCAAACTGCTGGATGTGCTACACCGCCTGGTGGATAGCGGTAATACCATTGTCATCATTGAGCATAACCCGGATGTAATCAAGACTGCCGACTGGATTGTTGATCTTGGCCCAGAAGGGGGCGATCGGGGTGGCGAACTGGTTGCCGTTGGTACGCCGGAACAGGTGGCAAAAGTAACCCGCTCCTGGACTGGCCAGTTTCTGCGGAAGATGCTGTGAAGGTACCTTGAAAATCCTGCTTGGCATGCGGGATTTTCAAGGTACTAAGTGCTTTCTGCCGCAAGAGAACGCAAAGAACGGAAAGAAAATCACTATCTGCGATCTGGTAAAAGCTCTTCAGCTTGGGCTTGTCAAGCGAGTGAAAATATTTCCTGAAGAAATGTTCCGTTTGGGAGGATGACCGGTTCACGCGCGTGCGCGCGTGAACCGGTCAAGTACGAGTTGGACGACAAAAATGAAAATTACATGGATTAAAGGAAATCATTAGACCGAGAGGGATCAATATAACTTATCAGGAGGAGTTTATGAAAAAGGTAGTGGCAACGGCATTTCTGTTAGTTTTAATGGCGTCAAGTGCGTTTGCTGGTCAGCGGGAGGTTGCAATTTGCTTTTCGTATCTTGTTGGGGATACCTCAACGATGGATGGTGGAATATGCAAGGGTAAAACTCTAAAAAATATGTATGATGAGGGTTGGCATGTTGCTCATATGATTACTGGTCTGCCATCTCAATTTGGTTTTTTACTTGAGAGAGAAACTCTGCCAAAAGCACATCCGGTAGAAAATAGTTCTCCTAAAAAAGATAAAACAAGGAAATAAATCAGTTGTTTAACCCCCGGAGAGTTCAGTGACGCGAGACATTTTAACTGATAAAAACGTAGTGAAGCCTTTTTCCCATAGGCTTCACTACGTTTTTCTGAATGCAACAGAGTGGTCAAAGCTCCAAATTCCAAATTATTAAAAACAATGATTTCCCAGCCAGGCAGTTTGACACCGCCCGCCCGAAAAGATTGGGCTAGCGGGTCAACTGCCAAGCCGTTGAACGAACACTGAACATGAAAAACCATGCTTTGTCACAGAAACCCATACCCAACCAGGCTTAACAAAACCTTTTGCCTTGTCCGCTTACGGGTAGATCCTTTAATAACTCGCTTGTCTGTTAAAGGTAAATATATTATCCTTTAATAACGTAGAACCTTATTAAAGGATTGTGGCCATGAAAACTTCAGATTTAAGCCCCGACCGGCAAAAGCTGCTTGTTCCCCTGAAGGAGTATCCGGGTGCCTCTGCGCTTGTGCCCCCTCCTGCCCCCCGCACACTGGGACTGAAAGAAGTTTTCGGCGATGTAGTTAGGGCCCACGAGGAGCTTGGAGCAATGCAGGCTGCAACCTCCCGTCTCCCCAATCCAAACCTTGCCACGAGGACGCTCGACCGTCGGGAGGCCGTCCGGAGCAGCCAGATCGAGGGAACGTCCTCGGATGTTGATCAGGTTCTCGAGTATGAAGCGACCGGCAGCAACGACGGACTTCCACGTGACGTGGTGGTGACCTTTAACTACGTCAAGGCATTGCACTACGGCCTGCAACAGGTGAAAACCAGAGGGGCCGCCGCCCTGGATCGCACACTGATCGAGATGCTCCACCGTCACCTTATGGAGGGGGCCGATTACAAGGACGCGCCCGGTCAATTCCGGCAAAGACAAAACTGGATCGGCGGCCATAGAAACATCTACGATGCGAAATTCGTCCCGCCCCCCCATGAATATCTTGGGGAGTGCATTGCAGACCTGGAAGAGTTGCTGCGCTATGTTCCGTCAGAGGAAGACCAAACCGAGATATCCATCGTCATCCGTTTGGCAATAATCCACGCGCAATTCGAAACGATCCACCCCTTCATAGACGGCAATGGCCGTGTAGGCAGGCTCCTGTTACCGCTCGTGCTGTTCGCTGAAGGCTATCCGCCGGTTTACCTGGCCGGGTTCCTCAAAGAAAACCAGCAAGAATATTACGATACTCTGAGCGCAGTGCAGTTGCGTGGAGAGTGGGTGCCGTGGGTCCGGTTCTTCGCCGAGGGAGTGCAGGTGGCCGCACGGGAGACAATACAAACTGCGGAACGTCTGACCGCTCTTCTTGATCAGTGGAAGGCGCTCATACGCACGAGCAACGTCAGGAGCGACGCCCTGCCACACCGACTCCCTGAATACCTCATTGCTCACCCGGTGGTAACGGTCCGCTCAATCCAGGAGGCGTTTAATACCTCGTTTCCGACTGCAAATGCCGCTTTGAACATGATGCGAGAGAAGGGGATCGTAGCGCCGCACTCTGAACGAAAAAGGGACCGAATTTTCATCGCTGCGGATGTGATTAATGTTCTGAACCGACCACCAGTACCAGGACAGTGATTAATTTGCAGCTCCGACGCCTGTTTAATGCAGAAATGCGGAAATAAGAAAAGTTGTCCAACACGCATTCAGACCATGACCGGCCCAAAACCGACGGTGTTCTCCCGGCCTGTTCATCCCTTGCAGAGCGGTAGCAGCACCCTGAAGGCCGCCCCCTTGTCAACAGGCTGAAGTTCAATCGACCCGCCATGGGCCTCCAGCAGTGATCTGATAATCGACAGGCCCAGTCCGCTACCTCCCTGTTGGCGGGCTGTGGTGAAGAACGGTTTAAAGATCTTGTCTGCATTTGCCGCTGAAATTCCCTTGCCATTATCAACAAAGAGCAGCTCAGCCAGATCAGGAGCATCACTGCGCTGAATGCGGCGTAAGGTTACCGTGATTGTGGTGTCCGGCCCGTTGTGCATCAGCGCGTTACCAAAGATGTTGGCAAAGATGCTGGCAAGCAGATCCGGGGCGATGCAGGCGGTTGTGGTGCCGGTTTCGCCGTGCAGGGTGATGCGTAATCCCCTGCTCTGATACTGTGCAATGGTCTGTGTGAGGATTTCTTGCAGCGGCGCCTGTTCATTGCCCGGTGTGCAGGCATCGGCCCGGGCCAGTTCCAGCAGTCTGCTCACCAACTGTTCCAGCCGTCCGGTTTCCTGCTGGATGATCGTAAGAAAACGTTCCCGCTCTTCCTGACTCATCCCGTCATAATGTTCCTGCAATAACTCCATTGCTCCCCGTAAGGAGGTCAACGGCGTCTTGAATTCATGGGAGACGGTTGCCGCAAAGCTGCGGATATAACCTGAGCGGGCCTCAATGGTGCCTGCCATACGGGTAAGGGCGGCTGAAAGCTGGTCAAACTCTCTGATACCGGCTGATTCAGTGGCCGCGGCAAAGGTGTGTCCGGTTTGTGCCAGCTCTGCCTGCTGAATCAGGCGTTTTAGCGGCCTGTTCAGATAATAGGCCAGCAAAAGGGTGATCAGCAGCGCAACGCTGCCGATGGCAAGCCCTGTTTTCAGAAGATGAAAGCGGATCAAATACAGCGCTTTGGTTACCTCAAGCGGTGTGCGGGACATGACCACTGCGCCGATAATGCGGTTGTCCAGGATTACCGGATGGGCCACAAAGATACGGATGCGTGCACCGCGGCTGATTGAGCCCAGGGCAGGTGTTGACCATTTGGAGTTGCGGATGCGTAACTGACTGGTGGTTTCACCGGCCAGTGCCCGTGCCACTTCGCTCCAGCCACTCAAGGACTGGCCTTCGTCAGTGCTGCTGCTGGCCACAATGGTACCGCGGAAGTCAACAATCCGTGTGCCGGCCAGCAGGTTTTTCCGTGCAGTTGCCAGGAGCGGTTTGAGGGTGCTGGCAGCTGCTACAGCAGCAGGATCTCCCGGCTGGGAAGCCGGAGTTGGAGCCGGTGCTGGCGGTAGAATGACGGCTTGTGCCAAATCAAGGATCGGCGCTATGGGGGCAAGGGTTGTGTCAATCAGCTGTGGGGCTGCTTCTGTTTCTTCTTCGTCCTCTGTGGCAGGGAGTTGCAGGCGTTCTTTCTTGATGAAGGCACTCTTGCGGTAGGCTTCTTTGAAAGCGGAGGAGAGCAGTACGGTCTGGCCGATCAGCTCCGATTCGGTCTGACGCACCAGCTCGTTTTCGTACAGGCGTAGCATGGTGATGCCACCCAGCGGCAACAGCAGGATGATCAGATTGATGACCAGCAGCAGGGTACGCAGTCTGGGACGAAAGGTCATCTGGCTGTGCCTTGTCCACAGTCTGAAAGCTTGTAACCGATACCATGCAGGGTCTCAATCGGGTCTGCATCAAACGGTCTGAATTTGTCCCGGATATGCCGGATATGGCTATCGACGGTACGGTCGCTGACAAAGGTTTCACCACCGTAGGCCCGCTCCACCAGTTCAGAACGGTTGAATACCTTGCCGGGAACGGAGAGTAGTATTCTCAGCAGGCAAAATTCTGTGGCTGTCAGTGCAATCTCCCGGCTTTCCCAAAAAACCTGAAACCTTTCTGAATCAAGCTTCAGGTAACCATATTGACACAATACGTCAGACATAATGGGCGTTTCTGGCTTGCTCTGAGCAGCACTGCGTCTGAGCACGGTCTTGATCCGGGCCACCAGCTCTCTGGGGCTGAACGGTTTGGTAATGTAGTCATCAGCTCCCAGCTCAAGCCCCACAACCTTGTCAATTTCATCACTCATGGAGCTGAGGAATATCACCGGCGTCTCAGATTCCTTGCGGATGATTCTGCAGAGGTCAGTGCCGTCACGTTCCGGCATCATGACATCAAGCAGCACCAGATCCGGCTTGTCAGCGCGAAACCGTGCCAGCGCCTCATTGCCGTCCTGTGCAGTCATGATCTGGAAACCGCTTTTCTGCAGGGCAAACCCGGCCACCTGGAGAATATTGGGGTCATCATCAACCAAGAGTATCAGTTTGCCATCCGCCACAACCAGCTCCTTTATCGGCATTTTCCTGAGGGTACCCAACGCAGAGCTATGATGCAAGTGTCCCTGCACAAATTCTGCATTAATTTTCCCTGAAATCTCCTGCAAATGCTCATTTGCACTGCAAACCGGTGTGCGATTCTAAGACAAATCCTGGATGGAGGTGTGCTATGAGCGAAGGAAGCAGGTTAACACGTTTTGGGCAGTCAGCAATGACCAAGTTACTGGTTATTGGCGGACTGGTTCTGGCACTGCTGGTGCCGGTGGAGATGGTGAAAGGTATTATTCATGAAAGGGATATGCGCCGAAAAGAGGTGGTGGCTGATGTGGGTGGTAAATGGGGTAAGGAGCAGACCATTGCCGGACCGGTGCTTACCATCCCGTATCGCAGCTACGTTACCGATGACAAGGGTAAACATTCTACCGTCATTGAGTATGCCCATCTGCTGCCTGAGCAGTTGCAGATAAACGGTACGGTCAAGCCGGATTCCCGTTATCGCGGTATTTATCAGGTGGTGGTCTACAATGCCGCATTGCAGGTGGGTGCGGAGTTTACCACGGATGGCCTGGGTGAACTGGGCATACCGGAACGGGATATTATCTGGGATGGCGCGGTTGTCTCGGTGGGGTTGCCTGACCTGCGCGGCCTGAAAGAAAATAGCCAGCTTGTCTGGGAAGGTGGTCAGTATCCGATCAATCCAGGGGTTGGTGTGCAATCCATTATGACATCCGGCATTAACAGCAAGGTGCCGGTCAGCGCATCAAAAAAACGGTACCGTTTCCAGATATCCCTGAACCTGAACGGCAGCGGCCAGATCATGTTCCTGCCACTGGGCAAGACCACCACGGTTCAGCTTGCCTCTAGCTGGAAAAGCCCCAGCTTTATCGGCCCGTTCCTGCCGGATGAGCGGGTGATTAATGACAACGGTTTCAACGCAACCTGGAAGGTGCTGCACCTGAACCGCAGCTATCCGCAGCAATGGAGCGGCGGTAATGACAAGGTGCTGGAATCTGCCTTTGGCACCAAACTGTTTTACCCGGTGGATGAATACCAGAAGAGCATGCGTTCTGCAAAATATGCCGTGCTGTTTATAATTCTGACCCTGACCGCGTTTTTTATTACTGAGGTCATCAACAAAATCAGGGTCCACCCGATCCAGTACCTGCTGATCGGCTGTGCCATCTGTCTCTTCTACGTGCTGCTGCTTTCGGTTTCAGAACACAGCAGTTTCGCTGTTGCTTATCTTGTGTCCGGCATCGCTTCAACCTTGTTGGTCAGTCTGTATTCCAAGGCGGTGTTGCGCTCCGTTCCGGTAACCCTGACCATTGGTGGCTTGATGAGTTTTCTGTATGGCTTCCTGTATGTCATCCTGCAGCAGGAGGATTATGCATTGCTGATCGGCAGTGTCGGCATGTTTGTGGTGCTGGCAGCCGTGATGTATCTGACCCGCAAGGTTGACTGGTACGGGGTAAGTAATGGTGATGGGCCGACATGAAAAGAGTTGGCACTCTGGATTAGTGTCATTGGATAGCCACAAGAAAAGCCGCGTTAGCCTGTAACGCGGCTTTTCTGCTGCCACTGATCGAATCTTCAGTTTTAGTTATGCGCCAGCTTCTGAGCTTCTTTTGCATTGGCCTGGAACAGGTTCGCCACTTCAAAGACCAGATTCAGGGTGCCGCGATAGCCAACCCACATCTTCTGGTGCGCTCCCAGCCGGTCAAATACCGGTAGTCCAGTTCTTAAATGGGCGCCGATCTTCAGTTTGGCTGCTGCCTGTCTGCCGTTACTGTTGGCTACCAGCAGGTCTGCGCCAATTGCAGCGGTTTCCAGATCTTCCAGATCCCCCACAAAGACGTTCTCACAGGGCAGGCTATCCAGGCCACGAGTGCGGGTGGCTGCCAGGGCAGCCTGTATCCGGCACCCCATGCTTGCCAGAAAGCGGGTCATCCCTTTCAAATGGTCAGCTTCCAGGGCAATGGCCACCTGTTTGTTGCCAAACTGATAGTGGCTGTCCACCATGGCATCAGCCAGACGTGATCTCCAGCGTTGATGTTTCTCCGGTATCTCTCTGCCGCTGATGGTTGCCAGGGCTGCCATGAAGCGGTCGGTCTCTGCCATGCCGGTTAGAGAAGTAAATCCGTAAGCCGGGATGCCCAGCCGTTCTTCCAGCTGGCTGGCTGCCTTGGCCAGTGAGTCACCGACATAGAGGGTGGCGCTACTGCGGCCAGCCTGTTTGATCTTTTCAACGCTGATGCCGCCGGTGGAAAGGGGCGATACATCGGCATCAATATGTCCATCCAGTGCATTGGCGATGTCCGGGATACAGAGTACGGTCAGGCCGAATGATTCGATCAGCTCTTTCAACTCTTCCACATCCGCCGGGGTCAGCTGGGCGCCGGGGATCAGATTGACCTGATCAGGAATTGTCTCGCCAGCCTCCGGCAGAGTTGCCAGAATCGCCTCAACCGTGTTGGCATAGCCTTCCTGCAGCGAGCCACAGTAATCCGGCGTGGAGGCCCAGATAATCGGCACCTGGTCATGCTCTGGATGCTCTACACGGAACTGGTGGATGGCAGAGCGGACATCATCCCCCATGGTCTCGGTCAGGCCGGAGGTCATCACCCCCACCACCTTGGGACCAAACTTCTCAATCACCCGGCCAATCCCTTTTTTCAGGTTTTCCCAACCGCCAAAGATGGCGCTGTCTTCGCTCATGGCGGTGGCGTTCAGGGCGATGGATTCCTTGAAGTGCCGCGAGAGCTGCAGTCGGATAAACGTTGAACAGCCCTGGGCACCGTGCAGCAGGCCCAGCATCTGATCAATTCCCAGATAGGCCAGGGTTGCGCCCAAGGCTGGCGAGTTCTTCTGCGGGTTAACCGTGGCAGCCTTTTTCGGCACTGCCACCCGCGATGCAGCCAGATCTTGTGTCAGATAGGTTTCAGCATGGCTGCGGGCGGCGTTCACCAGAGTTGTTGTGTCGGCTTCCCACGGTTCAGGGGCGTTCAGTAGCGGCCAGATCGGGTTGTTAACGGTCAGATCAAGCTGTTTCGCAAAGGTAACCATCCCCTCGTAACCAGCATAGGGGTGGGAGCGGCCATGGTTGATGTCAAGGAACGGAGTCTTGGTCTTTAAGGCCAGAAACTTGGTCTTGCCGCCGGCCACAATCAGGTCCGGCATCTTTTCTTTCATCACTCCCAACAGACCGGCGGTGGAGGTGTCCTCAATGATCTTGGCATCCTTGTGCATCAAGGCCTTCATCCGGTAAAAGTCTTCCAGGGTGGAGTTCTGGGTGCCAGCTGCCAGGATCTCAACCCCCAGCTCCCGCAGGGCATTGACCATGGACCAGGTCTTGACCCCGCCAGTGAACAATACTGCCCGTTTGCCTTCCAGTCGGGCCCGGTAGGGGGCCAGCCGCTCGCGGCATTTTGTCTCTTCTTCTTCCAGCAACTGCTCAACCCGATCCTGCATGATCCGCTTTTCAAGACCGTTAACGGCATCGTCCAGTGCAATGGCAATGTTACGCAGCGCCTTGGCAATATCAGTCAGGCCGTAGAACGATTCTTCCAGGTACGGCATGCCGTAGGTCTTCTGCATCTTCTTGGCCAGGTTGGTCAGGCTCTTGGAGCAGATGATGATGTTCAGCTTGGCCCGGTGGGCGTAGCGCAGCTCCTCAAACTTGGCATCACCGGAGAAGCAGGAGAGGATCTGGATCCCCAGCCGGTCAAACAGCGGAAGCATGCCCCACAGGTCTCCGGCGATGTTGTATTCGCCGATCAGGTTAATCGGATATTCACCCAGCAGTGGTGGCTCTGCGGTGCCGATAACTTTTTTGAATAAGATTTCACCAGCCAGACGGTTGCCGATATTTTTATCGCCGATGAAACCGGGGGTGTTGACCGGCACCAGCGGTATGTTGACTTTTTCCTGGGCTGCCGTGCAGACAGATTCAATATCATCACCGGTCATGGCGGTGACGCAGGTGGCGTAGACGAACATCCCCTTGGCTTCAGGGTAGCGACCAGCCAGATCAATAATCGCCTTGTACAGCTTCTTTTCGCCACCAAAGATCACGTCATTTTCCAGCATCTCGGTGGTGAAGCCGCGACGGTACAGCTGTGAATCCGATGAACGTGCCCCCCGGTTGTCCCAGGAGTTACCGGCGCAGGCGATCGGGCCATGCACCAGGTGGATCGCATCGGTCACCGGCATCAGCACCACCCTGGCGCCATCATAGGCACAGGAACGTTCAGTCCCTTCACCCGGTTCAGACTTTTTACAGAACTTAGGAGCCCCCTTATCATGGGTCTCACAATTGTCAGTATCGTACCAATCAGGTTTTGCCATAGTAACCTCGCAACAGGCGGCATCGTTGCTGCCCGTGACCTGACTTTGCACTGGGCGTGCCAACAGCGCAATTGCCTGTTTTTGCTAAAAAACGAGTCAATTCGTCGTGTCGTGCAAGCTTGTCACCAGCTCGAGTTGCCGATGAAATATACAGTTTGTTGATTTGCTGCAAAAAAGCTGTGCGTATGGGGCTCTTCAAACGCTCTGATCTTGTTAATAACTCTCTTGATTTACAGGTGCAAAGAGCATAGGATAATAACTAAGAACGTACTGAATTCTGTGGGTGAGTGCCATGGTAACCCCGGTAACCACAAACATAACGCCTTCAATGCCTGATCTGCCCGCTGTTCCTGTCAAGAGCGAGGCCCCCTCTACGCAGCCGACTCCGTCTACACCGACCACCAAACCGTCAACGAGCAGCAACAGCCAGGCTTCGTCTCAGGACTCTGTAACACTATCAAGTACTGCTTTGGATATGAGCAAGGCCCTGATTCAGCAGCACGAACAAAAGTCTGAAATCAAGCAGGAAGCGGTTAAACAAGAGGCTGTAAAGCAGCAGGTCGCAGCGGAGACAGAAGAAAAAAAACCATATAAGGCAGCAACCAAGAGCTATCCGCCCTATATGGGAAACAGTGAAGAATTAAAGCTGCTGAAGGAGAGTTCACCGGCATTGTATCGTGAGATATTACGAATGATTATTCCGACACCATTAAATATCTCATACGCTGACAAGCAGAGTTTGCAAAGTTCACAAGGTATGAGTAGCAGCAAACCAACTGTATCAACAACCGCTTAAGAAGGAGGTGGTTATCATGTCAATCAGTCAGATATCGCCCAACAGTTTAGCAACCAACAGCCCGTATGTTAACCCGTCTGCAAAGACAACAGAGACACAAGCAGGGGCAATCCAGCAAGGTAGTCAGGATGCCCAGAAACCGGCCAAGGCCGCTCAGACCGATACGGTGACCATCTCGCAACAGGCGCTGCAGATGACCGGTGGTACAAACAACAGCAAGCCTGAGGACACTCAAAGCAGCACAAGCAATAACAATGGTGGCAACTCAAATCCTAACCCCAATCTTCGTCAACCGGGGAGCTTTAGCGCTCAAGCATAGTAACGTACATAGTATGTGAAGCAGAACAGGCGCTCTGAAAAATCAGGGCGCCCGTTTTGTCTCTGGGGACTGAAAAACTGTAATTATAGCTTCGGATTGATCCGCAGCAGCAGATCTCCCTCAAACAGTAGAGGATGTCGGCGGATACCGGTTAGCAGCCCGCTATCCGGTGCAACTACCTTTTCAATAATATTCCCTTCAAAACTGTCGTAAATATACCCCAGCTCCTGTCCTTTACTTACCCAGCGCCCCACCTGCCGGTCTGAAACAAAGGTGCCGGCCTTGCTGGCGTAGAGCCGTTTTGAGCCTCCCTGCTTGAACAGGCACGGCTCTTCATCTCCATCAGCCAGTGAAACGCCTTCCAGTATACCGACTCTGCCCAGAAGCGAAACCAGCCCCCTGAAGACCCGCTGGCAGTGACCAAGCTGGACGGTACCGCCCTGACCAACCCGCAACAGAAAGCTCTGACCGGGCCAGACCTGCCAGGCATGCATCAGGGTGGTGGTGAAGACCGGTGAGATGCTGCGCTCCATGATCGCCTGCAGGCCGAAAAAACAGGCTGCTTCCCGCTGTGCATCAGTGGGACTGTATAGCCGGACCTGGGGCAGCTCTTCAAAATCCGTACCTGCGGTATGCAAATCAACCCGGTATTCGGCTTTTTTTGTCGCATCAAGAACCGCCAGGGCGATCCGCTGGGTGGTCTCGCCGCTGACATTGCCGGGAAACATCCGGTTCATGTCGCTTTTATCAAAGGGCCAGGTGCGGCAACGCAGGTTAACTCCCAGAACGTTGACCGCCGGTATAATCAGTACCTTTCTGAGCAGCTTCAAGCCGGGATGTTTTCCGGCTTCTACACCGTTCAGGAAATCAGCCAGACGGGAGAGGATAAAGT
>NZ_JAOTRZ010000089.1 GCF_030247655.1 Trichlorobacter sp. | reverse complement strand
TCCAGACCCATATCAACCGGTTCTGCTTCCTGTTCTTTTGTACTATTTCCATCAAATAGTTCCGCAGGAATTTCAGCCAGAAAGCGGCTGGGTTGGCGCTCTTCCCAGGTCCCGTATTTACGGCGTCTCAGGCAGTGAGAAATGGTTAACCGTTCTCTGGCGCGGGTGATCCCCACGTAGCAGGGACGGCGCTCTTCAGCTACCTCCGGGTCTTCATCAATGGAGCGGTGGTGGGGTAGCAGCCCTTCCTCCAGGCCAACCAGAAAGACCTGAGGAAACTCCAGGCCTTTGCTGGCATGCAGCGACATCAACGTGACCGCATCCTGGGGCTGATCATTGTCGGTCTCCCGCCGGTTGTCCTCCAATAATGCAATCCGCTCAAGAAAATCTGCCAGCCCTGCAGTCGGATTGCGTTCTTCAAAACTGGCCAGGGCATTGATAACCTGTTCAATATTCTCAGTCCGTTTCCGGGCCTGCACCGGGTTGTCAATGGTGCAATACAGTTCCTGATTGATTCCCAGACGCTTGAACAGGGCTGTTGCCTGTGATGCCATGTTGCTGCCAGTAAAGCTGGCCAGCTCCTGCCTTATCATGGCGTGAAAACTGTTGATCGCCTTGCGGGTCGCTTCGCTTAAGCCTTCAATCTGGTCAGCCATGCCCAGGGTTTCGTACAGCGACAGATTGTGTTCTAACGACCATTGCTGCAGGCGTAGCAGGCTGGTGCCGCCGATTCCCCGTCTGGGGAAATTGATGGTTCTGACCAGGGCGGCCTCATCCCGGGGATTGGCCAGCACCGCCAGATAGGAGAGGGAATCTTTGACTTCCTTGCGCTCAAAGAATTTTTGACCACCCACCAGTATGTACGGCACTTCCTCCATCCGTAATGCCTCTTCAAAGGCCCGGCTCTGGGCATTGGAACGGTACAGGATGGCAAAGTCTTTCCAAGGGTGTTTGTTGCGATACTGGGCTAACTGGAGTTGTTCCACCACCTGACGGGCCTCTTCGTCATCGGTATCGGCCACCAGCAGGTTGATTAGCTCTCCACTGCCTGAAGCGGTCCAGAGTGCCTTGTCACTACGCTTGCTGTTATTGCGGATCACTGTGTTTGCCGCGTTTAGGATGGTGCCGGTAGAGCGGTAGTTCTGTTCCAGCTTAACCACCTTGCAGCTGGTGCGTTCTGAAGAGAAGTTGAGGATGTTGGTGATATCTGCACCGCGCCAGCCGTAGATGGCCTGATCATCATCACCCACCACGCAGAGGTTGCCATGTCCTTGAGCAAGCAATGAGATCAATTGGTACTGACCGGCATTGGTGTCCTGATATTCATCCACCATGATATAACGGAAGCGTTCTTGCCAGTGCTTACGGACCTCAGGCAGTTCTACCAGCATCTGTACCGTCAGCATGATGATGTCATCAAAATCAATGGCGTTGTAGGCCCGCAGTAACTTCTGGTAGCGGGGATAGACGGCTGCAGTAACCTGCTCAAGCGGATTGGTTGATAGTTTGGGATACTGGTCCGGCGCAATCAGGCGGTTTTTGGCCATGGAAATCTGCCAGCGCACCATATCCGGTTGAAACTGTTTGGTGTCTATGTTCAGGTCTGAAAGGGCCTGACGTACCACACCAGACTGATCACTATCGCTGTAGATGGTGAAGTTTGGTTTGTAGCCAAGCCTGCGGATGTCGCGGCGCAGGATGCGGACCCCCAGGGAGTGAAAGGTGCTGATCAGCATCCCTTCTGCCTTGTTGCCTGCAGCACGCTTGACCCGTTCCTGCATTTCTTTGGCTGCCTTGTTGGTGAAGGTTACAGCAAGTATCTGCTCTGCCGGTATGTTCAGTTTTTGCAGCAGATGGACTATCCGGCTGGTAATGACCTGGGTCTTGCCCGAACCGGCGCCGGCCAGCACCAGCAAAGGGCCTTCAGTATGGTGTACGGCAATGAATTGTTCTGGATTGAGCTGTGACATGGGGTAGCTGATGTACCACAGAACCAGATTAGTGGCAACCGTACAAACTGAGCCTCGTGCAAAACTATTGCGGAGGCCGTCTACTGCGTTGCGCGGTGCTCGCTTTTTCGCCTAACTGGATGTTATGTCTCAGTCGCTGCGCGCCGTGCGCCTTATATCCGGCCTTCCTCATAACATTTTGCACGAGGCTCAACTGTCAGTCTGTTTGTTGCATGATTGTAACAGTGGTGTAGAATAAAATCAGAGTATAACCATTGGGAGGTGGCATGTGACTGCTGCTCGCAAGCTTGTTAAACATAAGGGGAAGAAGATGGAACAGGCGCAACAGGCTGAAGAAGCAGTTCCGGTAAAAAAAACGGCTCAGCCGCAACGTCGAGCCGTAAAAGCGGTGCCGCAGACTGATAAGGAACAAAGCAAGGGTGCGGAAGTCCTGTCTTTTGATCTGGATGATAGCCAATGGTATCTGAACCGTGAGCTGACCTGGCTGTCCTTTAACCGGCGGGTGATGAGCGAGGTGTCAGATACCCGAACCCCTCTTCTGGAACGGGTAAAGTTTCTGGCCATAGTCGGCGCTAATCTGGATGAATTTTTTATGAAGCGGATTGGCGGTCTGAAACAGCAGCTTGCAGCAGGTGTGCAAGAGCTGACCATTGACGGACGTACTCCCCGCCAGCAGTTGCAGGAGTGCCATACACAGGTGCGTACCTTGGTGACTGAGAAGGCTGCCTTGTTCAGGCAGTTGATGAAACTGCTGGATGACAAGGGTATCGAAGTTGTGGGGTGGAAAGATCTTGCCAGCCGTGAGAAAAAGGGGTTGCGTGAGCTGTATGCCCGTGACATTTATCCCCTTCTGACCCCTCAATCCATTGATCCGGCGCATCCCTTTCCCTTTGTATCCAATCTTTCGCTTAACCTGCTGGTAACGGTTCGTTACCTCCGTGAAAAAGATGTTTCGCTGGCACGGGTGAAGGTGCCGCTTGGCACCGGTGTAGCTCGCTTTATGAGGGTAGGTAAAGGTGATCGCTTTGTGCCGCTTGAAGAGGTGATGGCAGCAAATCTTGATATGCTGTTTCCAGGCATGAAGGTGGTTTCCTGCGAGTTTTTCCGGGTAACCCGCAATGCCAATACAGAGAAAGATGAAGAAAAAGCTGATGATCTGGTAGCTATGATTGAGTCTGAGCTGCAGGAACGTCGCTTTGCCCCGATTGTACGGCTTGAGGTTGTGTCAGGCATGGACCCTGTGCATAAAGGACGTTTGGCAGCTGAGTTGGACCTTGATGAGGCCAGTGATGTGTTTGAAGTGTCAGAGATGCTGGGGATGCGAGATCTGTTTGAGATCGCTCGCCTGAATCATCCCAAGCTGCATGATCCGCCTCATCATCCAGAAGATCATCCTCAGTTGATGTCATCCCGCAACATCTTCCACATTATCCGTAACAGCGGTGATTTTCTGGTAAAACATCCGTACCAGTCCTTTGCCAGCTCGGTTGAGCGGTTTCTGAATGAAGCTGCTGATGATCCCAAGGTCTGCGCCATCAAGATGACACTCTATCGGACCTCAAAGGAGGGGCGGCTGATTGAGTCATTGGTGAGGGCGGCCGAAAACGGCAAGCAGGTGGCAGTGGTGGTGGAACTGAAGGCCCGTTTTGATGAGGCTGCCAACCTGAGGATTGCAGAGAGGATGGAGGAGGCTGGCATCCATGTGACCTATGGTGTGGTGGGACTCAAGACCCACTGCAAGGTGATTCTGGTGGTGCGGCGTGATTACAACGGCATTCGGCGCTATGTGCATATCGGCACCGGCAACTACCACACAGACACGGCTCGTCTCTATAGTGATCTTGGTTTGTTCACCAGTGATGATGCCATAGGTCAGGACCTGACCGAGCTGTTTAACTATTTGACCACAGGTTTTTCTCCCAAACGGACCTATAAAAAATTGTTGCCTGCACCCAAGCTGCTGAAACGCTCTCTGCTTGAAAAAATTGAGCGGGAGATCGCTGTGCATAAGGAAAAAGGCGGGGGATTGATTCAGTTTAAGATGAATGCCCTTGATGATGGTGATATTGTTAAAAGTCTGTATCGAGCCTGTCAGGCCGGTGTCCGGGTGGATCTTTATGTGCGGGATTCATGCCGGTTCAGGCCAGGGGTGCCGGGGCTTTCTGATACGGCCAAAGTAATCAGTGGTGTTGGCCGGTTGTTAGAGCCCAGTCGTCTGTATTATTTCAGAAATGGTGGCCAGGAAGAGTATTTTATCGGTTCTGCTGATGCCATGAAGCGGAACCTTGAATCGCGGGTCGAGATTCTGGTTCCGGTTGAGTCATCAACATTGCAACAGCAGTTACGGGAGTTGCTTGATGCCCATAACACGGACCAGCGCTATGCCTGGGAGATGCAGCCGGATGGCAGCTATCTGCAGCGTAAACCGGCCAATGGGCAGGAACAGAGCGGGTTACATCAGCTCCTGATTGCTCAGGCCAGTCAGTCGGCGCGTGAAGCACAGCGTTTAAAGCGGCGTGTAACCAAGCTGTTAAGTAATTGATTGCTTATACAGTTGCGTTAGTTAAATTGGGCGTTGCATGTTTGTGCAACGCCCAATTTGTTGATATTACACTGGTAGTTTGTTTTGTGAGAAATGTCGTGTTGCAACTGCATCATTTGTGGTGCGTGTTATTTTTTGTGTAACATGCTGAAATTAAACAAATAAAACGAATGGTACGCTTTGTGCAATCTCTTTTATTATATAATAATCAGCTTTGTTGCAGGAGGCACATATGAAAGCAAAAACAAATTACAGCGCAATAACCGGAATCGTTTCCATTGGTCATACAGATGTTGCCAATGTGATGTCATTTGCCGGTGGTGATGCGTTGCTCAAACAGTCTGATGCACTTTTTGACGCAGGTCAGGAACAGGATGCGCGGATTGCAATGAAAGAGGCACTGAAAATTGCCCTGCAACGTCTTGATGCGGTGCATGGCACCGGAGCCAAGCAAGATGAAGCTGCAGATGAGGCTTTATCAATCGGTTGTGAGACTGCCTGATGCCGTTAACGTAGATTAAACCGATCCAGTAACTTGCCCCATACCCGGCTCATCCAGCGTCCCAGCTTGATTGAAATCCGTTCAAGCCAGGTTTCTTCTCCCCGCATCTTCTTTAGTACCAATGCCATGTTCAGCCGTGTCTCATAATCCTGGGGGTTCACGGTCTGGGCAAGGCGCAACCACTGCAGTGCCCCTTCGTAATCTGCCAGCATGGCCAGTGAGATCCCCAACTGTCGCATGGAGTCGTAATCCTGTTCATTCAACGCCAGCGCCTTGCGGAACCAGTCCAGAGATTCCTTGTCTTCACCAAGCTTTGAAAGAGAAACACCGATCTGACGCATTGCATCACTGTCTGTTTTACTAACCGACAAGGCTTGTTCGTAGAATTTTATAGCCTTGCGGTCCCGGTCAAGACGGGAATGGGCAATCCCCATGCAGCGCAGGGTATCGCCATCATTCGGTTCAATCGTAAGAACACGGTCAAAGGTACAGACAGCAGACCAGACCTTGCCGTTCATCAGTTGCCAGACTCCGACCACCCGCATTAAAAACAGTTCGTCAGGAGCCAGATTGAGGGCTTCAGCGAACAGGCGTCCTTGTTCCTTGCTGTTGTGGTCAAGGTAACCGGCTGCCTCAGCTTGAAAATAATGATGGTAGGCCGGATCATCTTTGGCAGCCTCCAAAGCTTCCTGGATTGCTGCCTTCCCTTCATCGTTCCGGCCAAGGTCAAACAGGGTATCAATGGTGTGTGCTTTTTGCTGCAGGTCTGCGCGTGTCAAGCAGCGTACCCCCTCTTATTACTCCTTCACACCAAGCCTTTTCATCCAACGCCAAAGGGTTGTACGGTCGATATTCAACTCCCGTGCAACTTCAGCCCGATTGCCACTGTAACGACTTAACAGGGCGTTCAGGTCTGCGGCGGTTGGGGCCTTGCCGGAGCGGCGCGTATTCTGCGCCTGTTCATGGGTTTGCCCCAGAAAATTGGTTGGCAGGTGATCTGGAGTGATCTCTGTTCCGCGGCAGAGTATGACTGACTGTTCGATCAGATTCAAGAGTTCTCTGACATTGCCGGGAAAGGAGTGGGTAAGCAGCAGCTTTAAAACTTCAGGAGAAACGGCACGGACCTTTTTGTTGTAGGTAAGATTGAACCGCTGCAGGGCCATATCCACCAGCAGGGGGATATCCTCGCGACGGTCTCGCAGGGGAGGGATGTTGAGGGTAACGATGTTGATTCTGAAGTAGAGGTCCTGGCGGAAGGTGCCTTCTGCCACCATATCTTCAAGGTTACGGTGGGTTGCCGTGATAAAGCGGACATCTGCCTTAATGGGGGAACGGGCACCCAGGGGCTGAAATTCATGGTTTTCAAGCACGCGCAGCAGCTTTACCTGCAGCGGCAACGGCAGATCACCGATCTCGTCCAGGAAGAAGGTGCCGCCGCTACAGAGCTCAAGTCGTCCGGGACGGTTTTCAGTTGCCCCGGTAAAGGCGCCTTTGCGGACGCCAAAAATTTCTGATTCAAGCAGGGTTTCAGGTAGGGCTCCGCAGTTGACAATCACCATCGGACCTTCGCGGCGTGGACTCAAATCATGGATGGCCCGGGCAAACAGTTCTTTACCGGTACCGCTTTCGCCGTTCAGGAAGACGGTTGCATTACTGGCAGCAATATCTTCCATGACGTCAAACAGACGTCGCATGGCAGGATTACGGCTTACCAGGCTGCGGAACGAGTATTTTTCGCGGATTTCTTCCTTGATAGCGGTAATTGGCGTCAGGTCGCGGACGGTTTCAACCCCGCCCATGACATTCCCGGCCGCATCATAGAGCGTTGAGGCACTGACTGAGATCAGCTTTTTACGGCCTTTGCGATCACTTATTTCCACTTCCCGCTGAATGGATTGGCCAGTTGCAATGGCCTCAACCATCGGGCAGGCACCGGTGCAGGCTTCGGACTTAAATATCTCATAGCAGGGTCTGCCGATCGCCTCCAGGGCGGAAACCCCGGTAATCTCTTCAGCTGCCTTGTTAAAGTGGGTGATGTGCATCCCTTCATCAACCGTAAAGAGGCCATCGGCAACACTATCCATAATCGCGTAGATACGCTTCATACTACGCAGGGTCTCAACACCGCCAATCGGGTTGCCTTCGTCGTCATACAATATTGAGGCACTGACTGAAACCGGAATCAACTGATCTTCAGCGTTTTTAATGGTTACTTCTCGGTTGGTAACCGGTTTTCCTTTTTTCATTGCCTCCCGCACCGGGCAACCATTGTCACAGACTGAAGTGCGGAAGATCTCATGGCAGGGACGCCCAACTGCATCTGTCCGTTTGATGCCGGTCATCAGTTCTGCAGCACGGTTAAAGGCGATAACGTGCATATCGCGATCTACCGTAAAGACACCATCTGCCACAGAGTCAATAATATGACTGAAGTATTTAAGTTGTTCGCAATTGTCTTTATCAGCCATGGTAGTGACGGTCCCCTCCGGGAACTGATCTTACATTCAGCAGGTAGCTGCCTGGTACAGTTTCTGATTGGTACGGTTGCGAATGATTCGAAGGGTTAAAACGCCGACCACAGAAAGGCAGCCGCCGACACAGAGGAACAGATAACCCAGGGTTTCTGCAGTTCCCAGACCGAACAGGTCTTTGGTTTTCAGTACCAGCACCATAAAAAGGCCACTAAAAATACCAAGTCCACCAATGATATACAGAATAAAGGCCAGTATGGAAAGTATCAAAGAGAGATCCTTTTTCATACGTTTTAAACTCCTTTTAAAGAATCAGGGGGCAGCAGAATTGCTGCCCCCTGATCTGGTTATCAGGCCAGGAAGGCCCACAGCATGGCTACCACAAGGGCAAGGCCGGTGAATACGGCGATAAAGCCAAAGGTTTTGAAGACAAAGTCGTAAATTGCACCGCTGGGCTTCTCAACTTCAAAATGCTCCAGAATACCTTGTTCCTCGTAACGCTTCCACTGGTCTCCACGCTCTTCAATGAACTCTTCTTTAGCCATTTGGCCGTTGAAGATAACAAAGTCCATCGGAAACTTTTCTGGGCGGCCATGGGTGTTAAAGAAGTGGACCGTAAAGATGAAGCCGGTTGCCAGCAATGCTTCGTCAGAGTGGACGATAGTTGCCAGGTTGAAGGCCCATCCGGGCAGGAACTGGCCAAAGAACTCAGGGAACCAGAGCATCAGGCCGGAACCACCGATGGCAAACATACCCCAGAAGACGGCGATGAAGTCGAATTTTTCCCAGTACGTCCAGCGCTCAAAAGTCGGCTTGGGACCTTTGAACAGGAACCATTTGACCATGCCGATGACATCGGTAATGTCTCGCAGGTTTGGGATAAGGGAGTCAGGGCCAAATAGCCGTTGCAGGAAGTTACCGCGAACATCCTTACGGAGGAAGAGGAAGTCTATACCCATCCAGGCTGCACCCAAGAAATAGTAGAAGGTCAGTACTGCACAGCCACGGTGAATCAGGCCGGCATACTCAACGCCACCAAAGAAGGACATCATGGTCTGAGCCCAGGCTTGGTCACTGAACTTAAGCGGAAGGCCAGTCAGTGAGAGTCCCAAAAAGCTGACAATAACCGTGAAGTGTAGGAAAATATGACGTTTTTTGAAACGGTAATACAGTTTGTGAGGCTCATCAATGTGGTGTACATGACCTTCAATCAGGGCCTTTTGCTTCTCACGGTTTTCAATGAAACCACGGAACATCCAGAGCAGGGTATGGACCCAAAATACAGCAAAGGTACCCACCAGCAGTCCAACCATGGCCTTGAAGGTCCAGTACATCAGGGGATAGTTTTCACGGTCATGGTGGCTGCCGTGGGAATAGAATTTAGCAAACAGAGCAGTCGCCTTAGTATGGCATTGAGCACAGGTCTTTGCTGCATTGGCTGGATTAACTGATGAAGCGGTATTTTCTTTTTTCAACACATTATGGGCAGTGTGACAGTCAGAGCAGCCAGCAGCCTTCTGCAACATACCCAAGCGGTAGCCTTTACCGTGATAGCTTTCCAGATAGGTTTCAACAGCATGTCCGTTGACATGGTTGCGGTGCATCATTTTTTCATCACTATGGCACTTAATGCAAGCATCAACATGGAACATACGACCTTCAACTGTCGTTGCAGGTTGTACTTTCTTGATGCCGTGCAGACCGTGACAATCTGAACAGCCTGGGGCATCAGGGTTACCCTTCATCAGGGAGACACCATGAACTGAATTTAGATGTACTTTCTGTTTGTCGTGGCACTTGATACAGGCCAGTGTGGCCGCCTTTTTGTCACCCTTTTTAGAGCTGAATCCGTGGATATCAGAGTGGCAGGATACGCAGGTCAGGCCGCTCTTGGCATGGATGCTCTTTTCAAACTCTTTTGCCTCATTACCGTGGCAACGGGAGCAGTTGACCTTATCCAGTTTGGTGTTGCCGGTCATGTGCTTTTTTAGGTCGGCACTCTGCAAGTGGCAGCTGGTACAGCCGTTCTTGCCATGGGGGGAAGCCGCAAAGCTGTCGAGACTGATCTTGCCGCTGTGGCAACCAAGACAGTTTTCCGGGTCGTAGGCCATTTTGTCCACTGCAGCGTGGAGCATGCCTGGCAGCATGAACAGCATTGAAAAAACGAGTACAACGAGTGTTACTGGTGTTCGGCGCATGGTGCTCTCTCCTGAAAATAAAATGTGTTACTCGAAAGTTAGAAAATGCAGACAGATATCTGGTCCGCGTTGTTTCTGACGGTCGTTGTAACGGAATTCCATTTCTCGCAAATACTGAAAAAAATGATGTCTGAATCCACCTTGATAATGGATTAATCCTTGCTTGATAAATCTCCAGAATGGAGTTGTAAGGGGGATACTGTCACTATCTCTGGATTGGCAATGCATTTTGTCCAGATTGAGCCTCTGCAGGCTTTCATCATCCTGCGCAAAGAGCCAGCCCAAAATAGCTGTTTCCTGAACTCTAGGTTGCGATGTCACTGGTGCAGCAAACAAAAAGTTGATTGCTTCTCCAGATTTTACAATTGCTGCAATTGGTTTGGCAGTTTGGCCGCAGCTTTGTTGCTGAGGAAAAGATTGAAACCAGGATGCTGGCAGGGTATCGCTTTCAAACTGTTGCAGTATGGTCTGACGTGATAATTTAGCCAGATGTTCACGTAACAATCCAAAATATTTCTGGACGGTTTTTATATTCAGATCAAGGGCATTGGCAGTGTCAGCAGTACCATCCATATTCCAGAAAGCTGTTGCAAGACCTTCCCGTACGACCGGCGCCAAACGGTTTTGTCGATTGGCTGTTGCGCTGAAAATTTTTCTGCAGAGTGAGCACTTGAACCTGCCATCTGCCAACTGATACAGGCGGCTTGTTGAACAGGTAGGACACTGCAGAGTACTACGAATTTCGGCATGTTGCAATGTTTGGTTCATCTGCATGGGGTAGTTGGCGTCAGAGCACAAAAATGGGCAGGAATTATTCCTGCCCATCTGCTTGGACGGTTAGCCAATCAGCTTATGAGCAATGTGGCTCAGACCTGGCCAGGCAACAGCTGTAGCGGCACCGGTGAAAAAAACACCTGCTACTGCCAGTACTCTGCCAATGTACTTACGATCATCTAAATCTGAAAAACTCTGTTTTGCCTTCATGGCTTCCTCCTTTAGGGATGTGGTATGTGATAAATCAGCTGAAAAGGTCGATTAGTGCGCTGACAGCTCCGGCTGCAGACCAGGTAATGAAACCGGCCAGAAATACACCAATACCTGCAAATAGAGCCAAGCTTCCCTTTGCAGTGGTTTCTGCTACCAGGGTTGAAAAATTACTTTTTGCTTTCATGGTTGTCTCCTCTCACGCAACGTGAATTCATAGCGTCATTATTTCAAATAAGGCAAAGGTTTTTAAGTATTTTACGGGCTTTGTCGCTGCTTTCGCCAAATACTCTAATGCCGGCTTTCAGCATGGTTTCCATAAGAGAACGATCTGGTGCAGAGCTGCAGACAACTTGTTTGATGCCATTTTGATGCAGCCATGCCGGTAATAGAGGTGTTTGGCTTGCGTCCCAGATGCCCATACTGACCTGATTGTGTTTGCTTTGGTTCTGTTCATCATGTTCAAGAATAAAGAAAACTCGTTCAAAACCGCTGTTGGGGTGGCTCAGGGTTCCGTAATAGGGTATGGCGATCTTTCCGGTGGTCATGGCGTGCCTCGTTTCATTCTGTGCAACAACAGTTTGTTGCATCTTTTTAATCCAAGTATTGTGCCAAATACTGTGGATGCTGCCATTACAAGTTCTAACTTCCTTTTAATACACAATAAATTATTTGTTTTTGTGATGTTTATGTTAAGAGTTTATATGTATACATGGT
>NZ_JAOTRZ010000088.1 GCF_030247655.1 Trichlorobacter sp. | reverse complement strand
GAGCCTGCTGCTCCTGCTGCTCCTGCTGCTGAGAAGGCACCTGCTGCTGAGAAGGCACCTGCAAAGAAGAAAGTTAAAAAAGCTAAAAAAGCCGCTAAGAAAGACGCTGCTGCTCCTGCAGAAGCTACTCCTGCTGCTCCTGCTAAGTAATTGCTTCTTAGCTATGCTTAAAAAGGCCGTATCCTTCGGGATGCGGCCTTTTTATTTAAACAATAGCGGCTCTACAGGCAAAAATGGTTGTAGCCGTTTGAAAAGCTGGTGAAGTCGCTCAAGGTACCAGAGCCTGTTCAGGTCAGGCTGCTGCGGGTCAAAATCTTTTACCAGTCTACAGTTTTCATGCACCACGCAGTTTTTTGAATGCCCGGTCACATAATAACTGATCATATCCCCTCCCCGCCACGCTCCTGCTGTAGCAATTGCCAACTCATAGGCAGCAGCACGGTTTCTCTTTTTGTTTAATACAGCTCGTTCGTACTGCTCTCTGGAGTCAACCAAGGTCTCACTACGCATAACCCAGGTTACAGGGCAATGAGGTCCTGTCAGTCGCTGAACAAATTCGGCGTTGAGTTGTTCAACCGTCTGCCCTTGGCCTGTAAGTAGTCGTCTGACCGCTTCCACAAGAAATTCCCTTAAAAAAGGTTCTCTGCTACGCGATGCAAAGCTGCTGCCGCTGAAGACAATCTCTCCATCTTGGTGCAGCAAGGCAAACTGGTTTGGCTTGTAGATGAAGATTGATCGGTATGGTCCGGTAATTGGTAAAACCACCTTGTTTGGTATAATCATGTCTAAACGCTGAGTCAGAACGTGGACCTCTGTACTGCCGTCCTGCTGACCGCATACCGGTATAAAGTATATTCCCTGCTGATCAACAACCACCGGTGTAGCACCCTGCTCTTTCAGGCAATCAAGCAGGTCTCTGGTAATAACCTGCCGAAGTCGTACAACTTCTGAAGCGGCTTCAGCATCTGAGAATAACGTCTGTGCGTTGTTGAGTATTTCATACCAACCGGACACTACTAGTTCAGGGCCAGCAGTCTGGTTACAGACGCTATCTTGATGCAACTCTCCGAGCAGTTTGCTAAAAAGACCAAGTTCATCTGCACGTGGAGCAATACGGTAGGCAACCATAATTGCAACAGGCAGCTGGGCAAGGCTGCAGTGGATAACCGGCCCTGCCTGTCCCTGTTGATAAAAATCTGTACCATGGTTATGAATCCGCCTTGGGGCTGAAGACCGGGCTGGTACTGCATGCTGCTGTAGCAGATATGCGCGAATCATCTGTGCATGCACCGCTGTTACGGCCTGACTGGAAAGTAACTTCTGAAAACTGATTGGATACCGTTGCACCTGTTGGCACCAATCAGGCGCAATCTGCTGATAACGCTGAACCGCCTTCTTCGCCGCTGCAAGCACGGCACTTTCATCTGTAGGTAGTTGCGTTGGTTGCATCTGTCGATCATGCCGATTCATCAACTGCTGAAGATCGACCAGTGAGCGGCCATAGACTTCGTAACGCCGGCTGCTGCGATAATCAACTGGCTGCTGTTGATACAGTTCAGAGCCGTTTCTCCCCCATTCAAGTCTGACCTTATTCTGTTGTGCATAGCTGATCAACTGCGGCAGCACGTGCTTATTCAGCTGATAGCCGGTTATGATATCAGGATCCTGATCCCTGATAATCTGCGTGAGGCGCATAAGTTTTGCTGTCTCAGTCAGGTGCTTGCCGGCAATAACCTCATGACAGGCGTAGCCATCAGTAACAGCTATGACAAACAGGGATTGATCATCTTTTTGAACATGGACGTCAAGAGAATTCAGATTACTAAAGGAGAGCCCTTTAAAAAAGGTAATTCCACTTGTAATCAAAAACTGTAGACAACTGTCTGGAATAGCAAACCACTCCTCAGGTCTGTTGAGCGTCTGCAGATAGTCCCGTAGCAGACACCAGTCGTGCCAGCTGGCAAGTTCCGTAAGCCAGCAAAGTTTGCCACTGCCAGCCAGATGATGGTGCGTGACAGTCACTGGGGCAGCATCTGCAAGGCCAGAATCCGACAGCAGGATAAAAGGTGTAAAGGGATAATCGTGGAAGGTAACGCCTTGAGCAGTTCTGGTAAAGACACGAAAAAAAGAACCGGCAGGCTCAACGGCAACAACGCCGTTAATCTGGGCACAGTCGGAGTGTACGGGATATGAAGGCGTGCCGCTTCGGTGCATGGCACCAGTATAGCGGCAAATCTGCTGTTGTCATGCTGTAACCTGAAAAAACGGCGCCACCTCTTGGTAGCGCCGTCCCGATACTAATCTGATGTACCACCAGACAAGTTATTTTCCGTGTTTTGCCAGATAAGAAGCAACACCTTCCGCTGTGGGCTTCATGGCCTCATCGCCCTGCTTCCAGTTGGCCGGGCAGACTTCACCATGGGTGTCGGTGAACTGCAGTGCGTCCAGCATCCGCAGGGCCTCGTCAACGCTACGACCAAGGGACAGATCGTTGATTACGCAATGGCGCACAACACCTTTAGGATCGATCAGGAACAGACCACGCAGGGCAACACTGGCAGGATGCTCAATGCCGTAGGCCTTGGTGATTTCTTTATTCAGGTCAGCAACCATCGGAAACTGTACCTGTCCAATGCCGCCGTCCTCAATCTTGGTGTTCTTCCAGGCCAGGTGGGTGAACTTGGAGTCAATTGAGATGGAGAGCAGCTCGCAGTTTTTGGATTTGAACTCATCCAGCTTTTTGTTGAATGCCAGAATTTCAGAGGGGCAAACAAAAGTAAAGTCCAGAGGATAGAACAGCAGATAGACGTACTTGCCCTGGTAGCCGGAAAGGGTGACCTGACCGAATGAATTGTCAGCCATAACAGCATCAGCGGTAAAGTCAGGAGCAGTTTTGGTAACGAGAGTACAGGTTGACATAGTGTTTTCTCCTTGGGGGATAGCGTGATTTGTTTGTGTAAAATTGATACCAAGCAATCTGTTACTTGTCAAGAGGATAAAAAGAGTCTTTTGATCTTTTTACAGATAAGGTGAAAAAAGTCGAGCGGCACCGTCTCTCAGCTTAACCAGAAGTGGACGGCTATCCATCTCTGTCAGGGTTGTGGCATGGGAAACAGCCGCAACAGCTTCAAAGTGAGAGCCCAGTTGAGCAGAAAATTCCTGATCAAATACAACTACATTCAGCTCAAAATTAAGGCGAAAACTGCGGGTATCAAGGTTGGCAGAGCCGACCATGCTCCAGATATCATCCACCAGCAGCAACTTGGTGTGGGCAAAAGGCGGAGGCTGTTCCAGGATATGAATCCCGTTTTTGATTAACTCCCAGTAGGTTGCCCGTGAGGCCCAGGCTACAAATGGCAGATTATTGAGCTGAGGCAGCACCAATGTGATCTCAACCCCCCGCAGGGCAGCAGTAATCAGTGCCGTCACCATAGGGCGATCAGGAATAAAGTAGGGGGTCATGATGCGAATCCGCTGCTTAGCCGTGGAAAGCGCCCCCATCACAATCCACTCCAGCTTGCGGAACTCTCTGTCCGGGCCATCGGCAACTGCGCGTGCCAGCGCAGTACCGCAGGGCGTAAGTGCTGGAAAGTAGTGAGCATCGTCAGGACGCTCACCGCTGACAAAAAACCAGTCTTCCAGAAAAATACGTTGCAGATCTCCTACAACCGGCCCTTGTACCTGAAAATGCGGATCAGTGGCCGCATGATGCAGCTCTGCTGTTGCGACGCAATGGTTGCTGCGAATGTTCATTCCGCCGGTAAAGGCAACGGAGCCATCAACAACCAGCAGTTTTCTGTGGTTGCGAAGATAGATAAACGGCCCTTTGTATAGTGGGAGATAGTGCCGGATATCAACACCGCTGCCCTGTAAAGCGGCACGGGCAGTAACACTGCTGTAGCGTTCTCCCATCGCGTCCACAATGACTCGTACGATAACGCCTCGCTGTACGGCTGAAGCTAGATCACTGACAAACTGTCCACCAATCAGGTCCCCATCAAAAATATAACTGCAGAGATGAATGGAGTGGCGTGCGCTCCGTATGGTGTCAAGCATTGCAGGATAGGCCTCTTCACCGTTTTTAAGGGGTAGAAGCCGGTTGCCTGCATGGTTGCGGGTCCTGACAACTCGATCAGTCAGGGCTTCAAGAGTATGCAGCCCCTGATAGACCTCTGGAAGAGGCGGGGGTTGTCTTGTCCCAGGGGAGGAAAGCTCATGGAAGTCCAATCGGCGGCCACTTTTCTGCCAACGGTGTGCCCGCCTGGTAATACGATTAATACCCAGCAGCCAATAAAAAAAAGGCCCAAACAGTGGAATCGTGAGACATAAGCTTACCCATACCAAGGCTGAACGAGGGTCACGTTTGTGTAACAGGGCATGGATGATCGCCCAGATTGTGGCGGTAAGAGCAAGCCCCAACAGCACAAGCAGCGTTAGATCATCAAGTATGGTTTTGTCACGCCACGTCAACGATAATCTCGTTGTTTTCAACCCGGACCGGCCAGGTTTTAAGGGTAAACTCCGGATGCTCCTTGCAGCTGCCATCCTTTAACTCAAAACGGTAGCCATGGCGAGGACAAGCAAGGTAGGTATCTTTGAGGAGGGCGCCAGTCATTGGCGCACCCTGATGAGGACACTCGTTTTCAACCGCGTAGATCGTCCCCTTAAGATTTACCAGCAGAATTTCCTGTCCGGCAACTGAAACCAGCTTCTTCCCCAGATTAGGCAGTTCTTCCATACGGGCAACTATCGGCATAGCCTGTTCCTCTCTTAATAAGAATTTTGTTCAGCAAGCCTACCACATTTATGACAATGGTCAAAAAACAACATCGACTGCCTTAGTTGCAGGCGGACAAATTAAAAAAGAGCCTGTTTTTTAATCACAGCCAGATTAAAACATGTCCATGCTTTTGGGTAACCACCTGTTTTTACAATAAGTATAAAACTGGCACGCTCGCTGCTTAATGATAGACACGACAGGCGCCATACGGTGCAGGCACAACAAACGCCGCTGTCCTCCTTCTTTTACCGGGGGCGTCAGGCCCCCGGGCTTTTTAGCCTTAACGCAGCAACATTACATATTCAACATCTGAAGGACCGAAAGGAGGCTGACACCATGAAACTGGTAGAAGCGATAATCAAACCGTTTAAATTAGACGAAGTCAAGGATGCCCTGAACGAGATCGGTATTGAGGGTATTACCGTCAGTGAAGTAAAAGGTTTTGGGCGCCAGAAGGGCCATACCGAACTGTACCGTGGTGCTGAATATGTCGTTGATTTTATTCCTAAGGTTAAAATCGAGATTGCCGTGTCCGATGAGCTGGTCGGCAAGGTCGTTGAGACAATCCAGAACACCGCGAAAACCGGCCGGATCGGAGACGGCAAAATTTTTGTCATCGGCCTGGAAGAGGCAGTACGGATTCGCACCGGCGAGACCGGCGGCGAAGCGATTTAAAGACAGGTAGATTCAGAAAACCATTTAAATAGGTAAGGAGGCTGGTTATGAAACTCAAGCATTCACTCATTATTGCAACGTTAACCCTCTTCACCGCTCTGGTAGGTGTTTCTGCCATGGCTGAAGAGAAGAAAGATGCTGCTCCCGTTGCAGCAACTACTGTGGAGGCCCCCAAAGCACCTGAAGCTGCTCCTGCAGCCGCATCTGCCGCCGCACCTGAAGCTGCTCCTGCAGCCGCTCCTGCAACGCCAAAGGCTGTTTTTAACGGTGCTGATACCGCATGGATGTTGATATCATCCGCCCTGGTTCTTTTTATGATTCCAGGTCTCGCCCTTTTCTACGGAGGTATGGTCCGTTCTAAAAACGTCCTTTCGACCATGATGCACTCCTTTGTTGCCATGGGTATCGTTGGCGTGCAGTGGGTTGTTATCGGCTACACGCTGGCATTTGGCGATGACATCGGCGGTGGTTTTCTGGGCAAGATGAATAAATTTATGTTGAACGGCATCACCCCGGACACCCTTTTCCAATTTGTTGCCACATCAGCGGATGCCATTCCTGAATATGTATTTGTAATGTTCCAAGGCATGTTTGCCATCATCACTATTGCGCTCATTTCAGGAGCTGTAGCCGAGCGGATGAAGTTTTCTGCCTACTGTGTTTTTGCTCTGGTCTGGACAACATTAGTATATGATCCGATCGCCCACTGGGTTTGGGGGCCAAGTGGATGGTTGCTGGCAAAAGGGGCTCTGGACTTTGCTGGTGGTACGGTTGTTCACCTCTCATCCGGTATTTCTGCCCTGGCAGTACTGATGTTCCTTGGCAAGCGCCATGGCTTCCCCACTGAGCGGATGGCTCCCCATAGCCTGCCGATGACCATGCTGGGTGTTGGTATCCTCTGGTTCGGCTGGTTCGGTTTCAATGCTGGTAGCGCCGTAGCTGCCAATGGTACCGCTGCCCTGGCCTTTACTACCACGACTGTAGCACCGGCTGCTGCCGGTCTGGCCTGGATGGTTGCTGAATGGATGCACTCCGGCAAGCCTTCAGCACTTGGTTTCGGCTCCGGCGTTGTTGCTGGCCTGGTTGGCATTACTCCGGCTGCCGGCCTGGTTACCCCTGGAGCTGCTATTATCATCGGTGTGGGAGCAGGCTTGATCTGCTACACTGCCATCATTATCAAGGCCAAGTTGAAGTATGACGACTCTCTGGATGCCTTTGGTGTGCATGGTGTCGGCGGTACCTTTGGTGCTATCGCAACCGGTGTACTGGCAACTGTAGGCGCTAAAGGCCTGATTGCCGGCGAGCCCAAGCAGGTTGTTACACAGATCATCGGTGTTGTAGCTGCTGGTGCCTATGCATTCATCGTTACCACCATTATTGCCTTCATTCTGGACAAAACCATCGGTCTGCGGGTTGAGAAGGAAGACGAGATCATGGGTCTTGACCAGACACAACACAGCGAATCCGGCTACAATATGTAATTGGCGGACTGATAGTGCCACTTCTAGATGCCGGTCACCTGCAGCATGGTGACCGGCATTTTTTTTGTTGCATCCGGATAAAAAATGATTGCTTTTTCCCGAAGCCAATGATAAATACTCAGTCCTTGCCCAGGTGGTGGAATTGGTAGACACGCAAGCTTCAGGTGCTTGTACTCGCAAGGGTGTGCTAGTTCGAGTCTAGTCCTGGGCACCATTTAAAAGAAAATGCCTCCGAAGTGCAGACTTCGGAGGTTTTTCTTTTTCAGCAAGGAACTTCCATGCCTCTGGATCTGTTAAGCGTTGAAAAGCCTGCCCGCTATATGGGCGGGGAAATGGGGACAGTGGCAAAACACGCTGCTGATCTGCGGATTGCATTAGCATTCCCCGATGTCTACGAAGTCGGCATGAGTCATCTTGGACTTCGGATTCTCTATCAAATTCTCAACGCTCTGGATGGCATTGCTGCCGAACGAGTCTATACCCCCTGGCCTGATATGGCTGCTCAAATGGCAGCAGAACAGGTGTCACTCGCCACCCTTGAAACAGCTACTCCACTTGCTGAAGCCGATATCATCGGCTTTACCCTGCAGTATGAACTATCCTGTACAAACATCCTTGTCATGTTGGGTCAGGCTGCCATTCCTTTGCGGGCTGCTGATCGGGATCAGAGCTGGCCATTGATTATCGGCGGCGGCCCCGGTTCCTATAACCCTGAACCGCTTGCCCCGTTCTTTGACGCTTTCCTGCTGGGCGATGGTGAAGAGGCAGTCATCGAGATTGCAAATCTGGTGCGAGACTGGAAGAAATCAGATAGCCGGAACAAACAGGAACTGCTGGAAAAGCTGTCTGATATTGATGGCGTGTATGTCCCCTCGTTTTTCGTGGTTGACTATCATGCTGATGGACGGGTTGCCTCTGTTCAGGCACTGAAGCCGGGCTGCGCCACCGTACGCAGACGTTTTCTACCCGACATTGAATCTGCGGTCTTTCCTGATAGTCCGATCATACCGTTTATGAAAACCATTCATGACCGCGTGGCGATTGAGGTGGCCCGTGGCTGCACCCGTGGTTGCCGCTTCTGTCAGGCTGGCTATATCTATCGTCCACTGCGGGAGCGCTCACCACAAAAAATCAGTAAGCTGATTGAAACCTCACTGAAAAACACCGGCTATGAAGAGATCTCGCTGCTGTCCCTCTCCACCGGCGACTATAGCTGCATCGCCCCGTTGCTGCAGGAACTGATGGCTCGCCATGCCAATGGCAGGGTTGCAATTTCACTGCCGTCGTTGCGGGTCGGTACACTGACCGCCGGGTTGATTGACGAAATTCGTAAAGTACGCAAGACCGGCTTTACCCTGGCGCCAGAGGCTGGCAGTGAACGGATGCGCAGGGTCATTAACAAGGGGATCACTGAACAGGACCTGCTGGATGGTGCCCTGAATATCTATGCAGCCGGATGGCGATCAATCAAGCTCTATTTCATGATGGGCCTTCCCACTGAAACCCGTGAAGATCTTCAGGCAATTCCCGAACTTGCCCGTCAGGTTAAAAATCAGGCGCGTCGTTCAGGCGGACAGGGTGAAGTAAATGTGGCGGTTAGCACCTTTGTGCCCAAACCCCACACCCCGTTTCAGTGGCAGCGCCAGCTGTCGCTTGATGAGACCCGTGAACGCCAGCGTTTCCTGAAGGATGAGATGCGTCGGCGCAAGCTGAACTTCAAATATCAGGATGCAGAACTGTCATTTATGGAAGGTGTCTTTGCACGGGGAGATCGCCGTCTGGCTGATGTGCTTGAGCGTGTCGTTGAGCTGGGTGCCTGCTTTGATGGTTGGAACGAGCATTTTTCGCTTCCACGCTGGTTACAGGCGTTTAGCGAATGCGGAATTGATCCGCAATGGTATTTGCGGGAACGCAGCACGGATGAACTGCTGCCGTGGGATCACCTGGATGCGGGTATTGAAAAGACCTTCCTGCTAAAAGAGCTGGAGCGCGCCCATGCTGAAGCAGCAACCCCCGACTGCCGTTTTGGTGCCTGCTCCAATTGTGGGGTCTGTGATTTCAAGCTGCTGAGCAATCGCGTGCTTGAAGCACAGGAGCTGCCCAGCTCACCCAATACACAGACTGAAATGTCATACGAAATAGTGCAGCGTCGCCTGCGGCTCCGTTTTTCCAAGACCGCCAACATTCGCTACTTGAGCCACCTTGAGCTGATCAACCTCTTTACCCGTGCTGTCCAGCGTGCCGGAGTACCAATCCTGTATAGCCAGGGCTTCCATCCCCATCCCCGTTTTTCCTTTGCCACCGCAACATCAGTGGGGGTTGAATCCCAGGCAGAATACTTTGACATGTTTGTGGGCAATATGGGGCCGGATGAGGCTCTTCAGCGCCTGAATCAGGTGTTGCCTGATGGCATAGCCATTCTGGAAGCAGCCGAGGTGCCACTCAAGGCCGAGTCCCTTTCTCCTTTAATTGTGGCCACCTGCTATCGCATCACACTGCCTGATTATGACCCTGAACAGCTAAAGGCACAATGTGTGCAATTTATGGCACAAGATTCCTGGGTGTTGGTTCGCCAGAAGAAGGGACAACAGCAAACCATTGATTTGCGACAGGAAACCAGAGAACTGTCAGCCAATGGCAGCTGTCTTGAACTGACGATTGGCCGCGGAAAGGCAATCGAGCTGGCTGCTGCAGTAACCGGCTTATCGCCAGATGCGCTGAAATCTGCACAGATCCAGAAGACATCCGTGATTTTTGTGGCATACTGAAGAGAACATACAAAATTATTTTTTTATAGAGGTATCATCCATGGCATCAGAACTGGTTATCAACGTCACTGCCCACGAGACCCGCATCTCTCTGATTGAGAAAGGGACCATTGCAGAGCTGTACATTGAGCGGACCCGGGAAAAAGGGATTGTTGGCAATATCTATAAAGGGCGTGTTGTGCGGGTGTTGCCCGGCATGCAGGCTGCTTTTGTGGATATTGGACTTGAAAAGGCTGCGTTTCTCTACGTAGCCGATGTGTTTGACGCCATTGAAGAGTATGAAAACCTGATGGATGAGGGTAAAAAAGAAGACCATCATGATGACGGCAGTAACCAGGAGTTCAAGGTGCTGCATCCCATTGAAGATCTTCTGCAGGAAGGCCAGGAGCTGCTGGTGCAGGTCTCCAAAGAACCGATCGGCACCAAGGGAGCCCGGATCACCTCCCATATTTCACTGCCTGGCCGTCATGTTGTCTATATGCCAACCGTTGACCATGTTGGTATCTCCCGCAGAATAGAGGATGAGGAAGAACGCGAACGGCTGCGTGAGATTGTTGATCGTGTGCGTCAGCCGGGTTGTGGCTTTATCGTGAGAACAGCCTCTGAAGGCAAATCTGAAGATGACCTGCGTGCTGATATGCAATATCTGGCAAAGGTCTGGGCAGCGATTGTCAGCACAAAGGAGAAGGCAACCGCGCCAAGCCTTATTCATGCTGATCTTGATGTGGTTCAGAAGGTGGTGCGGGATATTGTTACCGATGACGTGAACCGGATTGTAATTGATTCCAAGCCGGATCATGACCGGATTGTGCAGTTTATCTCCACCTTTATGCCAAAGATGAAATCCTCAATAGAGCTGTATGATGAAGAAGAGCCTATTTTCGATCAGTACGGTCTTGAGGTGGAGATCAGTCGCGCCTTGGGTCGCAAGGTCTGGTTAAAGTCTGGTGGCTACATTATTATTGAGCAGACCGAGGCCCTGACCGCCATTGATGTGAATACCGGACGTTTTGTCGGCAAGCACAATCTGGAAGACACCATTCTCAAGACCAATCTTGAAGCGGTCAAAGAGATCGCCTATCAACTGCGTCTGCGCAATATCGGCGGCATTATTATCATTGACTTTATTGATATGGAGAAAGAGGTCAATCGTGAGAAGGTTTACGCTGCCTTGGAAGATGCACTCAAGAGTGACAAATCAAAGACCAATATCCTGAAAATTTCTGAGCTGGGCCTGGTTGAGATGACCCGTAAGCGGGTACGTGAAAGTATTGGCAGGATGATGTGTGAGCCCTGCCCCTACTGCGAAGGGCGTGGCTATGTCAAGTCAAAGACTACGATCTGTCATGAGATATTCCGGGAACTGAGACGTGAAATGCTGGATATTCGTGGCACAAAAGTGCTGCTCAGCGTACATCCGCAGGTAGCAGACCTGCTCTATGATGAGGAGCGTCGTGGATTGGAGGAGCTGGAAAAGAAATTTAAAAAACGGGTAACGGTCAGAGCTAAACCGGGATTTCATCAGGAGCAGTTTGAGGTGGTCATAAGCTAGCTAATGCCACTAGTGGCACACAAATAGAGCATACAAAAAGGCACAGGAAGATCCTGTGCCTTTTTGTATGACTGGAGCCAACTCGTTTGCTGGCTGTTAAGCTGCTTTGCGAAGGTCGTGATGGTCAAGTTGCAGGGTCAAAGCGACCATGGCCTCACGCATGATGTCTGATACCGACTTGTGAGTCCGCCGTACCAGGGACTCCAGCTGCTCACGCTCTTCATCGCTGACTCTCATTGAAATAACATTGTAACGGGGGTTTTCGCGCATTCTGCCCATGGTCTTTGATCTCCTTATGTATGAAATAGTAGTGTTGTTGTTGATACAATACTGTATACATT
>NZ_JAOTRZ010000087.1 GCF_030247655.1 Trichlorobacter sp. | reverse complement strand
CATTGGGCTCAGTCCCAGCCCTTAGATTTCTGGCTAAAAAGGAAAGCCAAGGCTTAATCGGAATCCGGTTAGTCCATCACCAAAACGGTGGCTGGCACCAATGCGTGGGTCGGTGAGAAACCACAACTTGCTGGGTTTCGCCAGCCCCAGAGTAAGTCCAAATTCATACTGGTTCTCTATCTTCAGGGGGGCTTCGGTCTGCATGCTGAATGCTGCGGCAGGGAAAAAGCGGTAGTAAATAAATGAAGCGGCAAGATCCGGTTTTTTATCACCCAGTGTAATACCAAGTGGCCTTCTTATTTCAACCCCTGTCTGAAACGTTCCGAAATTTTGATCGCTGCTCTCATCAAAGGCTTCTTCCCCGGCCCAGCCAAGTTTACTCCCCAGGTAGAGTGTGTATGGCTCAAATCGTTGTTCATAATGTATCCCCAGGCCAGCTGCATACAGCAGATCGTAGCTGTCTTTTGCTGCAATCTCCACCCCTCCAAAGCGTGCCTGTCCGTTAAAGGCGTAGCCGCCACCCAGTGAAATGTACGGCTTCAGTATCAGCCCTGACTCCAGAGGGATCAATAGTTCCAGCTGCGGTAAGGCAAAGACATAATCCTGATTTATCTCCAGTTTTGGTCCCAGCAGGTAGGTTTCAAAGCCAACGTGGGTATACCCGAAGTAGCCGGTAAACTTCAGGGTGAGATTGTCTTCTTCTGGCCCTATGGGAAAACAGCCCGTTATTGGAATCCGATAGGTGCTGGTTGTAATGCCGCCGACGTTGTAGGAGCCAAAGCCGTACTGAATGGCGTAGGGGACGTTGACCCAGGCGTCGATTTTAACAGGTGCAGCAAGGGCCTGGTGGCAGGAGGAAAAAAGGAACAGGCTGGAGACCAGCAGAATAACGGTCCCGTGCAGGCATTGTAGTGGTATAGACGCCTTTGTTGCCCTTCTGAACAGTGCTGTTGTCAGATACGACATAGTGCTGCCAGTTCCTCTGCTGCCTGATGGTAGTCTTCCAGATTGATGGTTCCTTCCGGCTCCCATTTTCTAACCCGGTAATAGAGCTTGTCATAATACTGCTCAATCAGGTCTTGGGCTATGCCAGGAATATCCCAGGCGGCAAGTTTGCGCTGCAGCTCTGTGTACTGCTCTCCCCCCAGCTTCTTTTTGATCCGTTCCAGCGCCTCTGCCATCGGTTGGCGGTATTCTTCCCGGGCATATTCTGCAGACAGGCGCTTGACCCTGGTGGCCACTGAGACTGTGCACCAGACCTTGGTGCTGGCTGCCATGACCTCGTACAGATCTCCCGGCAGGTTTATCCGACCGATCCGCTTGCTTTCCCCCTCCACCACAATCGGGCGATCAGCGGGAGCCTTGCGGAAGGCATCCCAGAGCAGGGTCTCAAAACGTTTCTGGGGCGGCTGCTCTCCCAGCCCCAGTGAGCCAAAGGCTGACCCCCGGTGTCTGGCCAGGCCTTCCAGATCAATGGTTGTGTAGCGTTCAGATGGAAGCTGCTGCAGGAATTCGGTCTTGCCGGATCCGGTCATGCCGTGCAGTACCACCAGTTGTACCGGCAGGCTGACCGATTCAAAGAAGGAGCTGACGACCGTGCGGAATGACTTGTAGCCGCCAGCCAGCTTGACGACAGGGTAGCCGGTCATCTCCAGCAGCATGGCGATGGATTCGCTACGCAGGCCGCCCCGCCAGCAGTAGACCAGAGCTGGTCGTCCCTGGGCTGCTTCAGCAATGGTGGCAACAATAGCAGGAAAGCGGTGGCAGGTCAGTTGCAGGCCACGGATACGGGCTGGCTGCGGCCCTTGTTGTTTGTAGAGGGTGCCGATTTCAACCCGCTCTGCGTCGGTCAGGATAGGTACATTGATGGCGCCGGGCAGATGGTCTTCGGCAAATTCCAGCGGCGTGCGGGCATCGATAATACAGTGGGTTTCAAACAGTGATGGATCAAACGGAACAGTGCGGGACATTGCGATCAGATACTCCGGTGGTTTTTTCTGGGATCACCCTTGCCATGCAGGGGGTTCAGTGGTACATATAAACACTCTTTCCCTTGTATTTGCAAGGTTACAAACCTTTCATATCACACATCCGCCAGGAGGAAACCATGGAGAAGAAACAGGTGCATTACAGTGAGCTTGGTCTGGTCAACACCAAGGAGATGTTTGCCAAGGCAATGGCTGGTAAATATGCCATCCCGGCCTACAATTTCAATAACCTTGAACAGCTTCAGGCAATTGTGGTGGCGTGCGCTGAAACGAACTCTCCTGTGATTATCCAGGTTTCCAAAGGAGCCCGCAGTTACGCCAATGAAACCATGCTGCGCTATATGGCCATGGGGGCGGTACAGATGGCCCGGGAAATAGGTTCAAATATTCCAATCTGCCTGCACCTTGACCATGGCGATTCCTTTGAGCTGTGCAAATCTTGCGTCGATAGCGGCTTTTCATCCGTCATGATTGATGGGTCACATCTGCCCTATGAAGAGAACGTCGCACTCTGCAAGAAGGTGGTGGAGTACGCCCACCAGTTTGATGTTACCGTTGAGGGCGAACTGGGTGTGCTTGCCGGGATTGAAGATGAAGTTTCTGCCGAGCATTCCACCTACACCAAGCCGGAAGAGGTGGAGGATTTTGTCAAGAAGACCGGTGTTGATTCCCTGGCCATCTCCATCGGCACCAGCCATGGTGCTTACAAGTTCAAGGCTGGTCAGCCGGTGCCCCCGCTCCGTTTTGATATCCTGGCTGAGTGTGAAAATCGTCTGCCCGGCTTCCCGATCGTGCTGCACGGGGCCTCTTCAGTGGTGCAGGAGTACGTTGAGCTGATCAACCAGTATGGCGGCAAGATGGAAGGTGCTGTTGGCGTGCCGGAAGAACAACTGCGTCAGGCTGCAGCCAGTGCTGTCTGCAAGATCAATATCGACTCCGACGGCCGTCTGGCTGTCACCGCCAAGGTGCGGGAGTACTTTGGCAAAGACCCCAAAGAGTTTGATCCCCGCAAGTATCTGGGGGCGGCACGTAACGAGCTGGTCAAGCTGATTAAGCATAAGAACGAAACGGTGTTGGGTTCAGCAGGCAAGGCCTAACCCCCAAAACTGCTTTCAGCCGCAAGGGAGCGCAAAGAGACAAAAGAAAACCGGCATGTTGAGAGAGTAACCCATTCTTGGTTGTTTTGGCTCAGGTCGTGACAGCAGGTTGTTTTTTTGTGCTTCTTGTGTTCTTTTGCGGCAGTTTATTCGACTTTGTTGCCTATGAACGAGGTGAACGCCATGAGTACCAGAAAATTCTCCCGTGTTCCGTTCCATGTCACGGCAACCGCCACGGTTGGCGGTCGTAGCTTTCAAGGTAAGCTCAGTAACCTCTCCATGAACGGGTTGTTTCTGGAAACAGCAGAGCGGCTACCGGAAGGGGAGGCTGCCGATCTGGTGATCACCCTGGAAGGGACTGACCCTGAAGTCGCAGTTGCCTTTCAAGGGCGGGTCTGCAGGATCACTGATGATGGTATCGGCTTTCATTTTGAAAAGATTGATCTGGATTCCTATACCCATCTGCGTAACATCATCTCCTATAACATGGCTGACGCAGAGAAGGTCATGGATGAGATATTTACCAATATTGAAGAAAAAATCTCGTCTGGGATCTGATTGTTCGGGGGGGCCATGAGCAGTTGTTCTATAAAACGTTGTAGTCATTGCAAGATGTACTCAGTATTCGGCTTTCTTCTGGGGGTTGGAGCGCCGCTGGGCTGGTTGTTGCTAAGGCTGGTGATGTTTAATGATCCCGGACAAACGGTCTTTGAACAACTGATAGGGGATATTGTTAAGGATGCGGAACACCGCATGCTCTATCTGTATATGGGGGTAGGGACATCGTTTGTGCTGGGTACGGTCGGTTTTCTGATCGGTCGAACCGGTGATGAACTGCAACAGCGCGCCCATGAACTGGATGAACTGCATCAGGAAGTGGCCTCCCAGAAAGAGATTTTTGAAAACCGCTTCAAGGTACTGGACAGCAACGTCAAAAACTTTCATCAGATCAGCAGCAAAATACAGACCTCGTTGAATCTAGAGGAGGTATTGCTGCTGTGTGCTGAAGGCCTGCACGATGTGTTGGGATATGAGCGGGTTAATATCCTGATGACCACTAAAAATGGTCGCAGCCTGCGCTTTGTAACCGCCAGCGGCAGTCTGGTCCGCGACTTAGAAGGGCTGGAACTCCCACTGGATCCATCAATCGGCGTGATCTACCGCAGTATCAATGAACGCAAGCCATACCTGATTGATGATATCACCCGCTATGACGAAAGTTATCATCTGCAGCCACCCCATGACCGGATTGAGGTGCTGCGCTCCAAGAACTTCATCATCTGCCCCATGGTGGTTAAGGGTGAGGCCCTAGGGGCCTTTGCCATTGACAACAAACGCTCCCGCCGGGCACTGAACGAGTCTGATCTTGATACGATCATGCTGTTTGCCGATCAGGTGGCCAATTCCATTACCCGCATCAACCTGTTGACATCCATTGATACCCTGACCACTGAACTTGAAAGTTCATTCTCGTTCCTGTTGTCTCACCGTGATCAGTACTCACGGAACGTTGAAGAGTTGAAGGCCAGCATAGAGTCGGTGGTGGATGGTGCGGCGGTGATCGCCTCTGCTGCGGAAGGTTCCACCGCCTCGGTGGATGAGACCAGTACGGCGGTTAACGAGATCTCGGTGGCTATTGAGGAGGTCTCCCGCAATCTGGATACCCTGGCCGGGATCGTGCACCAGTCTGCAGCAGCCATGGAACAGATTACCCGCAATATTACCAGTGTTGAGCGGAGCGCTGCCATTTCCCACGAGGTGTCCAGCCAGGTACAGGCCCAGACCGAAGAGGGGCGTACGGCGGTGAACGAGACCATCGGTTCACTGGCAGAGATTCAGCATTCAGTTGAGGAGTCCTACGCCGGTATTACCCGTCTGGCTGAGAAAAGTACCCGGATTGAGAATATCGTCAATGTCATCAACGATATCACCAAACGGACCAACCTGCTGGCTTTGAACGCCTCGATCATTGCGGCCCAGGCTGGTGAATACGGCAAGAGCTTTGGCGTAGTGGCTGACGAGATCCGCAACCTCTCGCTGCAGACCGGCCATTCCACCGGTGAGATTACCGGTATCATTGATGAGATTATGTTTGAGTCGCGCCATGCTGCCGACAATATTACCGCCACCAAGGGGCTGGTTGTGCGGGGGGTGGAGCTGGGGCACGTCATGGGGGAGACCCTGCAGGCGATCTATGATCGCTCGGTCTGCTCAATGGAGATGACCTCTGAGATTAAGCAGGCCACTGAAGAGCAGTCACTGAGTGTGCAGATGGTTGCCCGCTCCATGGAAGATATCAGCAGCATGACCTCCCAGATCTTTAACGGTTCCAAGGATCAGGCCAAGGCCACCCGCAGTATTGCCCGGGCAATTGAGACGGTCAAGGAAATGGCCCACGAAATGGTTCAGTCCACCTCCAGTCAGGTTGAGGATGGCCGCAGAATCAGGCGCACAGTGGAGTCTGTCAGTGCCATGGTGCATCAGATGTTTGACAATATGGAGGCCCGTCGGGCCCAGTCGTCAGAGGTGGTTAAGGAGCTGGAGTCGATGAAGAGCACCACCTGCCAATTGTAACCTGGGTCTCGGATCAAGGCAGATGTAGTAAAGGCTCCCGTCCGACACGACGGGAGCCTTTTGTATTTAAGGTTAGCTGACCCAGCCCAGCAGGATCGCTGCGGCGCTGGTTACGGAGACAATGATCCAGAGCGTAATCCCCTGGGCCAGCGGTTTGATGCCGGTCTTGGCCAGCACCTCCCTGGTCAGGCCGCTACCGATCAGGAGCAGCGTCACCACCAGACTCTGTTTGGCTATGCTGTTGAGCGGATGCCAAATCTGCTCAAACTGTGGCAGGGCTGTCTTGATGGCTGCTGCAGCAATAAAGCCGATGATAAAGAGTGGAAACGTGGTCTTGCCCTCTGATTTGGTAAACCAGGCAGCCAGCAGGGCAGACGGCATGATCCACAACGCCCTGGTTAGTTTAACGGTGGTGCCGATTGCCAGGGCCAACCCGCCGTAGGCTGCTGCTGCCCCCACCACGCTGCTGGTGTCGTGGATCGCCAGGGCTGACCAGAGCCCGAACTGCTCTTGCCCCATCCCCAGCAGGTGTCCCAGAGGCGGAAACAGGATCAGGGCCAGGGAGTTGAGGGTGAAGATTGTTGCCAGGGCCACCCCGGTCTCTTCACCTTCCGCCTTGATCACCGGCGCCATGGCAGCAATGGCGCTGCCGCCGCAGATGGCGGTGCCAAATGAGATCAGGGCTGAGGTGCGCTGCGGGGTTTTGAACAGCCTGCCCAGCAACCAGCCTGCCAGCATGGTAAAGCTGATGCTGATGGCGGTGTAGAGAAAGGCGTCCTTGCCGGTTTTCAGAATCACCGGCAGGTTGATACCGAACCCAAGCCCCACCACCGAACTCTGCAGCAACCGTCTGCTCCAGGTGGAGGTGGCGTTCTTCCAGGGATTGCCGATCATCAGCCCGAAGGCAAGTCCTGCCGTCAGTGCCATCGGTGCGCTGATCATTGGCAGGCAGCAGGCCAGTAACAGGAGCCAGAACAGTAGTTTTAATCCGTTGGTGTTGTGCATCTGAAGCTCCTTGTGTCTGATTGATGGTTGCTACTTTAGCCAGAAATAATTATAAATAAAAATGAATAATAATTATTAAAAACATCAATTGGATTTATGTATGTCGTTGTCACTGAGACAGCTGGAAATTTTTGAAAAGATCGCCTCCACCGGCAGTGTTACCAGGGCAGGAGAGGCGTTGCTGCTGACCCAGTCTGCGGTAAGCATGGCTTTATCCCAGCTTGAGCAGCTGAGTACTGTTCCGCTGTTTGAGCGCTCCGGCAGGCGGCTGCTGCTGAATGATGCCGGACGGCTGCTGCTGAAGGATGCCCGTGAGATCCTTTTGGCCGTAAAGCAGCTAGAGCAGCAGTTGCAGGGAGATAACGGAGAGCTGGTGGGTGAGCTTCTGGTGGGAGGCAGTACCACCATTGCCAACTATCTGCTACCGTCGTTGTTGGGGGCCTTTGCCCGGCAGTATCCGCACACCAGGGTGCAGTTGACCGTTGGCAATACCCAACAGATGGCTGATCTGCTGGCAACAGGGCAGCTGGATATCGCCTTTGTTGAGGGGCCTTGTCATAACCGCGACCTGGTTGCCCTGCATTGGCGGGATGATGAACTGGTGGTGGTGGCCGGGGCTGAACACCCGTGGGCCAAAGAAAAGAGTGTGACGCCGGAACAATTGGCTACAGCCCCCTGGATCATGCGTGAAAAGGGCTCCGGTACCCGCGAGATCTTTGAATACTCCATGGATAGGGCCGGAGTCGGCTATATGATTGCGCTGGAGTTCGGTCATACCGAGGCGATCAAAAACGGTGTTGCCAGTGGGCTGGGGGTGAGTTGTCTCTCGCGGATTGCGGTTGACCGGGAACTGGAATATGGCCGGCTGGTTGAGGTGGCAACCCCGTTGTTGCTAAGTCGATCACTAACCCTGCTGAAGCGGCGCAACAGCCATTGCACCGCCCTGCTGGATGCCTTTTTAAAGGTGTCAGGCGGAGTCTGGGAGGCGTGAGCTTGTACAAACTAATGACATGCTCTGAAAGACTGCTATAGTTACCCAAGGAGTGCTTATACGATGAAAACAGCTGCAACCATCGCCCTGTTTTGTGCCGGAGGAGGTCTAACCCGCTACTACCTTTCCAACTGGGTCTATAGTCTGTTGGGGCGGGCCTTTCCCTGCGGTACGCTGGTGGTCAATATCATCGGCGCCTACTTCATCGGCCTGATCATGGAGCTTGGTCTGCGTAGCACCATGCTTTCAGATAGCCTGAGGGTCGGCTTAACCGTTGGGTTCATGGGGGGATTGACCACCTTTTCGACCTTCAGCTATGAGACCTTCAAGCTGTTGGAGGATGGTCAGTTTGTGACGGCTTTTGCCAATGTACTGGCCAGTGTGGCGGTTTGCCTGGTCTGTACCTGGCTGGGAATTGTAACCGTCCGTTCACTGACATAAGACAGGAGAGAAAAACCATGTCAAAACTGATAGGTGAGCAGCAATTGATGCGGATCTTTATCGGCGAGGGCGACCGTCATGGCTCTCGCCCTTTGTACGAAGCCCTGGTTGAACTGCTGCGTAAGGAAGGCTGTGCCGGTGCCACGGTTCTGCGCGGGGTCTGCGGCTTCGGAGCCAACCGGGTCTATCACACCCAGAAGCTGCTGGATCTGTCAACCGATCTGCCGATGGTTATTGAGGTAGTAGACAGCCAGGAAAAAATTGCGACTGTTATGCCGCAGATTGACGCCATGATGGGCGGTGGTATGATTACTCTGGAAAAAGCCACGGTGATCCGCTATAGCCCGAAATTGTAAGCATGGCGGCATGCTTTACTAACTACAGGGGAGGTCATGGTATGAGGATGCTGAGCAAGATATTGGTGAGTGCTGGTCTGGTCTCGCTGAGTGCCACAATGGCACTGGCAGCTGAAAAACCCCGTCCCGCCTATCCGCATTACTGGATCAGTGTGGCAACCACAAACCAGTCCATCCCCGGCATGTCGGAAGAAATGTCCGGCATGGCATCGATGTTTGGTGGCCGTGGAGCGGCTTTTGGTCCCCGCCGGACCCTGCAACTGCAGGTGGAAGGCCCCAAAGAGGTTGCCGAGCCCAAGGCAGAACATCTGATTCCTTCAGCCCAGAAGATGGGGGATAGCCTGCCGTTGATTACCCCCAGGCAGGAGAAGGCTGAATACCAGCCTGACCAGCGGGGAGGGCGGCCTGAAAAGTATGAAAAGCCAAAGGCCCGGATGCTTATCTATTGGGGCTGTGGTGAGACGGTTGCCAAAGGGCAGCCACGGGTGATTGATACTGCAAAGATGTCTGCCATGGATTTTGGCAAGGCGTTGAGCGGGCGTAGTGGTACCCGCCAGATTCCGCCGTCACCCCACAAGGGCTGGACCTACGGTGACTGGCCCAACAGCGAAGACAGAAAAGATGTGCCCAAGGATGCCTCGCTGGTGGGTGAGCATCAACTAAAAGGCAGCTATCTGCCTGAAAACATCCGTTTCAGCCTGGATCAGCAACGTGACTTCATGGCGCCGGTCAGTTTCAGTGCCATCAGCAAGACCACTGCTGGTGCCTGGCCGTTCACATGGCAGCAGGTACCTACCGCCATCGGCTATTTTGCCACGGCCATGGGGCACAACCAGAAGACCGGCGAGACCATTTTCTGGTCATCAAGTGAGGTTCCAGAGATCGGCTTCGGCTTGATGGATTACCTGACGCCCCATGATGTGCAGCGTTTCATCAAAGAAAAGGTCGCCATGCCGGTCAGTCGTACCAGCTGTATCATCCCTGCCGGGGTATTCAAGGACGCAGAGGGGGCCATGCTGCAGTTTGTGGCCTATGGAGAGGAACTGAACATTGTCTACCCGCCAAAGCCGAAAGACCCCAAGCAAGCCTGGAATCCACAGTGGTCGGTCAAGGTGCGGCTCAAGTCAACCGGCTCATCGCCGCTGATGGAGGCTGAAGATCGGGGGGGCAGGTCATCAAAAAAACGTCCTGCAACTGACGATAGTGAAGAGCAGGAACAAAAACCTTCGGACAAGAAAAAAGGCGGTATGATGGATGGGATGCGGGGGATGTTCGGCTTTTAGCAGAGCAAAAAATAGTGGCATTCATTTTTTTGAATATGCTAATGTAGCAACTCTTTATGACAGCCACCCACATGGGGGCTGATCAATAGCTGCAGAACCTGCGAAGACATACCGCCCGGATTTGTTGTTCAGCACAAACCGGGACGGACGGAACATGGAACCTGCCGTTGCACCTGATGCATCTGGTTTGTGGTAACAGGCACACCGTCCCTTGGTGTGCCTGTTCTATTTTGGAGTCGTGGCATGCGTAAGAAGATCACCATACCTGATATACTGTTGATGAAGCAGGAAGGCCGTAAAGTGACAGTCCTGACTGCCTATGATTACCCGACCGCCCGTCTGGTGGATGCTGGCGGGGTGGATGCCATTCTGGTGGGAGATTCTGCCGGGGTGGTGTTCAGCGGTCATGAAAATACCCTGCCGGTGACCATGGATGAGATGCTGTATCACGTCAAGGCGGTGGTACGGGCCAAGCCCAAGGCACTGGTGATTGCTGACATGCCGTTTATGGCCTGTCAGAGCGGTGAGATCGAAGCCCTGAAAAACTGTGGCAGGATGCTGCAGGAAGGTGGGGCTGAGGCGGTCAAGATTGAGGGGGGCAGCAATATGGCCCCGATCATCCGGGCCATCACCGAGATGGATATTCCGGTTATGGGGCATGTGGGGCTGACTCCCCAGTCGGTGCATCGCATGGGGGGCTACAAGGTACAGGGGCGTAAAGACCAGGCCGAACGGATTCTGGAGGATGCCCATGCTGTGCAGGAGGCCGGTGCCTTTGCCGTGGTACTGGAGGGGATTCCGGCTAAATTGGCGGCGCGAATTACTGATATGCTGGATATCCCCACCATCGGTATCGGCGCAGGTCCGGCCTGTGATGGTCAGGTGCTGGTAATCCACGATATCCTGGGGCTGTGCGAGAAATACTCCCCCAAGTTTGTCAAACGGTATGCCGATCTTGCCCCGTTGATTACTGAGGCGGCACGACAGTATGTGTCAGAAGTGAAAGATGGAACCTTTCCGACTGAGGAGCATTCGTTCTCGTGAAACTAATCCAAAATGTGCAGGAGATGCAACAGACGGTTTTGGGGCTAAAGCGGCAGGGCAAGCGGGTCGTCTTTGTACCCACCATGGGTTTTCTGCATCAAGGTCATGCCTCCCTGCTGCGGGAAGGTCGTACACGGGGCGATGTTCTGGTGCTGTCAATCTTCGTTAATCCAACCCAGTTTGGTGTCAACGAAGACCTTGACAGTTACCCCCGCAATCTGGAGGGGGACTGTGCCCTGGCTGAGGCTTGTGGTGTGGATCTGATCTTTGCTCCCACAGCTGCAGGTATGTACCCGCCTGGTTTTCAGACCACGGTTGCCCTTGGCCCATTGACCAAGCCGCTCTGCGGTGCCAGCCGCCCCGGCCATTTTAACGGTGTGGCGGTGGTGGTGACCAAGCTGTTCGGCATTGTCCAGCCGGATTGTGCCCTGTTCGGTAACAAGGATTTTCAGCAGCTGGCGATCATCCGTCAGATGACGCAGGATTTGAATCTAGCGGTGGAGATTATCGGTATGCCGATTGTGCGGGAGCCTGACGGCCTGGCCATGTCTTCCCGCAATAGCTACCTGACAGCGATACAGCGCCAGCAGGCGCTCTGTCTGTTCCGAGCAATCCAGAAGGTACGGGATCTGTTTGCAAACGGGGAAACGTCGGTTGACCGGCTGCTTGGTGAGGCTCGCATGATCATTACTGCGGTGCCGGAAACCTCAATCGATTATCTGGAACTGCGAAACAGTACAACCCTGCAGCCTGCTGAAACAGCCGCAGGTGATACCCTGTTTGCCCTGGCCGTCAAGATCGGATCTACCCGGCTGATTGACAATACTGTACTGGGGGGAGATCTGTAATGCCCACTAAGGCCCGCGCCAACCTGGAAAGTCTCTACCGGATCTTTACGGTGCCTGAGGCACCTGATTCAACCCTGGGCTCGGTTGATAGGGCCAT
>NZ_JAOTRZ010000086.1 GCF_030247655.1 Trichlorobacter sp. | reverse complement strand
TCATGCATCCCTTTTAGTCCAGCCACCAGTTGATCCCGCAGCAGACCCTGTTCAACCAGTTCCTCAACTGCAGACAGACGCTGGCGGATCGGTTCAACCTGTACCAGAGGATAGGAAAGCCACTGTTTGAGACAACGGGCACCCATGGCGGTGGCAGTGCGATCCAGGCAGCCCAGCAGTGAGCCGGCCTTCTTGTTGTCGGTCATGGTGGCGATCAGCTCAAGGTTGCGGCGGGTGGCAGGATCAAGGGTCAGAAAATCGTTTTTGCGGATAATGCTGATATCCCGCAGGTGGGGCAGGCTTGCATGACGATTTTCCTGCAGGTAGTGCAGCACCATCCCGGTTGCAAGCAGGGCCAGCGGCAGGCTGTCCAGGCCAAAGGCATCCGGTGAAGCGATGCCGAAGCGGTTACAGATCAGTCCAGAGCAGTAGTCATGGTCAAGCACCCAGTCAGCGACGCTGGATTTGGTCCGCTCGCCATGCAGCAGGTTTAACTCCTCAGGCAGCTCCTTACGCATTCCTTCGGCCAGCAGCAGCTCCCGTGGTCCGATGGAGGCCAGCATGGCAGCAGCGCCGGTACGTGTTTCTTCTTCAGATGTCTTGAATTCGCCAGTGGAGAGATCCAGCCAGGCACAGCCCCACCGTCCACCCTGCTGACAGAGCGCCAAAAGATAGCAGTTTTCGTCCGGGGTAAGGCTTTCGCTTTCAGTCACCAGCGCAGGGGTGACGACCCGTACCACATCCCGTTTGACAATCCCCTTGGCCTGCTTGGGGTCTTCCACCTGTTCGCAGATCGCCACCCGGTGTCCGGCCTCAACCAGCCGGGCGATGTACGGCTGGGCCGAGTGGAACGGCACACCGCAGAACGGTATTTCGTCTGCGCTGTTCTTGTTGCGGGAGGTGAGGGTAATGTCCAGAATGCGGGCGGCAACCAGGGCATCATCCAGAAACATCTCATAGAAATCACCCATCCTGAAGAACAGGATGCTCTCTGGGTACCGGGATTTGATCTCCAAGTATTGCTTCATCATGGGGGTTTGAAGGGCTGAACTCATAGTGCTCGTTATTAGCATACTGCTGCTGGGCATTGCAAGGAAGCGGGGCAGGGTGTATGAAACGGTTCAACCAATCAAGCAAAAATGTCGGATGAGAATTTTGGGGTAGTACTTGATGCGTCAAGAGCGTAGCAGCAGGCTTGACAGACTTCAGTTTTTGTTTATGTAAATTGTAAATGTTTTTGACTGATTGCATAAAGCGGTATAAGGTGTCGGCATGATTAAGCGAAGTAGCGAACAGTGTATCCGAAACCTGCTGCGCGGGTTCCCCGTTGTTACGTTGACCGGTCCCCGTCAGTCAGGCAAGTCGACCCTTGCCAAAGCGCTTTTTGCTGAGCGACCTTACGCATCTCTGGAAGATCCTGACCTTCGTCAAAAGGCACATGATGACCCCCGCTCGTTTCTCGGCCGTTTTCCTGATGGCGCGGTGCTTGATGAAGTTCAACGCTGTCCGGAACTGCTCTCGTACCTGCAGACGATGGTTGATAACGACCATCGTCTGGGACTCTTTATTCTGACCGGTTCACAGCAGTTTGGCCTGATGTCCGGTATAACCCAGTCTCTTGCAGGCAGAACCGCGTTTGTTGAACTCCTTCCTTTTTCTGTATCTGAGCTTGCCAACGCCGGGAAACTTCCCGCTTCAAGCGATTCCATGCTGCTTAGCGGCGGTTATCCACCGCTCTATGACCGTGATGTTACGCCATCGGCATGGTTTGGCGCATATACCGCAGCATATATTGAGCGTGATGTGCGGCAGATACTTAAAATTCAAGAACTTGAAACCTTTCAGCGCTTTGTACGCCTTTGTGCGGGCAGAACCGGACAGCTGCTCAACCTTTCGTCACTTGCCACCGAGTGCGGCATTACCCACAACACGGCCAAGGCCTGGATATCAGTAATGGAGGCAAGTTATCTGGTCTATCTGCTGCGTCCCCATCATGCCAATTTCAACAAACGGCTGGTAAAAATGCCCAAGCTTTATTTTTATGATAGTGGTCTTGCAGCATGGCTGTTGGGTATCAGAACAGAGGAGCAGATGGTGAACCATCCGTTGCGTGGAAGTCTGTTTGAGACATTTATCATCTCAGAGCTTCTAAAATCACGCTTTAACAGGGGTGAACGTTCAAATCTGTATTTCTGGCGTGACAGTAACGGTAATGAGGTTGATCTGATTGTCGAGCAGGGAGCGTCTCTGATGCCGATAGAAATTAAATCAGGTAAAACTCTGGTCCGTGATTCTTTTGCCGGACTTGAAAAGTGGTGTAAACTGGCCGCACAAAACGTCGTTAATCCGACCTTGATCTATGGTGGAACTGACCTCTATAGCCACAACGGTCTGCGGGTGATGGGTTGGGAACATGTCGGAGAGGTGCAACTTTAAATGTCACGTATATTTGGGAAAATAACTCTGATGAAGCGGATTGTGCGGATACTCTGGTGTTTAATCGCACTGTATGCGCTTTGTTCCTGTACACCTCAAAAAGAGAAACCCAAGCCAAAGCCGCTGATACCGGTTAAAACTGCCCAGGCAGTGCAAAAGACCGTGCCGGTTCAGATCAAGGCGATCGGTACGATTGAGGCAGTTAGCAGTGTGGCGCTCAAGGCCCAGGTAACCGGCCAGATCAGCCGGATTCACCTGCCTGAGGGGAGTGAGGTGCGGCAGGGAGATCTGCTGGTTAGTGTTGACCCTGAACCGTTCCAGGCAGTACTGCGACAGGCCGAGGCTAATCTGGCCAAGTCCCAGGCCCAGGCCCGTTTTTCGGCAGATCAGGCCAGGCGTTATGAAGGGCTGCTGAAGGAAGGGATTGTTACTCACGACCAGTACGATCAGTTGCGGGCCAATGCCGAGTCTCTGTCTGCATCGGTTGCGGCAGACCGTGCAGCGGTTACCAATGCCAGAATCCAGCTGGGGTACTGCTCTATCCGTTCACCACTTACTGGCCGCACCGGCGCAGTAGCGCTGCATGCCGGTAACCTGGTCAAGGCCAATGACCTGACCATCATGACCGTGAACCAGATCAGCCCGATCAATGTTTCCTTTAACCTGCCGGAGAAGCGACTGGCTGAACTGAAACAGGCTATGGCAGGCGGGCAACTGAAGGTAGAGGCTATGCTCCCGCAGCATCCGGGGGCTGCTGAGAGCGGCAGCTTCAGCTTTCTGGATAATGCGGTTAATCCGGCCACCGGCACCATCAAACTGAAAGGGCTGTTTGCCAACAAGGCCCGCAAACTGTGGCCCGGCCAGTTTGCAGATCTGGTACTAACCCTTGCCAGCCGTCAGAACGCGGTGGTGGTGCCTGCCTCGGCAGTCCAGAACGGTCAGCAGGGGGAGTACCTCTACGTGGTCAGCAAAGATCAGAAGGTGGAGTTGCGTCAGGTGGTAACTGCTCCGGCTGCAGAGGGTGAGACGGTGATTGAAAAGGGGGTGGCTAGCGGTGAGACCGTGGTGATTGACGGCCAGTTGCGTCTGACCCCCGGCGCAGCAGTAACTGCTGAGCTTCCCCCGGCCGGTGGAAAACAGAAGTGAATTTCGCTGATCCCTTTATCCGGCGTCCGATCATGACCTCGCTGGTCATGGTTGCCATCCTGATCTTTGGTCTGTTTTCCTACCGCCAGCTGCCGGTCAATGATCTGCCCAATGTAGATTTCCCCACTATCCAGATCAATGCCAGTCTGTCCGGCGCCAACCCGGATACCATGGCCTCGGCCGTGGCAACTCCCCTTGAAAATCAGCTCTCCACCATCGCCGGGGTAGATTCCATGACCTCCACCAGCGGTGTCGGTCAGACCCGGATCACCATCCAGTTCAGTCTGGATCGGGATATTGATGCTGCTGCCCAGGATGTGCAGGCTGCCATCTCCCAGGCGGTCCGCTTTCTGCCCAAGAACATGACCACGCCCCCCTGGTTCCGCAAGGTCAACCCGGCTGATCAGCCGGTGCTGTATCTGGCCCTCAGCTCACCCACCCTGCCACTTTCCAGTATTGACGAATATGCCCAGACCATGATCGCCCGCCGGGTCTCCACCATTAACGGCGTAGCCCAGGTGAATGTGTTTGGCGCCCAGAAGTATGCGGTGCGAGCCCTGCTTGATCCCAAGGAGCTGGTTTCCCGTCAGATCGGCATTGATGAAGTGGCATCGGCCATCAGCTCTGGCAACGTCAAACTGCCCACCGGCACGCTGAATGGAGCGCATCAGGCCTATACCATTGAGACCGATGCCCAGCTGATGAAGGCTGCAGCCTACCGCAAACTGGTGGTGGCTTACCGCGACGGGTCGCCGGTCTATCTGGAAGAGTTGGGGCGGGTGGTGGACAGTGTGGAAAACAACAAGGCCGCTGCCTGGTATAACAGTAGTCGCGGCATTATCCTGGCGGTGTATCGTCAACCCGGCACCAATACCATCCAGGTGGTGGACAGCGTCAAAAAACTGCTGCCTCAGTTTCGTGCCCAGATCCCCGATGCCGTGGGGATTGATGTTCTCTACGACCGCTCCCTCACCATCCGTGAATCAATGCATGATGTGAAGTTTACCCTGGTGCTGACCATCGCCCTGGTTATCATGGTGATCTTTCTGTTCCTGCGCAATCTGCGGGCCACCCTGATCCCCTCCCTGGCCCTGCCGCTCTCCATTGTCGCTACTTTCAGCGCCATGCAGATGTTCGGCTTCTCCCTCAACAACATCTCCATGATGGCTCTAACCCTGGCGGTGGGCTATGTGGTGGATGATGCGATTGTGATGCTGGAGAATATTGTCCGCCATATGGAGCAGGGGGAGGATGCCCGTGAGGCGGCCTTCAAAGGATCAAAGGAGATCGGCTTTACCATTATCTCCATGACAGTTTCACTGGTGGCGGTCTTTCTGCCGGTACTGTTCATGGGGGGGATTCTGGGGCGGTTGCTGCATGAGTTTGCCATCACCATCAGCGCTGCCATCCTGGTCTCCTGCTTTGTGTCCCTGAGCCTGACCCCGATGCTCTGCAGTCGCTTCCTCAAACCCCATACCAAGTCCCACGGTCGTTTTTATCTGGCCATGGAGCGGTTCTTTGATGCATTGCTGCAGGGGTATGAAACGTCGCTCAAGCTGGTGCTGCAGTATCGTCGCAGCACCATGGCGGCAACGTTGCTGATCACGCTGTTGACCGTCTGGCTGTTCAAGGTGGTGCCGATGGGGTTCCTGCCATCTGAGGATACCGGCCGGATTAACATTGATACCGAGACTGCCCAGGGCACCTCCTTTGAAGATATGAAGCAGCACCAGGAAGCATTGGCGCGGATTCTGGCTGAAGATCCCAATGTTGACGGTTTTATGTCGTCTGTCGGCGGTATCAGGAATATAAACAACGGCTACTTTTTTGTCCGCCTGAAACCCCGCAGCCAACGCAAGTTGACCGCTGATCAGGTGGTACAGCGGTTGCGGTCCAAGCTTGCCAGTGTGCCCGGTATCCGTGCCTATCCCAAGAATGTCCCCTCAATCCAGATCGGTGGCATGAGTTCCAAGAGCCTGTACCAGTTTACTCTGCAGGGACAGGATACGACAGAACTATACCGGACTGCTGCGGCATTTGAGGCGAGATTGCGCGAGCTGCCTGAGCTGCAGGATGTGACCAGTGACCTGCAGATCAACAACCCCCAGATCAAGGTCTCGATCAACCGTGACAAGGTGGCTGCCCTGGGCTTAACCATGTTGCAGGTGGAGGATGCCCTGTCCTACGCCTATGGCAGTCGGCAGGTCTCTACCATCCTGGCTCCTGCTGATCAGTACCAGGTAATTATGGAGCTTGATCCGCGCTGGCAGGGGGACCCATCAGCCCTGCAGCTGCTCTATATCCGCTCATCGGCAGGACAGCTGGTGCCGCTGGAAACCATCGCCACCCTCTCAAAAGAGCTGGGGCCGCTGGCGGTCAACCACTCCGGCCAGTTGCCGTCGGTGACGGTCTCTTTCAACCTTAGACCAGGGATGGCCCTGGGGGATGCGGTGAAGCTGATCGAGGCAAAGGCAGAAAAGGAACTGCCCCCAACGGTCAGCACCAGCTTCCAGGGTACGGCCCAGGCATTCAAGGATTCCTTCCGCGGTTTCTGGCTGCTGCTGGCGCTGGCCATCTTTGTGATCTATCTGGTGCTGGGGGTGCTGTACGAAAGTTATATCCACCCGATCACCATCCTGTCAGGTCTGCCTGCGGCCGGATTCGGCGCACTGCTGACCCTGCTGCTGTTCAAAAGTGACCTGAACATCTACGGTTTTGTGGGGATCATCATGCTGATCGGCATTGTGAAAAAGAACGCCATCATGATGATCGACTTCGCCCTTGAGGCGGAGCGCAAGCAGGGTAAGTCACCGTTGGAGGCGATCTACGAGGGCGCGATTGTCCGTTTCAGGCCGATTATGATGACCACCATGGCCGCCCTGATGGGTACCCTGCCGATTGCCATCGGCTACGGTGCCGGAGGTGAAGCGCGTCAGCCGCTGGGGCTGGCAGTGGTGGGAGGTCTGTTGACCTCCCAGCTCCTGACTCTCTACATCACCCCGGTGGTCTACTATTACATGGATAGGCTGCTGAAGCGGGTGCGGCAGGGCGGACACCGGCAGTAGTTGAACCGAACTAAACCAAACACAGCCTGCTTGTGTTAGTATCCATGCCCACCACACATGCTGCCTGGAGTCTCTATGTCAGAGCCGGTCATAACTGATTTTCTTCTTCGCTGGGAGTCCTCCGGTGCTGCCGAACGGGCCAACTACCAGCTGTTTCTCTCCGAGCTGTGCGACCTCCTGACTGTTCCTCGACCAGAACCGACCAGGCCTGACGATCGCGAAAACGCCTACGTGTTTGAGCGCTCCGTCACCTTCCAGCATGGCGATGGCAGCACCAGCATTGGCCGGATTGATCTCTACCGGCGCGGCTGTTTTGTGCTGGAGGCCAAACAGGGCAGTGACCAGCCAGGGCAGTCCGGCTTGCCGCTGGTAAGAGAACAAGGCGTCCGCTGGTCTACTGCCAAACGTGGTACTGCCGTGCGAGGCACCAAAGGCTGGGATGTTGCCATGCTCAAGGCCAAGGGCCAGGCCGAGCAGTACGCCCGCGCCCTGCCGGTTGGTGAAGGTTGGCCGCCGTTTCTGATTGTGGTTGATGTTGGCCACGCCATCGAGCTCTATAGCGAATTTTCCTGCACCGGCAAGGCCTACCTGCCGTTTCCTGACCCGCGTTCTCACCGCATACTGCTGGCTGATCTGGAAGACGCGGCGATCCGTGAGCGGCTGCGGCTGGCCTGGACTGATCCCCACGCCCTTGACCCGTCCAAACACAGCGCCCGCGTTACCCGCCAGGTGGCTGACCGGCTGGCGGTTCTGGCCAAGTCCCTTGAGCAGCAAGGCCATAGTGCCGAACAGGTCGGCAACTTCCTCAAGCGTTGCCTGTTCACCATGTTTGCCGAGGATGTCGGCCTGATCCCCCACAGCAGCTTCACCACCCTGCTGGAGAGCCTGCGCGGCACAGCCCAGACCTTTGCGCCCCTGATTGAATCCCTGTGGCTCACCATGAAGGACGGCGGTTTTTCGCCGGTGCTGCGGGAGCGGCTGCTGCGCTTCAACGGCGGCCTGTTCTCTGAAGCCACAGCGCTGCCGGTCAGTGAGGAGCAGTTGCTGCTGCTGATCCAGGCCAGCAAGGCTGATTGGCGCGATGTAGAGCCGGCCATCTTCGGCACCTTGCTTGAGCGTGCCCTGGACTCAAGAGAACGCCACCACCTGGGAGCCCACTACACCCCCCGTGATTATGTGGAGCGTCTGGTACTGCCGACGGTCATCGAACCGCTGCGGGCTGATTGGGAGGCGGTGCTGGCTGCCGCTGTCAGCCTGTACGGCCAGGGAGACCAGACCGGCGCAATTACCCTAGTCAAGCAGTATCACCATAAGCTCTGCCACCTGCGGGTGCTGGACCCGGCCTGCGGCAGCGGCAACTTCCTGTATGTGACCTTTGAGCACTTGAAGCGCCTGGAAGGCGAGGTGCTGAACGCCCTGGAAGGCTTTGGCGAGCAGCAGGCCGCTCTGGAGCTGGCCAGCATGACCGTTGACCCGCATCAGCTGCTGGGTCTGGAGGTCAATCCCCGCGCCGCCGCCATCACCGACATGGTGTTGTGGATCGGCTACCTGCAATGGCACTTCCGCACCCGTGGCGAGGTGCAGCCGCCGGAGCCGGTCATCAAGAAATTCAGCAACGTTGAATGCCGCGATGCCGTGCTGGCTTACGATGGCACCGAGCCGGTGCTGGATGCAGATGGCCAGCCAGTCACCCGCTGGGACGGGATTACCACCAAGACCCACCCGGTCACCGGCGAACAGGTGCCGGACGAGGCCGCCCAGATGCCGCTTTTGCGCTATCTGAACCCCCGTCAAGCAGCATGGCCGGAGGCTGATTTTGTGGTGGGTAACCCGCCGTTTATTGGTGCTGCCACCATGCGCCGCGCGCTGGGTGACGGTTATGTGGAGGCGTTGCGTAAAGTCTGGAAGGATGTGCCGGATTCGGCGGATTTTGTGATGTACTGGTGGCAGCAGGCCGCTGAGCTGACCCGCACGGGCAAGCTGCGCCACTTTGGTTTTATCACCACCAACAGTATCAAGCAGACCTTTAACCGCCGGGTGATTGAGCAGCACCTGTCAGCCAAACCAGCCTTGTCGTTAGCCTTTGCCATTCCTGACCACCCCTGGGTTGATTCAGCCGATGGCGCTGCCGTGCGGATCGCCATGACCGTTGGCAGGCCAGCCAAGGAGGGTGCCAAAGGCAGGCTGGCAACGGTTATGGCTGAGCGAGTGGGAAATGGCGAAGGGGTAGCTGTGGAGTTGAGTACCCAGCAAGGGGTGCTGCACGCCGACCTGACTGCTGGGGCTAATATAATGGGAGCATACCAACTGATAGCGAACTCATCTTTGGCGATAAAAGGATTCGAACTAGGAAGCCAAGGGTTTCTTGTAAGCAAGGAGGAGGCCCAGCTATGGCTTCAGCAAGAACCAGAGTTAGCTCAGGTCTTGAGACCCTATATGAATGGAAGCGACCTCGTCAAAGGTCAGTGCGAAAGGTATGTAATTGACTTTTATGGTAAGACGTTGGATCAATCCAAGAATTTTCCCACAGTTCTACAGCATGTCATAGATCATGTTATGCCTGAACGTGGAGTCAATAGGGAGTTAAGGACTGCCAAGAATTGGTGGCTTTTTAGGAGATCAGGCGAGACTCTCAGATCTGCACTTTCAACGTTAGGTCGTTTTGTTGCGACAACAAGAACTGCCAAACACCGTATTTTCCAGTTTCTGCCAAAAGAGATGGTTGCAGAGAGCAAGATTGTCGTTATCGCCAGCGAAGATGCTTTCGTCTTGGGAATCCTTTCCAGCTACCAACATGTTACTTGGGCGCTGGCCGCCGGTGGTTGGTTGGGGGTAGGCAATGACCCAACATACAACCACACCGACTGCTTTAACAAGTTTCCCTTTCCCGACGCCACCGACGAGCAAAAGCAGGCCATCCGCACCCTTGCCGAGCGGTTGGATAGCCACCGCAAGCGGCAGCAGGATCTGCACCCGGAGCTGACCCTGACCGGCATGTATAACGTGCTGGAGAAGTTACGCCAGCTGCAACCCCCCTCAATCCCCCCTTGTCAGGGGGGAGGCCTTGCACCCTCCCTTGATAAGGGGAGGGCCGGGGAGGGGTTGGTTTTAACCGCCAAAGAAAAGACTATCCATGAGCAGGGGTTGGTGTCGGTACTGCGGCAACTGCATGATGAGCTGGACGCTGCCGTGGCCAACGCCTATGGCTGGCCCGCCAACCTGCCGGAAGATGACGTGCTGGAACGGCTGGTGGCGTTGAACAGCCAGCGGGCCAAGGAAGAGGCCCAGGGGCTGGTGCGCTGGCTAAGGCCGGAGTATCAGGCTAAAAACATCCCTCACCCGGCCTCCGGCCACTCTCTCCCAGAGGGCGAGGGTCAAGGTTTGCTCCCTCTCCCTGGGGGAGAGGGCCGGGGTGAGGGCGAGCGGTCCAAACCCTCTTGGCCCAAAACCCTGCCGGAGCAGGCAGCGGCTGTCCGGGCCGCTCTGACCGCCGCAGGTGGCCCGGTTACGGCAGAGACCATCGCCCGCAGTTTCCTGCGTGCCCGCACCGCCACCGTGGCCGAGCTGCTGGCCACTCTGGCTGCCATAGGCCAGGCCCGAGAGGTGGAACCGGGTAGCTACACGGTTTAGCAGGCCGCAATGCCAACATGAATTCGTTGGCTATTTTTGAGTGACTATAAAGAGAGGAGAAACAAAATGAAGATCCTGATCCAGTACTGCGCATCCTGAGGGCAGCAGCCCATGGCGGCAGGTCTTGCCGCTGAACTTGAGAAAAACCTGGAAGGTGTTGAAGTAGAGATTGAGCGCGGCCCCAAGCAGAGCGAGCTGGCGGTGCTGGTGGATGGCGAGCAGATTTTTTCACGACTGGAGCAGATGCGCTACCCCAGTGTGCCGGAACTGATTGTAGCCTGTCGTAGCAGGCAGTAAACTACCATTGTTGTTTTTCTAAACAACACAAAATATATTTTGTTTTATTTGGTTAAATGCAGCATAAGAAAAAGTATATTTTGTTTTGTGTGAGGCATCATGGACGAACTTTCTGCTCTTGGAGCACGCCTCAAGGCCGAGAGACTTCAAAAAAACGAGACTCAAAAAAACTTTGCCGCCAGGATCGGGGTGAGCATCCCCACGCTTAACAAGATGGAAAAGGGCGATTGCTCGGTTTCCATAGGGCATTGGGCAGCAGCTCTACGTCTGTTTGGCCGTGAGAAGGAACTTCAGGTGCTGTTTTCACCCCAGGAAGACCTCTTCACGCGGTATGAAAAACAGCAGTCGCTTAACAATCGCCAGCGAGCGTCAAGGAAGCGCCCATGATGGCATACCTTGTTGATGTCTCTACAAGCTGATCGCCTGATCCAGACAAAACTCCACACACAGGCCGCAACCGGTACAGTGATCCTGCCTGAAGACAGGTTGCTGTGACCGGTCTATGGTTTTCAGGGCACCGGTGGGGCAGATGGCCACACAGCCCTGGCAGGCGGTGCAGTGCGGGGAGAAGGTTATCTGGTGACAAAACGGTCTGTTTACTTGTTTCTGTTGCTCTTCGGGTAGTTTCGCGATGGTTTGGTTCAGTAACTCACGGCGTTGCGGCAGCCGTTTGTCTCCGTAACTGCGGGTAGCTTCAACCGGCTCTGTTGTGCTGTTCATGACAACAGCAGCCGTTTGAAGCAGGGCGCTGCGGAATGAGCTGAAGAAGCTGCGGCGGTCAAGCTGTTCATGTTGAAGCGGTACGTTCGTGCCTGCCTCTGCCGTGATGATCCGGCATTTTCCCTTCTGTTCGTCAAGGAGAGATACTCTTTCCTGCAGCAGCGGTAACATGCTGTTGTTGGGGCAGTCAGGGCAGCTGCCCTGATGCAGGGTAAGGTCTGCATTCAGGCGGTGGACCAGTGTCAGCAGGTGCTCCTCCGAAAGCCCCCCCAGACAGGGCAGGGCTGCGTTGGTGGATTCTGTTGTGCGGCAGCAGCCCAGGACCGGTTTGCTGACCTTGGCGAGTGCTGCCAGACAGGCCGCAAAATCATGGTTGATCTCCAAGGCGCCTGAAGGGCAGACGGTGGTGCAGAGCAGGCAGCCTTTGCAGCGTTCCTGATCAACCGTTAGCTGCTCATAAATGCTGATGGTAC
>NZ_JAOTRZ010000085.1 GCF_030247655.1 Trichlorobacter sp. | reverse complement strand
GTACTATTATCAGTTAGGCGAAAAGCTGGGGGTGGACCGGATTGCCGCCATGGCTGAACGTTTTATGCTGGGGCGCGAGTTGGGGATAGGGCTGCAAAATGAAAAGAAGGGGTTGATTCCCACATCCGCCTGGAAGCTGAAACGTTTTGGTAAAAAATGGTTTCCCGGTGAGACCCTGCCGGTGGCCATTGGACAGGGCTATCTGTTGATGACACCGATTCAGTTGGCCTCCATGGTGGCTACGGTTGCCAATGAAGGGACCATTTACCGGCCACATCTGGTTAAGAAGGTGGTTGACCCTGATGGCAAAACCATTAAGGAATTTGCGCCTGAAACGCTTGGTACCACCGGTATCTCTCCGGCCTCGTTTAAAAAAGTGAAGCAGGGCCTCTATGCCGTTGTCAATGATCCTGGTGGGACTGGTGCCAATGCCCGTTTATGGGATGTCAAGGTGGCTGGCAAGACCGGTACATCTCAGGTCGTAAAACTGGGGGAAGACCGTAAAAAAGCCCGCAAGTACGAACATATGGATCATGGTTTGTTTGTGGCCTTTGCCCCCTACGACAAGCCGGAGGTTGCCGTGGCAGTGGTGGTGGAGCATGGCGGTGGTGGCGGTGCGGTGGCAGCTCCGATTGCCGGCAAGATTCTGCGTAGCTACTTTGATCTGCAGAAGCCGCCTGCGCCAAAGCAACCGCAGGCACAGGAACCACAGGAAGATGAATCGGCTGAAGCACCCGTCAGGCACCATGATAATCAGGCTGAAAGGGGAGCAGACGAGTGATTGACCGACGGCTTGTAACCAGCTTTGACTGGACGCTGATCGGTCTGGTCAGCGTCATCTGTCTGATGGGGATTCTTAATATCTATAGTGCATCAGCTGCCTACAAGCTGGGGGGGACCGCCTATTATATTAAACAGCTGAACTGGATGGCCTTTGGCCTGCTGCTGTCTCTGGTGGTGGCAAGTCTTGATTATCATATCCTTGAGGATTTTTCCTACTGGTTCTACGGTTTTCTTATTCTGCTGCTGGTGGCCGTGCTGGTGGTGGGCAAGCGTTCGCTGGGGGCAACCCGCTGGCTTAACCTCGGCTTTTTTACCATTCAACCCTCAGAGTTGATGAAGATTGTGATTATTGTGACCTTTGCCCGCTTCTTTAATAATTATCATACTGTCGGTGGGCTGAGGGTTAAAGAGATGTTGTTTCCTCTGGCATTGCTGGTGGTTCCAGCCCTGTTGATCATGAAGCAACCTGATCTTGGCACTGCCACTCTGGTTGTGTTGATCGCTGTTTCCATGGCTTTTTATATCGGTTTTCGTTGGTCTACTATCGTAACGTTTACTCTGGTAACGGTCCCGCTTTTCTGGTTTGCCTGGGCGGTCTATATGAAGCCGTATCAGAAAAACCGGGTGCTTGACTTTATCAATCCTGAAAGATCGCGTCTGGGTAGTGGGTATCATATCATTCAGAGTAAAATAGCCGTTGGTTCCGGTGGGTTCTGGGGCAAGGGCTATGTTAAGGGGACCCAGGCTCAGCTGCGCTTTCTGCCGGAACAGCATACCGATTTCGCTTTTTCTGTCTTTGCAGAAGAATGGGGCTTTGTCGGTACTCTGATTTTGATTGTGCTGTACCTCTGTCTGATTCTCTGGGGGCTGAATATCGCCCGGCGCTGCAATGACCGGCTTGGCGGTCTGCTGGCGGTTGGCGTGACTGCAATGTTGTTTTGGCATACGATTATCAACATCGGCATGGTCATCGGTCTCTTTCCGGTGGTTGGAGTGCCGCTGCCGTTTTTCTCCTATGGTGGTACCTCCATGATCACCTCCATGGTCGGTGTGGGTATTTTGCAGAGCATCAGTATGCGAAGGTTTATGTTTTAGTTTTTATGTGCTAGAGTTCATCGGTTTTTCATGTATGTATCAGTTATAGAGCCTGGAGATATTCAATGATAAGCAGCCTGATTCGCAAGGTTATTGGCAGTAAAAACGAACGTGAACTGAAACGGCTCTGGCCGATTGTGGCAAAGATAAACAGCCTTGAACCACAGATGCAGGCCTTATCCGACGAAGCGCTACGGGGCAAGACGGCGGAGTTTAAGGAGCGTTACAGCAGGGGGGAGTCCCTTGATTCCATGCTTCCCGAGGCGTTTGCCGTCTGTCGTGAAGGCGGGCGTCGCGAGCTTGGGATGCGCCATTTTGATGTGCAGCTGATCGGCGGTATGACCCTGCATGCCGGCAAGATTGCCGAGATGAAGACCGGTGAAGGCAAGACCCTGGTGGCGACACTGGCGGCCTACCTGAATGCGCTGTCTGGCAAGGGCGTACATGTGGTTACGGTTAACGATTATCTGGCGCGGCGTGACTCGGAATGGATGGGTCGTTTGTATGGTTTTCTGGGGCTTACCACCGGCGTGATCCTGCATGGTCTGACCGATGAAGAACGCCGTGAAAACTACGCTGCCGACATTACCTACGGCACTAACAACGAGTTTGGTTTTGACTATCTGCGTGACAACATGAAGTTCTCGCTGGAAGATTATGTGCAGCGTGGCTTTAACTTTGCCGTTGTTGACGAGGTTGACTCGATCCTGATCGACGAGGCCCGTACACCGCTGATTATCTCCGGCCCCACAGAAGAATCCACTGACAAATACTACGTCATCAACCAGATTATCCCCCGTCTGGTGCGGGGTGAGGTCAAAGAGGTTGAGGCCAATACCATCTCCGGCAAGAAAAAGACCTATACCGGTGATTACACCATTGATGAAAAGGCCAAGAGTGCCACCCTGACGGAACAGGGTGTTTCCAATGTAGAAAAACTGCTCAAGATCGAGAACCTGTACGACCCTCGCAATATCGAGACCCTGCACCATGTCAATCAGGCGTTGCGTGCCCACGCCATGTATAAGCGGGATGTGGATTATGTGGTCAAGGATGGCGAAGTGCTGATTGTTGACGAGTTCACCGGTCGTCTGATGCCTGGCCGGCGCTGGTCCGATGGTCTGCACCAGGCTGTTGAGGCCAAGGAAGGGGTGCGGATCGAGAGTGAAAACCAGACTCTGGCCACCATCACCTTCCAGAACTACTTCCGGATGTATGCCAAGCTGTCCGGTATGACCGGTACTGCCGATACTGAGGCAGAGGAGTTTCACAAAATCTACAAATTGGATGTGACGGTGATTCCCACCAACCGTATCCTGCTGCGTCCAGATTACCCTGACGTGATCTACAAGACGGAGCAGGAGAAGTTTACTGCAGTCATTAACGATATCAAGGAACATTACGAAAAAGGGCAGCCCTGCCTGGTGGGAACCATCTCGATTGAAAAATCAGAGGTGCTGTCTGAACTGCTACGCAAGCAGGCGGTGCCTCACTTTGTCCTGAATGCCAAGCAGCATGAAAAAGAGGCTGAGATTGTTTCTCAGGCTGGACGTAAAAAGATGATCACCATAGCCACCAACATGGCGGGCCGTGGTACCGATATTGTGCTGGGTGGTAACCCGGATAGCCTGCTGAAACAGTGGAAACTGGCCAATCCAGAAGCCACTGAAGAGCAGGCCACCGCCATGCTGGCGCAGTTCAAACAACAGTGTGCCACTGAGCATGATGAGGTGGTGGCTTTGGGCGGTCTGCATATCATCGGTACCGAGCGCCACGAATCCCGCCGGATTGATAACCAGTTGCGGGGCCGTTCCGGTCGTCAGGGTGACCCTGGCTCATCCCGTTTCTATCTCTCGCTGCAGGATGATCTGCTGCGGATCTTTGGTTCCGAGCGGGTGGCAAAGATCATGGACTTCCTCAAGATTGAAGAGGGGGAGGCGATCACCCATACCATGATCAACAAGTCCATTGAAAATGCCCAGAAGAAGGTGGAGGCCCATAACTTCGAGATTCGTAAACACCTGATTGATTACGATGACGTCATGAACAAGCAGCGTGAGGTCATCTATACCCAGCGCCGCGAGATCCTGGCTGGTGAAGATATCCGCGAGAGTTTTCTTGAGATGCTGGATGACACCATCGGTGATATTGTCAAGGCCTATGCCTTTGAAAAGGATGCACCGCTTGAGTGGGATTGGGAGTCGCTGTCCGAGACCGTTTTCCGCTGCTTCTCGCTGCAACTGGAACTGACCCGTGAGATGATCGCCCGCCTGAATGCCGATGGTCTGCAGGCCATGCTGAAGGAGCAGGTCCACGCCATTGTCAATCGCAAGGCTGAAGATCTTGGTGATGAACTGATGGATCATCTGATCCGGGTGGTGATGCTGCAGGCGATTGACGTCCACTGGAAAGACCACCTGCTGAATATCGACCATCTCAAAGAAGGGATCGGGCTGCGCAGCTATGGTCAGAAAGATCCCAAGCAGGAGTACAAGAAAGAGGCCTTCCACCTCTTTATGGAGATGATTATCCGTATCCGTGAGGAAACCGTTGAAAAGGTCTTCTGGGTTCAGATTGAGAAAGAAGAAGATATTGACGAGCTGGAAGAAGAACAGGTGGAGCGTAGCCGTAAGATGTTCCAGGCCATCACGGTTAATGATGATGAGCACCCTGCCGAGCCTGCCAAGAGCAAGAAAAATGCCGGTCGTAATGAGGCGTGTCCCTGTGGCAGTGGCAAAAAATATAAAAAGTGTTGTGGTAAATAGCCATGTCGTTAAAAGGTTTTACTTTTTCAGTTGTAGAAGCAGCCATCAAGAAGCCGGGGCGTAAGGATCTGGCCCTGATCTTTTCCGGGACTCCGGCAACGGCTGCAGCGGTCTTTACTACCAACGCGGTCAAGGCGGCTCCGGTGCTGCTCTCTGCTGAACGGATTGCCGGTGGTAAGGCCCAGGCCCTGGTGGTGAACAGCGGTAACGCCAACGCCTGTACCGGCGCCCAGGGCATGTTGGATGCCCGTACGACCAGTCAGTTGCTGGCAGAGGGATTGGGTATTGCAGAGGAGCTGGTGCAGGTCTCGTCCACCGGTGTAATCGGTGTGCCACTGCCGATGGAACGCCTGACCGCAGCCATTCCCGCTCTGGTGGCCGGTTGCGGCAGTGCAACTATTGATGATCTGGCAGCGGCCATCATGACCACCGATACCTTTCCCAAGGCTGCCCAGCGGAGCGGCAGTGCAGGCGGTGTCAGCTATACCGTGGCCGGTGTTGCCAAAGGGGCTGGTATGATCATGCCCAATATGGCCACCATGCTCTCCTTTGTGTTGACTGATGCAACGATTGATCCTGCCTTGATCGATAGCATCTTCCGTCGCAGTGTTGAGCGCTCTTTTAACGCCATTACCATTGATGGTGATACCTCCACCAATGACACCTGTCTGCTGATGGCCAATGGTGCTGCGGGAACGCCGGTTATCACTGCCGGATCAACGGAGGCTGAGGAGTTTGCCCGACTGCTTGATGAGGTGTTGCTGGATCTGGCCAAGTTGATTGTTAAAGACGGCGAAGGTGCCACCAAGTTTGTTGAGATCCGCATTACCGGTGCTGATTCTGATGCCGATGCCAAGCGGGCTGCCATGGCAGTTGCCAACTCTTCGTTGGTCAAGACCGCCTTTTTTGGGCAGGATGCAAACTGGGGCAGGATCTTTGCGGCAGTTGGTTATTCAGGGGCCAAGGTAAATCCTGACCTGCTGGCGCTCTGGTTTGATGATGTCTGTATGGCTAAGGCAGGTATCTTCAGCGGTGGTGATGCCGAGGCCAGAGGCACCGAAGTGTTGCGCAAAAAAGAGTTTCGCGTGCTGGTCGATCTTGGGGTGGGGCAGGGGAGTGCAACGGTCTACACCTCTGACCTGTCCCACGAATACGTCAGTATCAACGCAGATTATCGTACCTGATTCCCAACGGGAGGTAGCACGATGAAAAAGCTGCTATCGGTTCTGTTCGCACTGCTTCTGGTTGCCATGGCTGTCCCGCTCTGGGCAGGGTCACTCAGCATTACCGAGTTGGCTGTTACCACCAAGGTGTCAAAGGGCAAGCCAATCGATGCGGTGCATCGTATTTCTCATCGTACGGTCAAGGCGTTATACTGCTTTAGTCGTACGCAGACCGATGACACTGCTGAAACAATGATAAAACATGTTTGGTCGCGGGGCGGTCAGGTAATGAAAGAGACGGATCTGGTGGTTAAGGGGAAACGTTGGCGGGCCTACAGCACCCTGCCGGTTGATGCCTCAAGTGTGGGCAACTGGCGTGTTGATGTCAAGGACGTGGCAGGAACGGTTATCAAATCAGTGGAGTTCAGGATACAGTAAATGAAGATGCATAGAGTACCCTCAAGCCGCCTGATGGGCGGCTTTTTTCTGCGCCCGAGCGTGGGCATAATGCTCCTTATTGTCACTTGCAGCCTCTTTTGTTCGCCTGTTGAAAGGGCTTATGCTGAACAGGATCCGCTGCAGGAACTTGGGCGAACCGCAGTGCTTGATACCATGCTGCAGAATGCGGTCAGAAGGGGCCTGATTAGCGGTGCAGTGGTACTGGTGGGCAACCGGAATGGCACGCTCTACACCCATGCCGCAGGACGTGCAGGTTTTGAACCTGCTTCCCGACCGCTTACGGTTGGGACTGTTTTTGATGTCGCCTCCCTGACCAAGGTGTTTGCTACGACACCAGCAGTCATCAGGCTGATGGATCAGGGGGCGCTTTCGCTGCTTGATCCCCTTTCCCGCTGGTTTCCGGAGTTTAGGGGCAAGGAGATAACGGTATTACACCTGCTGACCCATACCTCCGGGTTGCATGACGGTATGCTTGACCCTTCTGCACCACTGGAAAGCGCCATCAGTCGCGCTGCTTCCCAATCATCTGACAAACCGGGTACCCGATTTCTGTATGCGGATATCAATTTTATCCTGTTGGGTAATCTGGTCCGCAGGATCAGCGCCTTTGGGCTTGATGGCTATTGCCAGGAGGCGTTCTACCAACCGTTGGGGATGAGGTCTACCAGCTTCAACCCGGTTGCAAATAACAATACAGCGGCAACTCTGGGGGGCCGTAACGGGGTATTGAACGGTGTAGTACAGGATGATAATGCTCGTCTGTTGGGAGGGGTGGCTGGTCACGCAGGTCTGTTCAGTACTGCCGAAGATCTGGGACGGTTCTCCAGGATGTTGTTGAGTGGTGGTACTCTGGATGGACAACGGGTCCTTTCGTCGCGAGCCGTTGCCCAGATGACCGCCCCCTATTTTTTTAGAAACGGGAAAATTGTACGTGGGCTTGGGTGGGATAGAGAGTCGCCATTTTCTGCACCAAAAGGTGCACTTTTCTCTGAAGTCTCCTATGGTCACACCGGCTACAGCGGCTCATCGGTCTGGATTGACCCGGAGGCAAATCTGTATGTTGTATTGCTGACAACCAGGCTTGATTACCGTAACCGGCGTGGTTTTAACCGGTTGCGGAGTGACATCTCGACCCTTGCGGCGGCACTGTTTGCAGGGCATGAAAAAATGGCTGACGCACAAATGCCCCAAAATACTGTGCCTTGACACTCGTGGGGCCGTATGTTAGTGTCTTCCACGTTTTGTGCCAATTCTTCTGTAGCGCATCATCAGCAATCCTTGCGGGGAGGGACCGATGGGCAGCATCTCAATACTTCTGGCCGATGACAGTATTACTATCCAGAAAGTCGTCGGAATTATTTTCGGGTCAGACGACTATACCCTTACCGTGGTTGATAACGGCAAGGCTGCCGTGCAAAAAGCACAGGAACTTCAGCCGGATGTATTGCTGATAGATGCCCTGATGCCGGGCATGAGCGGTTATGAAGTCTGTGAGGCGATCCGTAAGGATGCCGCCCTTGCTTCCAAGCCGGTTTTGCTTTTAACCGGTTCCTTTGAGCCGTTTGACGAGGATAAGGCGCGTCAGTGTGGTGCTGATGACCATATTGTCAAGCCGTTTGAATCCCAGCAGATTGTTGCCAAAGTACAGGAGCTGTATCAGCTTGGTCTTAATCGTACCGGTGGCGCTGCAGTTGCTGCTCCGGAGGTTACACCTGCTGTTTCTCCGGTTGAGGCAACCATTGCGGAAGAGCCGTTTGCCTTTGAACAAACGGCCTCACCCTTTGCAGAAGTTCCTCCCGTGACTGAGCCAACAGTTTCCTTTGAACCTCCTGCGGCACCTGCTGCAACCTTTGCAGCTCCTGCGTTTGAACCTGAACCGGCCCGCTCTCCGGATGATCCCTGGGGTGCCTTTACCCCGCAGCCTGCTGCGGTAACTGCGGTTGAGGAAACGTTTGTGTCTCCTTTTGAGACCAATCAGGTTGATACTGTTGCACCTGTAGAGGCAGCTGTAGCACCTGTAGTACAATCACAGCATGATACTATAGGCTCTTCGTGGGTGCCGGTTGAGGAACAGACCTTTGAGTTCCGTGAAGAGCCTGCAGAAGAAGTTTCAGAACCTGCAACCGCGTTCAGCCCGGATGCCTTTGAGCCGATAGCTGCCGTAGAACCGGTCATGGAGCCGGTCATGGAGCCGGTTGCTGAACTGCCTTCGCAGGTTTTTGCTCCGGTTGAAGCTGCTGCCGAGCTGCCGGTGGTTGCGCCTGTTGCCGGTGCCGTTGCTTTGACAGATGAGCAGTTGAAGACTGCTCTCTTGTCAGCTTCAAAAGAAACCATTGAGCGGATTGTCTGGGAAGTGGTACCTGATCTGGCGGAAGCCATGATCAAGGAAGCAATCAAGCGGATCACTGAAGCCAAATAACGGTTGACACATACTGGTTACAAATGGGGATGGCAACATCCCCATTTGTGTTTGCAAGGAGGAACACCATGATCAGACAGGCAATTGCAAAAGTGGTTGAACTGCATGACCTGCGCGAAGGTGAGATGATTGAGGTGATGAACCAGATCATGTCTGGTGAATGCACCCCAGCTCAGATCGGCTCGTTTATCACTGCCCTGCGGATGAAAGGGGAGACTGTTGAAGAGATCAGTGGTGCTGCGCGGGTTATGCGGGAACGGGCCACACCGATCCGGGTCGGACGCAACGTGCTGGACATTGACCGCGACGACATCAACCTTGATCAGGAAACCATTCTGGATGTGGTTGGCACCGGCGGTGACGGCACCAACACCTTTAACATCTCCACCACGGTTTCATTTGTTGTCTCGGCCTGCGGTGTCAAGGTGGCCAAACATGGTAACCGTTCCGTCTCCTCTGCCTGCGGTAGTGCCGATGTTCTTGAAAAGCTGGGTGTCAACCTGGATATCACTCCGGAACAGGTTGAACGTTGCATCAATGGAATCGGGATCGGCTTCCTGTTTGCCCCGGCCCTGCATGGTGCCATGAAACATGCCATCGGTCCCCGCCGTGAGATCGGCATCCGCACCGTCTTTAACATCCTGGGGCCGCTGACCAACCCGGCCAATGCCGATTGTCAGGTGATGGGGGTCTACCGGGAGGAACTGGTTGAAAAAATGGCCGGCGTGCTGCACCGCCTGGGCTGTAAGCGCGGTTTTGTCGTGCATGGCAGGGATGGTATGGACGAGATCACTCTGACCGGTGAGACCGCAGCGGCAGAAGTAACTCCAGATGGTGTGCGGCTGTTTACCATCACGCCGGAAGAGTTTGGCTTCACCCGTTGCAGCATGCAGGCGCTCAAAGGGGGCGATGCCGCTGTCAATGCCGCTATCGTCCGTGCCGTTCTTGCGGGCGAACAAGGGCCAAAGCGTGAGATCGTCCTGTTGAACGCTGGCTATGCCCTGCTGGCTGCCGGACGCTGTGCCACGGTAGCTGAAGGGGTCACCCAGGCTGCCAGTGCCATTGATTCAGGTGCTGCCCTCATGCAGATTGAAAAGCTGGCCACACTCACCAACTAAGAGGACTCTGCAATGAGTGATACCCCTGATATCCTTAAAACCATTGTTGCCCACAAGCGGGAAGAGGTTGCTGCAGCACGTCTGGCAGCCTCAATTGACGAGCTTAAGGTAAGAATTTCAGACCTTGAAGATACCCCCCGCGGTTTTGAGCGACATCTGCGTGACGCCGTGGCCTCGGACTGGACCGCTATTATTGCCGAGGTAAAAAAGGGCTCACCCAGCAAAGGGGTGATCCGGGATGATTTTGACCCGCTGGAGATCGCAGAGATCTACCAGAACAACGGCGCCACCTGTCTCTCTGTGCTGACCGATGAGAAGTTCTTTCTGGGACACCTGCGTTTTCTGGCCCTGATTCGTGAACAGGTCGGTCTGCCGATGCTGCGTAAAGACTTTATCATTGATCCGTTTCAGGTCTATGAAGCCCGGGCAGCCGGTGCTGATGCCATCCTGCTGATCGCCTCCATCCTGGAACCTCAACAGATCGTTGATCTGGCAGGTGTCGCCCGTTCTGTGCATCTGGATATTCTGTTAGAGGTGCATGACGAAGCAGAGATGGAGATCGCCTGTAAAACCGATATCGGTCTGATCGGCGTCAACAACCGTAATCTGCGTACCTTTGTCACTGATCTGGGCACCACCGAGCGTCTGGCAAAGATGCTGCCTGCCGGACGCCTGTTGGTGGCTGAAAGCGGCATCAACAACCGGACTGACATTGAGCGATTGCAGGCTGGCGGCGCTGGTGCCTTCCTGGTTGGCGAATCTCTGATGCGGGAAGAAGATATCGGCGCAAAGTTGCAAGAGCTGCTTTCATAGGATATCTGCACCATGCAGACCGTACATGTTGTCTTCAATCCTACCTCTGGCAGCTATTCCACTGCTAAAGCTGAACAGATCCTTACCCGCTTGAGGGCTGTCGGGCTTGACCCGCAGCCCCTGCTTCCCCGGAGCCTTGCAGAATCCATGCAGGCCGTTACCAACCTCTGTAACACGACAACATCACCCACCATTATCGCTGTTGGCGGCGATGGCACCATCAACACCGTTATCAACAGTATGCCCCAAGGTAGCGCCACCCTGGGGATCATCCCCCTTGGCACCGCCAATGTCATGGCCCGGGAACTGGGCATATCCTCCCAGCAGGATGCGATTGAGCGGATTGCCCGTGGCACGCTGCGGCCTTTCACGGTTGGTGAAGCCAGCTCCAGTAACGGAGTCAAACGTTTTGTCCTGATGGCCGGTATCGGTGCCGATGCCGAGGCAGTTGCAGATGTGCGCTCATCAGAAAAACGGTTGCTGGGGAAGGGGGCCTATGTTTTGGCAGGCCTGCGACGCTGTATCAACTGGGATAATCGTCTGATTACCGTCAGCTGCAACGGACAGACACGTCACTGCAACAGCCTGATTGTCGCCAATGCCGCCCACTATGCCGGTCCCTACTGTCTGGTTCCCCAGGCCAGTCTCTTCACCCCCCAACTGGTGGTTGCCCCCCTGCCGTTTCGTACCCCCCTGGGCCTGCTTCGCTTCACCGCCACCGTCTTTTTGCGGGGCAGATATGACGCGCCTGATGCCCTCTGCGTCAGTCAGGAATCGATCCTGATTGAAACCGACAAGCCGGTGCAACTGGATGGTGACGTTTTTGGAACAGGGCCGCTTACCATCAGGCCGATACCTGATTTTAACAACCTGATAGTCTAACGCTGGTCAGCCCGTATTAAATGCGGGCTTTTTTATTGCCTGAATTTGAAAATGACCTATTTTGTCATACTGCTGTGCTAGGGTGAAAATATGCATAGAATTGTTGTTGTAGATACCGAAACCACCGGGCTTTCGGTCAAAAACGGTGGGCGGGTAATCGAGATCGGCGCGGTTGCCGTAGAGAGCGGTCAGATTGTGGCTGAACTGGCAACCCTGATCAACACCAACACACCGATCAGCTACGGCGCCTGGCGGGTACATGGCATCTCAGAACAGATGCTGGCAGGCAAGCCCGCACCGGAAGAGGTCTGGCCCTGGTTTCTGGAGTTTGTT
>NZ_JAOTRZ010000084.1 GCF_030247655.1 Trichlorobacter sp. | reverse complement strand
ACCGGATCGCTGCCCGGCACCATCTTGGCCACCAGTGTATGGCCGGCTTCATGGTAGGCAGTGCTCTTCTTTTCCTCGTCAGAGATCACCATGCTGCGGCGCTCGGCACCCATCAGGACCTTGTCCATGGCAGCATCAAAATCCTGCATGTCCACGGAGGTCTTGTTATTACGGGCTGCCAGAAGGGCTGCCTCGTTGACCAGATTAGCCAGATCAGCACCGGAGAAACCGGGGGTGCCACGGGCAATCACACCCAGATCAACCTCAGGAGTCAGCGGCACCTTTTTGGCATGCACAGTCAGGATCTGTTCCCGACCTTTGACATCCGGGCGGGGCACCACTACCTGACGGTCAAAACGGCCGGGCCGCAGCAGAGCAGGGTCAAGTACATCAGGGCGGTTGGTGGCAGCGATCAGGATTACCCCTTCGTTGGACTCAAAACCGTCCATCTCAACCAGCAGCTGGTTCAGTGTCTGTTCACGCTCGTCATGGCCACCACCCAGTCCGGCACCGCGATGGCGTCCGACCGCGTCGATCTCATCAATAAAAATGATGCAGGGGGCGTTCTTCTTGCCTTGCAGGAACAGGTCACGCACCCGGCTGGCACCCACGCCGACAAACATCTCCACAAAGTCTGAACCGGAAATGGAGAAGAACGGTACCCCGGCCTCACCGGCCACAGCACGGGCCAGCAGGGTCTTACCGGTACCGGGAGGACCAACCAGCAGCACCCCTTTGGGGATCTTGCCGCCCAGTGCAGTAAATTTCTTGGGTTCCTTCAGGAAGGCGATGATCTCTTCCAGTTCTTCCTTGGCCTCTTCAATGCCGGCCACATCCTCAAAGGTGATCTTGCCTTGGGCCTCGGTCAGCAGTTTGGCGCGGCTTTTGCCGAAGGACATGGCCTTACCGCCCCCCATCTGCATCTGGCGCATAAAGAAGATCCAGATCCCCACCAACAGTAGCAGCGGAAACCAGGAGATAAAGATTGAGAACCAGGAAAAGCGTTCTTCTTCCGGCTTGGCCTGGATGGTGATCTTCTTTTCCAACAGTTTTTCAGTCAGGTCAGCGTCAAATGTGGGCTTGTAGCTGCGGAACGCCTTTTCCTTGTTGTCCTTGTCCAGATATTTACCGGTCAGGTCATTGCCCTGCAGGATGACCGATTTGATCCGGTTGTCATCAATCTGGGTCATGAGTTCGCTGAAGCTGAGCTTGTCCTCAATAACGCGTGGTTTCTGGAACATGTTGAACAGCATGATCATCATCAGGCTGATGACTAGCCACAGGGCGAGATTCTTGTAGAACTGGTTCAAGAGTTAATCCTCCAATAGCGGAACTTCGGTGTATTCGAGTGTCTGGCGAAATTGAGGAAAATTAACATACTTTATGCTTCAACGACAAGGCTTTTAAGAATTGAGGGTCTGGGGAATCAGGGGAACAGCGGGAGTTGATCCTGGCCGGAGAGGGTGATGCAAATCACCTGTTGCTGGTCAGGATTGACCAGGGCATGCCGACTGCGGCGGATACCGGCCAGCCAGAGCGGTCGATTGCCCTGGCAGATCAGTGGCAGGCAGGGGCGCAGATAGCGGGGGATCTTCAGGTCGGTCAGAAGATCCTGAATAGCGCGGCTGCCTTTGCTTCCCAGCAGTTCCAGGCGGTCGCCGGGGGCAACCGGGCGTACCTGCCAGGGGAAGGGGGCCTGTGTCACATCAATATAGCTGGTTGTTCCGCTCAGTCCTTGCCAGGATAGCGGTGGTTGGGCCTGCTCAATCGTCAAGGTCAGTCCATTGCCAAGCTCGTACCTGCCGAGGGTGCCAATGGTGCAACGGCAGGGTGGGGCAGGCTGCAGCAGTTCTTGAGGGGCAACCAGTAACTGATCAGCGGTCAGTATGGCAATCAGTCTGCAGGGCAGGTTCAGGCTGGCACCGGTGCTGCTTTCCAGCAGCAGGTTGTCGAGAAGCTGATAATGGCGCAGTTCAAAACGTTGCAGGTTGCCGAGAATGTCCTGAATGGCCCTACGGTACAGCCGTAGTCTGAGCGGGCGAGGCTGTTGTCTGAGTTCAGTCAGCGACAGGGCGCTCCAGCCGGTGCCGCTGCGGGATAGCTGTCTGAAAGCTGTCTCCGTACAGTGGGTCAGCAACATCTCGTCTTCTCCCAGCAGACTGGCGGTGGCTGATAACCGCTGGGCAATAGCCGGGTTATACTCCTGCAAAAGCGGCAGTAGTTCATGGCGGATACGGTTACGCAGGTAGGCCTGATCACTGTTGCTGCTGTCCTCCCGGAAGGTCAGCTGGCGATCTGTCAGGTGCTTCCGTAGTTCCTGGCGGTTGATTCCAAGCAGTGGCCGAATAATCCCGGTTTGGTTGATCGGTGCCATGGCCGCCAGTCCGGTGGTTCCGGCGCCACGCAGCAGTCGCAGCAGCAGGGTCTCGGCCTGGTCATCGATATGGTGGGCAACCGCTATGGCAGCGGCATGGTACCGGGTTCGCAGTTCGTCAAAAAAAGCATAGCGTGCCGTGCGTCCGGCTTCCTCCAGAGAGGTCCGCTGCCGATGGGCCAACTGCCTGACAGTAACGCGGCGCAGTTCGCAGGGCAGCTGGTAACGGGCCGCCAGTTGCTGCACAAACAGTTCATCAACATCGCTTTCATCGCCCCGCAGGCAATGGTTCAGGTGGGCCACAATCAGATGTAGCGGGAAGTCGGGCAGGGTTGACAGCAGATCCAGCAGCGCCACAGAATCAGCACCACCGGACACCCCGACAATCAGGCGATCACCGGGTTGGCAAAGTTTGAACTGTTGAATGGTATCCAGTGTTTTTTTGTGGATTGGTGCAGGCATGGGTAGGTAGTTTACAGCCACTTTCTGTGCTTGAAGTAGAAGACCATCCCCACGGTCATGAGGGCCATCAACCCCAGTATGGCAAAGTAGCCGTAGTGCCACTCAAGCTCCGGCATATACTTGAAGTTCATACCGTACAGGCCAACCACAAAGGTCAGCGGGATAAAGATGGTGCCGATGATGGTCAAAAATTTCATGATCTCGTTGGTGCGGTTACTGAGGCTGGAGAGGTAAAGATCCAGCATGCCTGAGAGCAGATCCCGGAAGGTCTCAACCGTATCAATGGTCTGCACCGCATGATCATGGACATCCCGCAGAAACAGACGGGTGGCGTCGCTGATCAGGTCAGTGTCGTCCCGTTCCAGAAAGGATAATACTTCACGCAGCGGCCAGGTTGACTTGCGCAGGTAGATTATCTCTTTTTTCAGGTCATTCAGCTGCACCAGGGTGCGGGGATGGGGGTGCATGGCAACCTCTTCCTCAATATTGACCAGCCGCTCCCCAAACCCTTCCAGTACCGTAAAGTAGCGATCAACCACTGCATCCAGCAGGGTGTAGAGCAGATAGTCAGCCCCCAGAGTTCGAATCTTGCCCTTGGCAGAACGGATTCTCTCCCGGACCGCTCCAAAGGCATCCCCCCGGATCCCTTCCTGAAAGGTCAGCACATAGCCCCTGCCCAGAATCAGACTCAACTGCTCCGCTGCAAAATCACCGTCCGGCAGGGGCAACAGCATCTTGACCACCACAAACAGATAGTCATCATAATCCTCAACCTTGGGGCGCTGAAGTGTACTGACTATGTCTTCCAGCACCAGGGGATGCAGGTTGTAGGCCTCACCCAGGCTGCGGATGGTTTCAACCTGATGTATTCCTTCCACATCCACCCAGACCACGCCTGATGGTTTCGGTTGGATAAGGCTGAGATCAAGGGTTTCTGAGCAGGTATCCTGCAATCCCTGTTCACCATAGGAAAAGACCGAGATACTGACCGCATCTGCCGGGGCTTCACCAATATGAATCAGGCTGCCAGGGGGCAAACCTTCCTTGGAGGCACGGGTTCTGAACAGTCTTTTGGGTCGATTCATGGTCTTAAATTCCCAGGATATCAGCCATACGCAGTAAATCTTCATTCAGCTTCTTCTGGCCACCCTTGACCACCATCTCAAGCAGGGTGGTGGTCAGCGAGTTGGCTGACAGTCCGACCATGACCCCTTTGGTGCCGGATAGCAGCAACTCAACTGATTTTCTGCCAAACCGGCTGCCCAGCAGACGGTCAAACACCGTTGGCGCGCCGCCCCGCTGGTAATGCCCCAGCACCGTCACGCGGGTCTCAAATCCCACTGCGTCTTTGATCCCGTCGGCAATGGACTGGGCATGACCGGCCCCTTCCGCCATAATGATCAGGGCATTGGTACGCCCTTCTTCATAGCGTCGATGCAACTGGTGGCACATATCAGTCAGATCCAGTTCCACCTCCGGCACAATGGCAAACTCAGCCCCGGTGGCAATGGCAGCGGTGGAAGCCAGGTAACCGGAGTTGCGACCCATTACCTCAACAATAAAGGCCCGGTCATGGGATGAGGCAGTGTCCTTGATACAGTCCACCGCATAGATGATGTTGTTCAGGGCGGTATCAACCCCCAACGCCATGTCAGTGTAGGCGATGTCATTGTCAATGCTGGCCGGGATGCCGATCACCGGGAAACCCATCTTGTCCAGGGCCAGGGCGCCGGAAAGGGAGCCGTCACCTCCCACCACGATCAGACCTTCCACCCGTTCCTTCATCAGGTTGTCCAGCGCCTTCTTGCGCCCCTCTTCGGTGCGGAACTCGGTAGAACGGGCTGATTGCAGAAAGGTGCCGCCCCGCTGCAGGGTGCCTGAGACCGCCAAGCTGTCCAGAACTATATACTCGTTCTTCAGTAGCCCGGCATATCCCTTGCGGTAGCCGATCATCTCAACATCATTGGCAATGGCGGTGCGGGCTGCAGCCCGGATGGTGGCATTCATGCCGGAACAGTCACCGCCGCTGGTAAGAATGGCAAGTCGTTTCATAGGGATGCTCCTCAAGAGATCTGGTTATCTGATTCAGTTGATTGTTTTGTGACATGAACGATAGCGCGGTTATGGATGGTACGCAAGCGGGGCATGTTAATTTTTCATTGCCGTAGCAAATGGTCAGTACGGTCTAACAGCATCGGTGCGTTGCTTCTCAACGGGTCTGAGGCAGACCGGCCTGCTGTTTGCCCGGTTTTGTCGATGGTTGGGCTCCACATTTTCAGACGGGAAACCGTGAAGGCTGAGGACGGTATGGGGGCAAAACCAATGAGATCAGAATCATCGACCGGCAACTCGATAGCAGCCTTGTGGTTAAGGATCATATGCGCATCTTTATCTTCTGCATAGCGACCGAATTCAATCAGGTTCTTTATGTCTAGGGCGGGCAGGATCATTACGCCCACTGCGTGCCGGTCAGGACAGTGAAAGAACCAAAGAGTCCGCTGGATCTCTAGTAACCCCGGCATCCTCTAACAATCGGTATTCACCCTCGCCGTTTATCAAGTAGCAGTAACAGTGCCGGTAAACACCAGAAACGCCAGCACAATGGCGGTCATGCCCAGCGACATGACGGCGCCGATGCTGAAGACCCCCTGGTGACGGGCCACCATCAGGGCGCCAAAGCTGAACAGGATGGTCAGGGCGTTCAGGAATACCCCCTTGCCAGCACTGCTGGTGGCCACCTCCACCGGTGATTCCTTTCCCTTCAGGTGACGGCTGATGATGTAGATGGCCGAGTCGATCCCGACCCCCAGCAAGAGCGGCATAACGATGATGTTGGCCACGTTGAACTTCAGGCCGAAAAGCCACATTCCCCCCACCATCAGCAACAGCCCCACTGTCAGCGGCGTTATCCCCAGCAGGGTTGAACGCAGGCTGCGGAAGGCGATCAACAGGATCAGCACCACCCCCCCCAGGGCATACAGGAAGGCCTCCAGGTAGGAGAGCTTGAGGATCTTGAACGATTCATAGACGCTGACCGGTTCGCCGGTGGCGTGGGGATCAACGGACTTGATCTGGGTGACGAACTCCGCCAGCGGCTGTTCGTTGAAGATCTCTTTTTTAGGGGCGATCTGCAGCAGCAGACGGCCATCCTTGCCTACAAAACGCTGCTTCAGTGCCTGGGGAACGTCGGCTTCGGTCACGGTTCCGGCATTAAGGCTTTCCTTCAGCAGCTTCAGCTTCTCCGGTAGCGGGGCAAACATGCTTTCCTGCATCTCCCGCAGCATGGTCAGGGCGTTACCGTCCTTTTCCTTTTCCAGCCCGGCAAAGAATCTGTCCAGGGTTTTCAGGAAGGCGGCTATAGGTTGCGCCTCAGGCAGCTTCTGCGCTTCAAGGTTGTTCTTCAGCTTTTCTACCTGCTCGCGAAAGCTTTCGAAAACAGCCGGTAGCTCCATTACCCGAAGGTTTTCTTCATAGGGAACCGGCTGTACCTTTGCCATGATCTGTTTGATCCGGCCCAACTCAGCCAGCTTTTCCGGCTGCTGATCCGGCACCAGGGCCGGCAGGGATACGACATGGTCTACGCTGGGCAGGGCCTCAAAACGCTTGGTCAGACGGATCGCCTCATCATGGTCTTTGGCCATGGATACTCCGAAGTAGCCGGAGTTCTCTTTGCTCTTCATCAGCTTGTAGGCATAGGTCACCGATTCCAGCCCCTTGGCCTGCAGGTTCAGCATGTTGAAATCAAACGGCACGCGGGTCAGGGCTGCCGTACCGGCCAGGGCCAGCAGGGCTGTGGCGGCCACAATCAGACCGGGGCGTGCAAATAGTCGCTGTAGGCTCGGTTTTGGTTTGTGCGGGATCGGCATGAATTTTTCTGTTTCTGATTTTTTATGCAGCATGACAAGCAGGGCAGGCAACACTGTAAAGGTGGCCGCAAAGCAGACAAAGACCCCCATGGCAGCAATCAGGCCCAGTTCGGCAATGCCGCGGAAGTCGGTCAGGAGGAAGGTCAGAAAGGCCAGGGCGGTGGTGGTAAAGGCCAGCAGGATAGGGCGCAGGTTTGAGGCCAGCGCCTTGGCCAGTGATTCTTCAAACGGGCGGTCATTGAGCAGCTCCTGATGACGCAGTACCACCTGGATGCTGTATTCCACCCCCAACCCCAGCAGCATGACGGCAAAGGCCATGGAGAGGATGTTAAGGTGGCCAACAAAGAGTGTTGCCAGGCCAAAGGCGATGCTGATGGCGATCAGTAGCGCAACCATGGCGGCAACCGTGTTCCTGACACCCCGGAAGGCGAACAGCAGTAGGATGACGGTCAGCACCAGTGACAGGACCGAGGCGATGGTCATGTCATCCATGCTGGTGGCCATCTCTTCATACTCCAGCACCGGCACTCCGGTGATCCCGGCAGTTATTCCCTTAAATTCAGCCTTTTGACGCAGGATGTTCAGCTCTTCACGCACCTTTTTGATCGCCTTTTCAGCCGGTACAAAGCTGTCAGTCTCTTTCAGGGGGCGGATGGCGATCACCTGCTGTCTGCCTGCGTTTTCAAGGGCGGATGGTTTGCCGTCAGCGCCACCGGTCAGGAACGAATCCATGGACAGGCCGCTCTTTTTGCCATCAAACCCGGCAAAGCCTTTGTCCAGCGTACCCAGCATAAAGGTCAGGCGTTGCAGTTTGTCCGGTGATGGTACCTTCAGGTAGTTGTTAATCTGATCCGTCAGTGAGCTGAACAGGGTCTGGATTGAGGGGGCGGCTGCCAGATCTTGCAGCACCGGCCCTGCCTTTTCCAGCGTGTGAGCCATCGCCTTCAGTTCATCAAGGGACATGAACAGCAGTCCGTTCTGACGGAAGTAGGGCATGCCGCCGGGATACAACACCTCCAGAAAGAGGCGCTTTTCCTGGGACAGCCGGGCATACAGGGCATCACTGAAGGTGCTGACCAAAGCCGGATCAGCCCCTTCGATCACCACGGCAATCTCTTCCTGATCACCAAAGGCAGCGCGGTAGGCCTGATAATCTTTCTGGAAAGCCGCATGCCGGGGCATCAGATCATCACGGCCAGTCAAAAACTCCAGCCTCAGGGAGGTGTACACAATTGACAAGGCAGCCAGCAGCAGGGCAACGGTCAAAACTATGCGGGGATGGCGGATGATAGCGCCAAAGAAACGGAATGCGGACATTATAAATACTCCGGATTAAGGTTGTTGGTTGCGCGGTGTCTGCTTTTTCCAGGGGGCGACAAACAGGTAGAGGATTACCAGAAAGGGCAGGGCGGAAAAGGCAGCCTCAAGCTTGCCAAGAAACAGTTGCCAGGTGGAAAACCCCAGTATGGTAGCGGTGAAGCAGATTAACAGGATAGCGGCTGATTTGCTCATGACAGGCAGTGTACTATCATCTAGCTGAAAAGTGAAGCATTGGTGGTATACTGTCATCCATGGACAGAGAACTCAAAACAGTATGGCATACCCTTACCGAAAATCTGGCGCTTGAACTGTTGCAGACAACGCCTGATACCGGTCTGAGCTCTGACGAGGCTGCTCGTCGTTTGCAGCAGTACGGTCGGAACGAGCTGACCGAACAGGCCGGGCGTTCCCCCTGGCGGATCCTCTGGGAACAGTTTACCTCCACCATGGCCCTGATCCTGACCGCTGCTGCCGTGGTTTCCGGTCTGGTGGGTTCATTCAAGGATGCCGCGACCATATTTGCCATTGTGATTCTGTTTGCCCTGCTGGGGTTTACTCAGGATTATCGCGCTGAGCGGGCCATTGCAGCCCTGAAGCGGATGGCTGTGCCGCTGGTGCGGGTGCGGCGGGATATGACGGTGCTGGAGCTGCCTTCTCTGCAACTGGTGCCCGGCGATATTGTGCTGCTGGAGGCTGGTAGCGTGGTTCCAGCTGATTGCCGTCTGCTGGAGGCCCATGGCCTGCGGGTGCAGGAGTCCCTGTTGACCGGTGAGTCAGAGGCGGTGGAGAAGCAGACTGACCAGATTGCAACGGAGGAACTGCCGCTGGGTGACCGCCGAAACCTGCTGTTCATGGGCACCCTGGTGTCGGCTGGCAGGGCGGTGGCAGTGGTGGTTGCCACCGGTATGCAGACTGAACTGGGCAAAATAGCCACCCTGCTGCAGCAGGTGGGGCAGGAATGGACCCCGCTACAGAAACGGCTGGATCGGCTGGGCAAGGTGTTGGCCGTGGTCTCGGTGGCGGTGGCAGGGGTGATCTTTGCGGTAGGGATGCTGCGGGGTGAGGCACTGAAGGAGATGCTGCTGCTGGCGGTTAGTGTGGCTGTGGCTGCTATCCCGGAAGGGTTGCCGGCGGTGGTTACCATCACCCTGGCCCTGGGGGCCCAGCGGATGTTGAAACGCCATGCCCTGATCCGGCGTTTGCCAGCCGTGGAGACTCTTGGATCGGTCACGGTGATCTGCAGTGACAAGACCGGTACCCTGACCCAGAACCGGATGACCGTAACCGGCCTGGTGGGTACGGATACGCTGCTATCTCCCTCACCTCTAACCCCTCTCCCTGGGGGAGAGGCCGGCCAAAGGCCGGGTGAGGGGGGGGAGTATGATCAGCTTTTGTTGATGGTCGGCACGCTCTGCAATGATGCGGTTTTGAAGATTGAAGATGGTGAAGAGGTTGTGCTGGGTGACCCCACTGAAGGTGCCCTGGTCTCTGCTGCTGCAATCGCAGGTCTGTTCCGTGGTGAGCTGGAGCTGTCCCTGCCACGGATTGCCGAGATCCCCTTTGATTCTGTTACCAAACGGATGATTACCGTACACCATATTACTGCGCTGATTCCCGGCTTCGTGTCGCTACCACCGTTGCCAGCAGGCGGTACTCTGTTGGCAGCCAAAGGCGCGCTGGATAGCGTGTTGGGACTGTGCAGCGGTCTGTTGGTACAAGGCAGGGTGGAGCGACTGACTGAGCAGCATCTCCAGACCCTGCAGGCGGCGGCAGACCGCTTTGCTGCCGAAGGACAGCGGGTACTGGCCCTGGCGTTGCGGGTTTTGCAGCCGGGTGAAGATGGTCGGGTGGAGGCCCTGGAGCAGGAGTTTGTCTGCATCGGTCTGGTTGCCCTGACTGACCCGCCTCGCCAGGAAGCGCAAGAAGCGGTGCAACGCTGCCTGAGTGCCGGTATCAGGCCGGTAATGATTACCGGTGATCACCCGCTGACCGCCCGGGCCATTGCCCGGCAGGTGGGGATTGATGATTCTGGTGGCGCCTTGACCGGCGTTGAGCTTGATCGACTGCCCCCGGAGCAGTTTGACGCGGCGGTGGCAACGGTCTCGGTCTATGCCAGGGTTGCGCCGGAACACAAATTGCGGATTGTGGATGCGATTCAGCGCAGCGGCGGTGTCGCTGCCATGACCGGCGACGGAGTCAACGATGCCCCGGCCCTGAAAAAGGCTGATGTGGGGGTGGCCATGGGCAAGGTTGGCACTGACGTGGCCCGGGAGGCCAGCGACATGGTGCTTCTGGATGACAACTTTGCCACCATTGTGGCAGCGGTGGAGGAAGGCCGCACCATCTATGACAACATTCGCAAGTTTGTGGTCTTTTCCGTGGCAGGCAATACCGGCAAGATTCTGGCTGTGCTGATCCTGCCATTTTTGGGGATGGGTATGCCGCTGACCCCGCTGCAACTGCTCTGGCTCAACCTGCTGACCGATGGCCTGCTGGGGCTGGGTATGGGGCTGGAACGGCCTGAACCTGATGTTATGAAGCGCCCGCCGATTGCACCGGACAGCCAGATCTTTGACCGCCGCACGGTTCGCTATGTCCTGCTGACCGGCAGCCTGATCGGCGGCTCTTGCATGCTGGTTACCTGGTTGGTCTGGCAGTCTGGTGGCCCCTGGCAGACGGTGCTGTTTGCCTCACTGGCCCTGGCTCAGATCGCCCAGGCCATGGCGTTACGCTCCTTCCGCAGTTCATTTCTGCAGATGGGTCTCTTCAGTAATCCGTCTCTGCTGGCCATGGCCGCCAGTGTGCTGTTGCTGCAGGGGCTGGTCATCTGGTTGCCGCAGTTGCAGGGCTTCTTTCGTACAACGGCCCTGACAGGGGAACAGCTGGGGTTGGTACTGCTACCTGCGGTTGCCGTGTTTTTGCTGCTGGAGGGGGGGAAGTTGGCTGGACGCCTGGGCAGGAAATCATAAAAAAACAGGGCACCCGGATTGGATGCCCTGTCTGGTAATATCTCATCAATTACGGCAGCGACGGCAATTCAATCCCCGCCATTTTTTGTACCATCCGCACTACCTGACAGCTGTAGCCAAACTCGTTATCGTACCAGACGTACAACACGCAGCGGTTGCCCTGCACGATGGTGGCCAGTGAGTCAACCACACCGGCATGGCGTGAGCCGACAAAGTCGCTGGAGACCACTTCCGGTGACACCACGTAATCAATCTGGTTCTGCAGCGGTGAGTTCAGGGCGGTGTCCCGCAGGAAGCTGTTCAGCTCCTTGACCGTGGTCTCCTGTCCCAGTCCCAGGTTCAGGATCGCCAGGGAGACGTTGGGGGTTGGTACCCGGATGGCGTTGCCGGTCAGTTTGCCGGCCAGATCAGGGATGACCTTTGCTACCGCCTTGGCAGCGCCGGTCTCGGTGATAACCATGTTCAGCGGGGCACTGCGGCCACGGCGTGAACCTTTGTGGTAGTTGTCAATCAGGTTCTGGTCGTTGGTGTAGGAGTGGCAGGTCTCCACATGGCCGTGCTGGATGGTGAAGCGGTCATGGATCGCCTTCAGCACCGGCACAATGGCGTTGGTGGTGCAGCTGGCAGCGGAGAAGATGGTTTCGTTCTCAACGATAAGTTCGTTGTTAACCCCGGCCACCACGTTGGGGATATCACCCTTGCCCGGTGCGGTCAGGATTACTTTGGAGATGCCTTTGGCCTGCAGGTGGCGGCCCAGTCCTTCGCGGTCGCGCCATTTGCCGGTGTTGTCGATCAGGATGGCATTGTTGATACCGTAGGCGGTGTAATCTACATTTTCTGGTGCATCGGCATAGATGATTCTGATCA
>NZ_JAOTRZ010000359.1 GCF_030247655.1 Trichlorobacter sp. | reverse complement strand
GGGTAAGATGGTGATTCTGGTGGATGATGAGGACCGGGAGAACGAGGGTGACCTGACCATGGCAGCCGAAATGGCTACCCCGGAGGCGATCAACTTTATGGCCAGATATGGTCGTGGTCTGATCTGTCTGACCTTGACCCCGGAAAAATGCGACTCCTTGGGGCTGAAGCCGATGGTGCGGGATAATACCTCACCCTTTGAAACCGCCTTTACGGTTTCGATTGAGGCAAAACGTGGCGTTACCACCGGTATTTCTGCTGCTGACCGCTCCCATACTGTTTTGACCGCAGTTGCCCCCAATGCGTCTGCAGCTGATCTGGTCAGCCCTGGCCATATCTTTCCGCTGCGGGCCAAGCCGGGCGGGGTGCTGGTCCGTACCGGCCAGACCGAGGGATCGGTTGATCTTGCCCGTCTGGCAGGGCTGACCCCGGCTGGCGTGATCTGTGAGATCATGAATGATGACGGTAGTATGTCCCGCATGCCTGAATTGCGTACGTTTGCTAAAGAACATGGCCTGAAGATCTGTACCGTTGCTGATCTGGTTGCCTATCGTCTGAAACATGAGCAGCTGGTGCGGGCTGTTGCCGATGCCAAACTACCATCCCGTTATGGTGGTGACTGGCGGGTGGTGGCCTTTGAAAATGATGTGGACAAGCTGGACCATATCGCGTTGGTTAAAGGCGATCTCTCTGGCGACGAGTCGGTACTGGTGCGGGTACATTCGGAATGCCTGACCGGCGATGTGATGGGCTCCCAGCGTTGTGATTGTGGTGACCAGCTGCACAAGGCGATGGAGGCGATTGTTAAGGACGGCCGCGGGGTGATCCTCTATATGCGCCAGGAAGGGCGGGGGATCGGTCTGATCAACAAACTGAAGGCCTACGAGCTGCAGGATCAGGGTATGGATACGGTTGAGGCAAATCAGCAGCTTGGTTTTAAGGCTGATATGCGTGACTATGGGGTTGGTGCCCAAATTTTGTTGGCTTTGGGTCTTCGTAAAATTCGTCTTTTAACCAATAATCCTCGTAAGCTGGTTGGTCTGCAGGGGTATGGCATTGAAATTGTGGACCGGGTGCAGATAGAGGCCAGCCCCACTTGCTCAAACAAAGGTTACCTGCGGACCAAGCGTGATAAACTGGGACATCTGTTGGAAAAGGTCTGATGCGCGTCCTGTTGCATGCCTGCTGTGGTCCCTGTGCGCTCTATCCCCTCGCTACCCTGCGCAGTGAAGGGATAGAGGTTACCGGTTTCTTCTATAACCACAATATTCACCCCTATCAGGAGTTTGCCAGGCGACGTGATACGGCGCAGCAGATGGCCGCGTTGGAAGGGATGCCGCTGATCGTTAGAGATGAATACAGGTTGGAGGAGTTTCTAGCCAATGTAGCTGCAGCACCTGATGAACGCTGTGGCTACTGCTACGCCTCACGACTTGATGCTGTTGCTGCTGCTGCTTTAGATGGTGGTTTTGATGCCTTTACCTCGTCGCTTTTTTACAGCCGTTATCAGAATCATGATCTGATGCGCCAAAAGGCAGAGGACGCATCACAAAAGCACGGAATTTTGTTTTTGTATCGGGATTTCAGGCCAGGCTGGCAGGAGGGGATCCGACGCTCTAAGCAGTTGGAACTCTATCGTCAGCAGTATTGTGGTTGTATCTATAGTGAAAAGGAACGGTAC
>NZ_JAOTRZ010000083.1 GCF_030247655.1 Trichlorobacter sp. | reverse complement strand
GCTGGCCATGCTGCCGCCGGAGCTGGCGCAGGTCTATGAACCACTCTTCTTTTTTGAGGAGCAGGATGCGCAATACAAACCGCTTATCAAGGCTGCCGATAAGATCGCTGCACTGATCAAATGTCTGGAAGAGGAAAAATCAGGCAACCTGGAGTTTAAGCGGGCCGGAGAAGAACATCTTGAAAACCTGCGCAAGAGTCTCTTGCCGGAGGTGATCTATTTTCTGGATCACTTCCTGCCGGGGTATCGTCTGTCGCTGGATGAACTGTATCTGGGGTAGGGGAGGGCTGAACTGAATGGAACAGCAACTGGTAGAGTCGGCTGAGAAGGAATACCTGAGGGCCCGTAAGGCTCTTGATTCCGGCAATGTCATGGCAGCGTTGTTGTTGCTTGAGTCTGCCTTGCGGCATCAGGATAATCCTCAGTGGCATGCCATGCTGGGGTACTGCATTGCCAAGGAACGGGGGCAGGTTGCCCGTGGTCTTGAGCTGTGCCGGACTGCTCTGCAGCAGTTTCCAGACAATGCTGAGTATTACTACTACTACGGCAGACTGTTGCTGATGGCGGGCCAGAAGGCTGAGGCGGTACAGGCGTTGCGGCAGGGGTTTGCTTGTGGCGAAAGTACTTCCATTTTGAAGCTGCTGCAGGACCTGGGCACTCGCAAGCCATCTCCCATCCATTGGTTGCATCGTAACAATCCATTAAACAAATATCTGGGTATTCTGTTGGCCCGGATAGGTTTGCGCTGACCTGATGGATGCTAAGGGGGCATGATGGAGGCGTTACCAGAGCGGCAGCAAAAGACTGGCGGACATACTGCGGTGGATGCAGCGGTCGGCAGGGATGATGCCCAGCGGCGTACTGACCGGATAACTGCGTTCAAGCAGGAGCTTTCAGCGCTTGAAACGGCTGGTGCGCTGACTCTGTCAGATGAGCAGAAGACGGGTGTTGCCGCCTATCATGCCGAGCTGTTGGCCGGACTTCAGCTGCGGTTTGATGTGGATATCAGTGGAGCTGCCCGGCAGATGTCGCTGGGGATGCGGATCGTTTCGTTTCTTGGGGCACTGGCGCTTTCTGCGGCAGTATTTTTCTTTTTCTACCGGTTCTGGGGTAATCTGGGTACCGGCCTGCAGGTGGGGATTCTTTCCGGTGCACCGCTGCTGATCCTGGCCGGGGTTGAGTTTGCAGCCCGGCGTGAACGGACTTTGTACTTTGCCTCGCTGATCAGTCTGGTGGTCTTTGCCGCTTTTGTGCTGAATCTGTCCATGTTCGGGCAGATCTTTACCATTACCCCCTCTCAGAACGCCTTTCTTGTCTGGGGGGCGCTGGCCCTGATCCTGGCCTACACCTATCACCTGAAACTGGTGCTGGTGGCCGGGCTTACCAGCCTGATGGGCTATCTGGCTGCTACCGTGGGGGTATGGGGTGGTCTCTACTGGCTTTCCTTTGGTGAGCGGCCTGAGAATATCATGATCGCCGGTCTGATACTCTTTGCTGCTGCCTGGCTGCCGGGAAGCCTGCATCGTTATTTTGCAGGGGTCTATCGCCTGTATGGTCTGTTGGTGGTCTTGCTATCGTTGTTGATGCTGTCCCACTGGGGGGCATCCAGTTACTTTACGTTTCTGCCCAATCAGATTGAACATGGTTATCAGGTGGCCAGTTTTTTTGTGGCTGCAGGGGTGATCTGGTTTGGTATCCGTAACAGCTTTACCCATCTGGTCAATCTGGGCAGCACTTTTTTTGTGCTGTATCTCTATACCAAGTTTTTTGACTGGTGGTGGGACTGGATGCCCAAGTATCTCTTCTTTCTGGTACTGGGCGGTATTGCCATTGGTCTGTTGCTGCTGTTGAAGCGGATGCGTGGTCTGGTGCGGGAGGTGAAACCATGAGGCGCTACGGCATCTGGCTGGCAACCGGTCTGGTGGTGGTGGTAAATCTTGTGATTCTGGGTGGCGTTGCCTGGAACCGTTCAGGCCAGCCCGAAGCACGAATGCTGCTGTCTGAGCGGGAACTGAGGTTGTCTGGCGGCGGTACTGAGAACAGCGGGTTGTTGCTGCATCTTGTCTGGCGACATTACCATGATGATTCTCAGGAATGGTTTAATCAGCAGCGCCTGGAGTCTGTGGGGTTTGATTGCTCGAAAATGCCGGATAACCCGGCTGCAGAGCGGTACTATCGGAAGCAGTTGCCGCGCCGGGCCTATCTGGTGCTTGAGTTTGAAGGTGCCGCTTGGAGATCCTGGAAAGATCATCAGGAGGCTCAGCACCGGAAACTGGAAAGCACTACAGGTGGCACTGACAGTGAACAGAAGAAGCGTGCGTGGGAACTGAAGCAGATCAGACAGCGTCTGGAGGAAGAATCGCGTCTGTTTGTGGTGGAGGTGGGTAAGGACCCACAGCAGTTACGGCAGCGTTATCCAGATGCCGGTCACTATCTGATTCTACCTGCACTGATGCGGTTGCATTTTGGGCTTGTCAAGGATGACAAGCAGCAGTCAAAGCTTAAACCGAGGCTGACCGGTTCCGTGGAGCGTGTTCTGGTATCCCGGATTCATCTCCCCCATGACCTGGCGGTGGAATTGCGGCGGCTAACCAGCGGCAGTGGAAAGATTGCACCGTATCGTGATGAGTATGGATGGCCTTATACAGCAACGGATTCCACAAAGAAAAAGCCGCTTCGCTATCAGGTTGATCTTGCTGTGGGAAAACGGTATGAACCGTGGATTCGATCGGTGCAGGTGATGCCACAGGCGGTGCCGGTAAAAGAGTAGGGCCAGCCTTGCAGATTGTTGATTTTGGGTTAGAGTAAAGCAGATGCTGTATACCAAGGCGGGGTGAAGTATGGCTGACACAGTGATACAGCTGCACCAGGTGGAAAGTCGGCTGTACCGGCTGGCAGTTGATCTGTTGGCAACGGTACATGATACCTCCGGTTTTGCCGCCACCATGTCTGCTTTTACCGACCTGGCTGAAAATCTGGCCGGACACAGGCCGGTGGCCTGTAAGCTGGGTTGTTCCCACTGTTGTGTCCTGAATGTGTCAGTGCTGTTGCCTGAAGCGGTTGCCATTGCGGGTTGGCTTTCCATGCATTGCGTCGGAACAGCATGTGCTGCCCAGCTTAAACGCCTGCAGCGCCATGCCCTGCATGTGCGTTGGATGGAAGACAGTGAGCGGATACATCGCCAGACCGTTTGTCCGTTTGTTGATGCGCGGGGCGGTTGCAGCATCTATCCGGTGCGCCCACTGGTCTGCCGGGCTGTGACGTCGCTGAATAAAGAGGACTGTCTAGCTGCATTGGATCCCAGCCAGTTTGATGCCGATCATGCCGTTTCAATGGATACTACTCGTAAGGTGATCATGGATACTGCCTTCTGTACCCTGGCCCGGGCAATGAAGCAGCAACCAATGATGAGCCGCAGCATTGAGTTGTGTAATGGTGTGACTGCTTTTCTTGCAAATCCCGGTCTTGCTGCGGTGCTGGCTTCAGGTGCGGATCTGCCCGTAAGCCTGTGGGACTAATGCTACAGGCTGATTCAGTTTCTTCCGGTTAGGTTTTTACAGGAATTCAAAAACTTCCTCATCCGCCCCTTTGGGGCACCTTCCCCCGGAGGGAGAAGGGAAAAATAGTACCCTCGCCCTTTGGGTGAGGGACATTTGATTTTGCTTTACTATCAGATGCAATGACTTAACTGGACAATGCTGAGGCTGATTAGGTGAACAGTCTCTGTTTGGAGTGACCATGCATATTCCTAAAATGAAACATGCACATCTGCTGGTGGCCGGAATTGTCACCCTGATGATGCTCGTGGCAACGCTGCTGCAGTGGTATCCGCTGCAACTACTTGAATATAAGACCTATGATCTGCGGGCAAAGCTGCGGGCAAAGAAACCGGAAGCCCCGATTGTGGTGGTGGCCATTGATGATGCCAGCATTGAACGGCTGGGACGCTGGCCCTGGCCACGGGGCTATATGGCAGAGCTGACTGCCCAGATCGCCTCCTATGAACCGGCCCTGATCGGCACAAATATCCTCTATACCGAGGCAGACAAGAATTCAGGGTTGGAAGAGATTAAGGCTCTGCGGGAGACAGTCGTCAAGCTGGGTGGCAGCCCGGCAGTGCTGGAGGCGATCAGCCAGTCTGAGAAAAAGCTGGATAATGATGCCCTGCTGGCCGCATCGCTTGCCAGTACCAACAAGGTTCTTCTGCCGCTGTTTTTTACTCTGGGGGAACAGGCCGGTAACCCTGATCCTAATCTGGCGGATTATCTTAAAAATGCTTCAAAGGAGCAGGGCAGTCCGGCTGGTCTGCAACAGGCCCGTGAAGAGGCGGCGCCGATCCCTGCTTTTGCTGAAAAGGCCCTGTCTCTGGGGCATATCAATATTCTGCCGGATAGCGATGGCACCGTGCGGCGTGAGTCATTGGTGGTTTACTACCGTGGTCGTCTGTTTCCCTCCTTTGCCCTGCAGTCAGCACTGACCTATCTACGGATAGCTCCTAAGGATCTGCAGATCTCCGGTGGGCGTCTCTCTGCCGGGCGGCTTTCAATTCCGGTGGATGAACGGGGCCAGATGCTGATCAGCTACAATGGCGGTTTTGGCAGCTTTCCCACCTATTCCTTCTTTGATGTGGCTGCTGGTAGCGTTAAACCGGAAGTTTTTAAGGACAAGATTGTGCTGATCGGCCCGGTTGCCACCGGTATTGCCGGTTTTACGGTAACCCCCTTCCAATCCACTTATCCCGGTATTGAGGTGATGGCTACCGCCATTGAGAATCTGTTGAACAACAATGTGATTGCCCGTCCTGATTGGGCGCGCTGGGCCGAGTTGGGGGCCATGCTGCTGTTTGGCCTGTTCCTGGCGCTGGCCCTGCCACGTCTTAAAGCAGGCATGAGTGCTACCATTGCCGCCGGTTTGCTGTTGATCTGGAACGGTGTAGCGGTCTGGCTGTTTGCCGGACAAGGGGTCTGGTTGGGGGTGGTGGGGCCGACCCTGCTGCTGGCCATCGGTTACACGGCACTGGTCTCCATGCGCTATCGGATGACGGAGCAGCGTAATGAGCTGGTGGAGAGTGACAGCATCGAGACCAACAAGATGCTGGGGTTATCGTTTCAGGGGCAGGGACTGCTGGATCTGGCCTTTGAGAAGTTCCGCAAATGTCCGATTGAAGACGATACCATTAAGGATCTGCTGTACAACCTGGCTCTGGACTTTGAGCGCAAGCGGATGTTCAATAAATCTGCTGCCGTGTATGAGCATATCCTCACCGCTGGTGAATACAAGGATATCAGGGAGCGGATTGCCACCATGAAGGTGGCAGGCGAGACCATGATCTTTGGCGGTACGGGACGGCGTGAAGGCACGATCATCGCCGGTCCCGGCGGGGTAACGGTATCCGCGCCCACCATCGGGCGCTATGAGATTCAGAAGGAGCTGGGCCGGGGAGCCATGGGGGTGGTTTACTTGGGGAAAGATCCCAAGATCAACCGTCTGGTGGCGATCAAGACTGTCCGTTTTGAAGAGGTGGACCCGGAGCTGCTGGAGGAAACCAAGAAGCGCTTCTTCCGTGAGGCCGAGGCTGCAGGAACTCTCAGTCATCCGAATATTGTTACTATCTATGATGTGGGTGAAGAGGAGGACCTGGCCTATGTGGCTATGGAGCTGTTGGACGGATCTGACCTGACCCCCTATATCAAGAAGGAAAAATTGCTGCCGGTTAAGGATCTTTTGAAAGTGATCGGCAGCGTGGCTGAGGGCTTAGCTTTTGCCCATGAAAAAGGGATCGTGCACCGTGATATCAAGCCGGCCAACATAATGCTGCTGAAGGATGGCACGATCAAGATTGCCGATTTCGGTATTGCCCGGATCACCACCTCATCCGCCACCCAGACCGGCACCGTGCTGGGTACCCCCAGTTACATGTCGCCGGAGCAGGTGGCTGGCCAGAAGGTGGATGGTCGCTCTGACCTGTTCTCGCTAGGGGCATCCATGTATGAACTGCTCTGTGGACAGAAGCCGTTTAGCGGGGATAGTATCGCCGCTCTGATGTACACCATTGCCAACAAGCCACCGGTACTGATCACCCAGATTGATCCAAATATCCCGCAGTGCTGTGCCTATATCGCCCATCGTCTGATCACCAAGGATCTTTCCAAACGGTATCAGAATGCCCGGGAAGTGGTGGAACATGTCAAGATGTGTCTGCATAAACTGGGGTAGCCTATGGAACTGACCGCCTTTGGATTAACCGACGTGGGCCAGGTGCGGCCCCATAATGAAGACTCGATCCTGCTGGAGCCTTCCCTGCATCTGTATGCCGTGGCAGATGGTATGGGGGGGCATAAGGCGGGGGAGTTTGCCAGTCGGATCTGTCTGGATACTATGAAAGATTATCTGTTGCAGGCATCCCGGGGGCATGCGCCGCTGGTTGGAGAGGCGGATGCGGCTCACTCAGAGGCGGCAAATCTGCTGGGGTCGGCGGTGCGGTTTGCAAATCGGGCTGTGTTTGAGGCGGCTTATGCCAAGCCTGAGTGGTCTGGTATGGGTACGACGATTGTGGCGCTGATCATTGCAGGCAGTAAGGTGGCTATTGCCCATGTGGGGGACAGTCGGGCCTATCTGTTGCGCCAGGGGCGTTTTCAGCAGATTACTCAGGATCATTCCTGGATAGAAGAGCAAGTGCGGGCCGGTTTGATGAGCCGCGAAGAGGCGCTGTCTGCCAAGGGACGTAACGTTCTGACCAGGGCCATCGGCCAGGAAGAAACGGTGCAGGTGGATCTTGACGAACTGGAACTTCAGTCTGGAGACAGCCTTTTGCTCTGTTCGGATGGTCTGTTTGCCATGGTGGCGGATGAGGAGATTGCTGCCTTGATCGGTGTTGCCAAGGGGCCTGAAGCTGCCTGCCGTGAACTGGTGGCTTGTGCCAATGGGCGTGGCGGACGGGATAATATTTCTGTGATTCTGCTGGACGCCGGGGAAGAAAAAGGGCTGCTGGCCGGGATGAAACGGCTGTTTGCTAAGGGGTGAGGGTGGTCACCAACAGTACGGTCTGACCGATACCGATTCGGTCCCCCTGTTTCAGTTCCCGCTGGGTGATCGGGTCGTTGTTCAGAGTGGTTCCATTGGTGCTGAGCAGGTCAATCAACATAAGTTTACCGTTGATAATCTGAATGGCTGCGTGACGTTTGGAAACCATCGGATCATTGATAATGATGTCAGCATCTTTTCTACCCAGTACGCAAGGTAGCGAACCGCCCAGCTCAGTTCCTGCCTGGGTTCCTTCCTCAACCTTCAACCGCAGTTGATCATGATGCTGTACTGATAATTTGCCTGGAGCGATGGTCTGTTCTGTGTCCTCGACAGCAGCAAATAAGCGTACCAGGCTATCCAGTGAAATGTTGGAAGAGTCTTTTGACTTCATCGTATTCAACGTCTGATAGATGGTGGCAGTTACCGGGATGGTTGTTTCCTGATAGGCGTAGAGCAGCATCTGTTCATCTACTGACAGCCCATTCTGACCTTCCGGTAGTCCATCTGACCAGTAGGCAGCAGTCTTGGTCCCGTCCAGAAAGAAAAAGAAGTTACAGCAGCCGTCTTTTTCCAGAATAACCAAGGCATCAGCTTCATTTGCCTTGATCTGGCTTACCATGCCGTCAAGATTGATCAGATTGACCGGACCTTTGGCAGCAGGTTCATCCTGAATAAAGACCAACATGCATTTAAGCAGTACCGGATCAGTTTCATGGAGAGAGATGGTGCCTGAACCGTCACGAATAGTTGCCACCTGAGCACAGAAGTTGGTGATGGTCAGGGGAGTAGGCTTTTCACCAACAGTAAGTCCGGCAGAATAGGGGGTGCCCTGGAAGATGAACAGCAGGAACAGACGTTCACCGGAGGTAATGGCAAGGTAGCCGGTGAAGGTTGAGTCGGACAGACCTTTCAGCAATCCAACCATGCTTTCGCGGCTGTAGGTTGCTGCAGCGGCTTTAACGGTTCCTATGGGCAGGGTCAGGGCTGGCATGGGCAGAACTATACGGTGAGGTTGGTCTGCTGTCAAGTTACAGGGGGTTTTTCTTGCCCTTGTGGCGCTTGAATGCTACTGTTTCGCCCATTATCTATCTGTAGGAGATGGTTTTTATGCGCTATATTACCGCTGGTGAGTCCCATGGTCCCCAGTTAACCGCCATTATTGAAGGTTTACCTGCTGGTCTGGAGATTTCTCCTGAGTTGCTTGATCTGCAGCTTGCCCGTCGTCAGCAGGGCTATGGCCGTGGTGATCGGATGAAGATTGAACGGGATCGGGCTGATATCCTGTCCGGTGTCCGCTGGGGCAAGACTCTGGGCTCTCCGGTTACGCTGGTGGTCAAGAATCGTGATTGGGAAAACTGGCTGGAAAAGATGTCTCCCCTGGCCGAGCATGAGGGGATGGCTGAGGCGGTAACCCGTCCCCGCCCTGGCCATGCTGACCTGTGCGGTGCCATGAAGTACGGCCACCGTGATGTGCGTAATATTCTGGAGCGTTCCAGCGCCCGCGAGACCGCAGTGCGGGTGGCGGTCGGGGCGGTTGCCCGTGGGCTGCTGCATGCCCTTGATATCCGGATCGGTGGCGTGGTTGCTGAGGTTGGTGGCGTGGTGGCAAAGCCTTCAGCAGAGCCGTATCCGTCCCAGTGGAAACAGGCTGCTGCATCTGAGATGTTTTGCTGCGATCCTGCTGCCGAGCTGGAGATGAAGCGACTGATTGATCATACCAAGGCGATTGGTGATACTCTGGGCGGTGTGGTGGAAGTTCAGGTGCTGGGCTTGCCCCCTGGCCTGGGAAGTCACGTGCAGTGGGATCGCAAACTTGATGCCCGTCTGGCCATGGCATTGATGAGCATTCAGGCCATCAAAGGGGTGGAGATAGGGCTCGGTTTCGAGGCTGCCCGCCGTCCTGGTTCCAGGGTGCATGACGAAATCACCTGGAATCCGGCCCGGCTGCAACAGGGAGAGCTGATTCCGTATCAACGTCCCAGCAACCATGCTGGTGGTCTGGAGGGCGGTATGACCAATGGCGAACCCCTGGTGGTGCGGGCTGCCATGAAACCGATTCCAACCCTGTACACACCGCTGCAATCGGTGGATATCGCTACCCATGAACCGTATGAGGCATCAGTGGAGCGCTCTGATACCTGTGCCGTTCCAGCAGCTCTGGTGGTGGCCGAGGCGGTGGTGGCGATTGAGTTAGCCCAGGCTCTGCTGGAGAAGTTCGGTGGTGATTCTCTGGATGAGATCCGGCGTAACCGCGACAATTATCTGGCTGGTCTGCGGAATTTTTGATGGCTGAGTCGATTATCCTGACCGGTCCAATGGGGAGCGGCAAAACCAGCGTGGGTGGACTCCTGGCCAGGCAGTTGGGGTATCAGTTTCAGGATCTTGATGCCTTGATTGTTGAACAGTCAGGCAAGAGCATCAATCAGATCTTTGCTGACGATGGAGAAGCTGCCTTCAGGGATCGTGAGACCGCATTGCTTTCAACACTGGTTGGCCGGCAAGGAATGGTGCTTTCAACCGGTGGTGGTGTGGTGATCCGGGAGGCCAACCGCAGGCTGCTGCATACTGCCGGTCTGGTGGTAAACCTTGTTGCAACGGTTGATGTCCTGATCAGTCGTCTGGCTCAGGCGAACGACCGTCCTTTGCTGAAAGGTGGCGAAGCACTTGATGTCAGGATCGAGCGGATTATGACTGAACGTGAACAGTTTTATGCCGATGCCGACATAAGAATTGACACCACCGGGAAAACATTGGAAGATGTTGCCGCTGAAATCCTTGTGTTCTATGCTGAAAAATGCCCAGGAGCATTGTGAAAACCATCACTATCCAGCTTGATTCCCATTCGTACGATATTGGCATTGGCGAAGGCCTGCTATCGGGTATCGGTGCCGCCTGCAAGGCTGTAGGGCTTGCGGGAACTGCTGCAGTGATTACCAACCCAACGGTTGCGCCGTTGTATGCGGAAGTGATAGTGGGATCACTGCAACAGGCAGGTTTTGCCCCGGTTGTTATAGAGATCCCCGACGGTGAAGAGTACAAAACCAGTGCAACTCTGAACAGCGTCTATGATGGTTTGCTTGGGGCAGGTCTGGATCGCCGTTCGTTTATTGTTGCCCTCGGTGGTGGTGTGGTCGGTGATCTGGCCGGATTTGCAGCAGCCACCTTTCTTCGCGGGATTCCGTTTGTACAGGTGCCGACCACATTACTGGCCCAGGTAGACAGCAGTGTTGGCGGCAAGACCGGTATTGATCACCCCTTGGGCAAGAACCTGATTGGCGCCTTTTATCAGCCTTATCTGGTTCTGTCTGATGTCAGCACCTTGAAAACTCTGTCTGAACGTCACTACCGTGCTGGTTTGGCTGAAGTGATCAAGTATGGTGCCGTGCTTGATGCGGAGCTGTTTGTGCTACTTGAAACCAGCGTGGGTGGCTTGCTGAAGCGTGACCCGCAGCTGCTGGGCCGGGTAATCGCCCGCTGCTGTGAAATAAAGGCTTGGGTAGTTGAGCAGGACGAGCGTGAGAGCGGTCTGCGGGCTGTTTTAAACTACGGTCATACTCTGGGGCATGCCTTTGAAACCCTGTCCGGCTACCGTGATCTGGTGCATGGCGAGGCGGTTGCCATCGGTATGGTCCAGGCAGCCTTACTTTCACAGCGTGAAGGCTATTGTACTGCCAATGATGGTGATCGTATTTACACGCTGATCCAACAGCTGGGGTTGCCGACAGATGCCCCGCTGGTTGCCATGGATGAACTGATCAGATCCCTTGCTAAAGATAAGAAGAATCGCTCCGGTACCCTGCAGTATGTCTGTAATCGTGGTATCGGTTCCTATGTGTTTCATAAATTTACCCCGGCCCAGCTGGCCGAAGCCTGTTGCTCAGGGAGGTAAAGGCGCCTATGCAGTCGTCAACGGAGTCCTTCTGGAGTGAAATCAAGATGTATGAGGAACGCCTGAAAAGTGATCCCTCCTCATACTGTTTTGCCCCCCTTGCGGAGGTCTATCTACAGGCTGGTTTGCTTGATGATGCACTGGCCGTCTCACGGACCGGAGTTGGCAAGCATCCCGGCTATGCGGACGGGCAGATGGCACTGGCCAGAGTCTGTCACCAGAAAGGGCTGGTCGATGAGTGTCGGCGTGCCCTTGAGACGGTGGCAACGGCTGTTCCAGGTCATGCTGAGGCACAGCGCCTGTTGGCACGTCTCTATAAAGAATCCGGTAATGAGCAGGCTGCGCTTCAGGCGCTTCAGACCCTGCTTGATTTTCATCCAGATGATATGTCGGCCAGGATTGAGCTGGATGCTTTACAGCAAAGAACCTCAGCCCTGGAGGATGACGATGATCTTGAACTGATCGAGTTGACCGAGGCAGATATCTTTGAGGAGCCGGAGTTGGAGCAGCAGCTGGTTGAGCGAGTCAAGCCACCTGTCCGGACTGTTGAAGATCCTTGGGCTGGTATTGACACAGGGGCTGCAGAGGCAGCATTGGCCCCACCTGCGTTGGAGGCAGTCTGGTCGGTACCGGAACAACAGCTTTCGGCAGTTGCTGAGTCCCATGTTGAACAGGATCCACTGACAACGCCGACCTTGGCAGAACTGTATGTCACCCAGGGCTTCCCTGAAAAAGCCATTGAAATTTATAGCAGGATTGTTTCTGCAGATCCGCAGAATCTTGAAGCGGTGAGCCGTCTTGCAGAACTCCAGCAACCAAAGCCTGCTGTTGATGCTGCACAGGCCGCTGTTGTGGCTGCTGATCTGTCGGTTAACCTGCCGGTAGAAGGAGCAGCTGACCAGCAGGCTGCAGTAGTTGTTTTAGAGGGATGGCTTGAGAACATCCGGAGGTTACGGGTATGTCGCTAAGAGAACAGTTAACCTCAATGCTTGAGCAGGTTGAAGGTGCCTTTGCCGTGATGTTGATGGGGTACGATTGCATTGCCATTGATGAAGTGCAAAAGGGCGAAGCAGGTTTTGATGTCCAGACCATGGCGGTAGAGTATGGTACCGTCATTAAGGAGATCCGTCGTACGATTGAGGTGGTAGGGGCAGGCGAGATGGAGGAGATTACCATCACTACTGCCAACTCCCGTATGATCATTCGAGTGCTGAACGATGAGTTCTTTGT
>NZ_JAOTRZ010000082.1:0-10000 GCF_030247655.1 Trichlorobacter sp. | reverse complement strand
GCTGCTTGGCAAATATTTTCGGTGCAAAAGAGAAAGGATGTATACCTGAGACTCGCTGTTATTGTCAACGCTATTTTTAAAATATTTCAAAAAATCTTCCTGCTCCCAGCTTGTGGATCTTCACCAGATTCGTTGAACCTCGCGCTTCAATTGGTGTTCCCATAATAATAACAACGATATCACCCTTACGAAGGCCTGCTGCCAGCAATGACTGTTCAGCAAGCGCTATCTGTTGTTCCATACTTTCAAGCATCTTAATTGGCTGCGTTCGCACCCCCCAATAGATGGAAAGCTTACGCTGAATCTCAACTGCATTGGTGAAAGCGACGACCGGGATTGCAGGACGAAAGCGGGATATCAACGCAGCAGTGCTTCCTGACTGTGTAAATACGGCTATTGCCTTTGCCTTGAGACTGGTCGCAGCCCTGCACGCTGCCTCTCCAACTGCATGGGCAATGCTCGGCGTCATAAGGACAGGTGCATTAGGTCTACTACCATAACCAGCCGTTTCGACATCCAGAGCAATTCTTGCCATGGTTTCTACTGCAGCAATCGGATGGGCCCCCGATGCTGTTTCACCTGAGAGCATGACTGCATCAGTTCCATCAATAATTGCATTAGCAACATCAGAGGTCTCTGCCCTTGTTGGACGCGGGTTGATAATCATTGATTCAAGCATCTGGGTAGCGGTTATGACCGGTTTCCCTGCTTGATTACAGGCCTGAATGATCTTCTTTTGAATTAACGGCACCTTCTCGGCCTGTATCTCAACCCCCAGATCACCTCTGGCCACCATAACAGCATCGGTGACTTTTAATATCTTGTTGAAGTTGCGTAATGCTTCCGGCTTTTCAATCTTGGCAACCACCGGGATATCCTTGCCCGCGCTGTAGATTATCCGTTTGATCTGTTCCACATCTTCGTGGGTACGCACAAACGAGAGGGCAATATAGTCAACATCAACCCAGAGACAGAAATCCAGATCCGCCAGATCCTTTTCAGTCAGTGATGGTGCCGATACTTTAACCCCAGGCAGATTGATTCCCTTGTTATTTTTCAGCAGGCCACCGTTTACCACCAGACAACGAACTTCTTCCCCTTCAATAGCCAGCACCTTTAGTTCAAGCAAGCCATCATCTAACAATATGCGGGCACCACGGGTGACGTCACGTGGCAATTCAGTATAGATTGTCGGAATCAGACCATCAGCCCCCAGGACATCAACGGTGGTAATCACCACCTCCTGCCCCTTTTGCAGGAGCAGTCCTTCACCAGCCATCTTACCGGTGCGGATCTTAGGGCCCTGCAAATCCGCCAGTATCCCGACCTCTCTCCCCAGCTTGGCGGCAACAGCACGAATACTGTTAATCAGGCTGGCCTTATCCTCAAGAGAGCCGTGTGAAAAATTCAGACGGAACAGATCCACACCTGCACCCAACAATCGCTCTATCATGTCAGGCGAGTTACTGGCAGGCCCAAGTGTTGCCACAATTTTCGTCCTGCGCTTGTTTTTATGCATACAAGTAGCTCCTAACCATGGATAGCCTCTTTGTTGACATCCAAAGCAGCTTCTTTTAACGCTTCACTCAAGGTTGGATGGGCATGGAACTGCATGCCCAGTTCACGTGCTGTGCCCGCAAAACCCATGGCAGTCACTGCCTCGGCAATAATATCCGAGGCACGGGGGCCAACAATATGCACCCCCAACAGCTTGTCAGTCTCAGCATGGGCAAGTACCTTGACGAAGCCTTCCGTCTCGTCCATGGCCCGTGCCCGACCATTTCCCATAAAGTTAAACTTACCAATCTTGTACGGAACAGCAGCTTCCTTCAACTGTTCCTCGGTCTTACCAACCGAAGCCCCTTCAGGCCAGGTATAAACCACACCGGGCAGATAATCATACGCAACCACAGCGGACTTGCCATGCATCCGCTCCACGCAGACGACACCCTCTTCAGAAGCCTTGTGGGCCAACATCGGACCTGGAATCAGGTCTCCAATGGCGTAAATTCCGGCGACGGGGGTCTGATAGTCTGAATCCACCAGTACTCTTCCGGTATGATCAAAACTAATGCCCGCCTCTTTCAACCCCAGACCGGTAATCAGCGGTCTGCGGCCAATCGCAACCAATAGCCGGTCACAATCGACCTCGCCACTTTCCTCACCAAAACCGTACTGGATCATAGCCTTATTCCCCAAGCGGCGGAGTCCGGTGACCCTGGTATTCAATTTAAACTCGATCCCTTGCTTCTTTAAAGTTCTCTGCAGATAGTTTGCCACCTGGCGATCACTGGAAGGCACAATGCCAGGCAATGCCTCTATAACGGTTACCCGTGCCCCCAGACGGCGCCAGACAGACCCCAGCTCCAGGCCGATATAGCCGCCACCTGCAACGACCAGATGATCCGGCACCTGATCAAAGGCAAGTGCCTCCCGGGCTGAAACCACCAGTTCACCATCAAAGGGGATATTGGCCAACGGAATCGGTTCACTACCGGTTGCCAGCAGCACTTTATCCGCCCGCAGCAACTGCGGTGCCTCAACCGGCTGCTGATCACCATTAGGGAAACTCAACTGAAAGACCTGCTCCACTGCGACCTGCTGCATCCCCGCAGTATCCGGGCCCTTCAGGCTGGCAGATCCGGTAAACAACGTTATCTTATACTTCTTGAACAGGTAGGCAACACCATCCGTCAACTTCTTCACCACGTCATCCTTGCGGGCTAGCATGGCTGACAGATTCAGGCGAGGTGGATCAATCTCTATACCATGCTGGGCAAACTTATGCCGCGCTAACGCAAAATGTTCACTGGAATCAAGCAGCGCCTTGCTGGGAATACAGCCTTCGTTCAAGCAGACACCACCCAGGGTAGCCCGCTTTTCAACCACCGCCACCTTCATCCCCAACTGACTGGCCCTGATAGCAGCCACATACCCACCGGGGCCGGCGCCAATCACTATCAAATCAAACTGCTGAGACATATTCCCTCCCTACTTCAGTCTGGTCTGCACAAACAGGCTGTCCTCATACAGAATGACCCCCAGTTGCCCTGCCACACCTTTGAAATAATCCACCAGATCAAACCCGTTAATAATCTTTTGTACTGACAGCTGCTGCTGGACAACATCCCGTCGCACCAGAGAACGGGTACCATCACTAAAGCTCCTGGCTGACACTTTATCAGAAATAGCAGGTACCGCTAAAGGACGTTCAGCAGCAAACAGCTTGACCACGTCAGTGCCAAAGGGGGGCTCCACCACAATTTCCCAGCTATCCCTATCACCAGGCACCGTATGCAGACGGCCAGCCTGCAGGGGGGCCAGCTGTTGACCTGGCCCGGGATAGAGCTGACTGACCTCATTTTTTGCGTTGATACCAAACAGGTAGACATACAAAGGCTTGGTAACCTGTATCAGAAACTGGACCTTCTCCCCGGCCCGGTAGATCTGATAACGATCCCCTTTGGTGGTATTCAGTTTCACCACCTGCTGGGTTACCTGACCTGCCACATCAGCCACAGCAGCCAAGGCACCCGCTATCTGGTTGACGGTACTATAGGGGATCATGCTCCGCTCAATGGTCTCATCAGCACTTCCCAGCACCCCACCCTTCAGATTCTTGAGAGTCATGGCAACAGTTACCCTGCCAGCCCCTTCAAGATAGTAGCCCTCCAGAACGGCATCGGCACCGCTGAACAGTGCGGCACTGGTATCAAGGTTCTGCACCTCTTTGGCCTTGACTGACAGACCGCGGGTATTGGAGAGTGAGCGGGTCACAGGCTGCTCTTCAAGCACCTCAAACTGTTGGCTGTTAACCAGAAAACTTCTGGCCTTGGCAGTTACATATTCTGAAAATTCACTTGAATAACGGTTCTTACGCTCCACACCGGGCTGATAAATACTTTCAGGCCACTCTTGCCACCACCAGCCTTCTGCACCAGGCGTTTCAACCTGCTGTCCATTGATTCGCTAAAGCTCTCTTTGGGAAGCTTGTTTAGCGGCAGGGCTGCTGAAAGGCTTTTGCAATTACTGCTATCCTTTGCCGGACAATATTTGACAAACACCCGCAAGCGTTCACCATCACGCTGATAACTGGCGCCCACCACTTGATCGGCCTGTTCCATGAAATCGCTGAAACTGAACCCGGCTGCAGAGGGAGAGCTTTCAAACTCATTCACCAGAAAGGCTGAGAGATTGGAGGCTTCACCGGAAACCGCATCTTTGACATTCACTTTATCAAGATAGAGTCGCTTACCGCTGCCAGATTTTCCCTTCAGTTCTTCGGCAACCCCGTTTGCAAGATCCTTCAAGGAAGCAGGGTCTGATGACCAGAAGGCATGGGAGGGAATGGTAACTACCAGCAGCAAGATAACGATTATTGTTTTAAGTATAGGCATAGAGCATCTCCTTAATATACACCTTGCACCCTCCCCCCAGCCCCCTCCCATCCAAGGGAGGAGGAGCAAAAAGCAGAAAACCTCTGTCAGCAGGTCCCCTCTCCACTCTGTGGGAGAGGGACAGGGTGAGGGGTGCTGCCACATCAAACCAATACCCTACTGTCCGGCACGAACGGGCCATACGTAGCTGTAGATGCCCTTACCGTTGCGACCCACGCGGCCGTAGCCCACGTCCACGCCCCAGGCGCTGAATGTGCTGTAGGCGAAGGTACTGGAGGACCAGTAATAACTGGCCTGGATTTTGCTGAAACCGTTGTTGTTAAACCATTGAAAAGGACGAGCACCACCCCTCTTTACAAAGGTCTCCAGTTCATCCTTTGTTGGCAGTCGCCAGTCTTTGTGCCCTGCGTAGGTCAGGTTGCTAACCCAGTCCACTGCCTGCTGCCAGTTCATCTTCTCACCGGCCATGTTGGCATTGCGAGCCCATTGCAGACCAGTCGCAGGATCTGTGTAGATAAGCCGCTCTCGTTCCAATCGTTCTGTATAGATAAGTCGCTCTCGTTGTTCTTTTTCCGCCAACGCAGCAGCTATCTCTGCTGTGGTCATAAACTTCCCACCGCTATACCCCAGCAGGCTATTATCAGCGTCATTAACAAGACTAACACTGGCAACCTTACCACTGTCTGCATGCACTGCCACCTGAGGCCGCACCAGGCCGCTGCTATATTCCTGTTTAAATTTACGAGCCGCCTCCCGTGGCAGCGGAATGATACCGTTAACAGCAACCTTGACCCCGCTTGATTGCTGGCCTGGCTGTTGAATTTTATTGCTGATACTGACCGGAAAGAGCTGTTTGTCTGGATCATATTGGCCGATCTTCAACACCAGCAGGTGCGCTGGAACAGTATATTCCTTCTCACCAAGCTGTTTCAGGCTGAACCTCAAGTCAGCTGTCTCGCTGGCCTGTTCCTGGGCCAGGCGCTGTTCAAGTGCGGTTATCTCCTGCTGTTTTTTTTGCTCCAGCTCTGCTATCCGGTCGGTGTAGGAGGACTGTTGTTTAGCAACCCTGGACTGGTACTCTGCCTCAGTCTCAAACTCATCCCGCACCAGCGGTTTCTGCTTCTGTTTGGCTGCCTGACGCAGGCTGGCTATCTCGGCATCGTAACGACCGGCAATACGGTTCTTTCCCGCTGTCAGTTCACGACTAAAGGTGGCTTCAATGCTTTGCAACTGGGCATTTAGTCGCCTCACCTCAGCCACAGCAGCTTCCAGGCTTCCGGCTGTTGCAGTGGGGGCAGACTGTTTCTTTTTTGCCAGTTCAGCCTTCAGGGCTGCCATCCGCTGTTCTTCTTCTTTGCTGGCCTTGGTCAGTTCCGCTTCTTTACGCCTTTGCTCTGCCTCAAACCTGCTTCTTTCAGCCAGCAGTTCCTGCTGTTGTCTGGCATCATCCGCCAACTGCTGTTGCCGTAGCTGCTCTGCCTTTAATCTGGCCTCTGCAGCCCTCCGTTTCTGCTCTGCTTCACGCTGCTGCTGCTCGCTCAGATGCTTCTTAGCCTCTGCTTCCTGTTCCTCAAGCCGCTTCAACTCATTTTCAATCTTGGATATCTCGGCCCGGTTATCCCGAACCTTTTCTTCAAAATTGGGGATAAATACAAAATCTCCACCACCGTACAGGGCACCAAAACCGGGGGTCTGTTCGTGGCCTCTGGCGCGGGCATCCTGATAGACCCGCTCCTTCAGAATTGCCTGAATCTCGTTGGCAGTAATGTAGTCTCCGGTTGCTTCCAGCACCTCTATCAGCCTGCCGGTAAAGACGCTGTGTCCACGGGGGCCGCCATCAAGTGCTTCCTGTCCTTTACTGCCCGCGGTCAGCACCTGGCGAACCCGCTCTTTGGTAATATTCTTTAAGTAGGCAAGGTTTCGGCTGGCTTTGACATCAACACCACGGGTGGTAAGCAAGCCGCTGTAACAGGCGTCAAAGGCGTAAAAGATATGCTTGGCAGGAATAGCGCGGGAAATATCGTCTTTTAGCTGGCTCATGGTGATGTTGCCGTAGATGCCGTCACTGTTGCCATCAAAGGGGATCAGATAGCCCAGATCACCATCATCGGTCTTTTCCTGGTTGCCGTGGCCAGCCCAGAAGATAAACAGGGCATCTTCCTTACCGATGACCTTTGGCAACTCTGCGGTCAAAAGCCGCATGATGCCATCGCGGGTGGCCTGTTCATCATGCAGGGTAAAGATCTGATCAAAGCGGTACTGTTTTCTGATGGTGGCTTCTATACCCCTGGCATCCTTTACTGCGTTTTTTAACTGGCGGTCAGGGGAAAGGTTTTTGTAGCGGTCTATACCAATAATAACGGCGTAGGATTTGTTGTAGAGCTTGACCTCAGCGGTTTGGTTAGTGGCCTGGTCTTTGGCAACCCCCCGCAGACCACGGGTGTCAGCGGCATGGGAAACCAGCGATAACAGACAAAGTAGCAACAGAAGTAGATAGCGGAACAAGACGTAGTACCTCCAACTCAAAATATCTGTATACAGTACCGTTGCTTTGGGAGGTCGTCAAGTAAACGGCAACAGAAAAGCGGGGTACCAAAGCACCCCGCTTTTGTTATTCTGAGAACATACTTTGTAACAGCCTACTTCAAAAACTCACGCCCAAAGGGGGACATCTGCCGCAGACGGGCAATAATGGGGGGCATCTCTTTGATAACCGCATCAACCTCAGCATCAGTAGTGTAGCGGGAAAGCGAAAAACGAATCGAGCCATGGGCACAGGTAAACGGTACCCCCATGGCACGCAACACGTGGGACGGCTCCAGAGAGCCGGAGGTACAGGCACTGCCGGAAGAAGCACAGATACCCAGCTCTGACAACAGCAGCAGGATCGCCTCGCCTTCCACAAACTCAAAGGCAATGGAGGTGGTGTTGGGAAGGCGGTCTGCCCCGCCTCCGTTGATACGGGCATGGGGGATAGCAGCCAACAGCTCTTTTTCAAGCCGCTCACACTTGGCCTTAACCGTAGTGTTCTCAGCCTCCATAAACTCACCGGCTAACTGGCATGCTTTACCCAGGGCGATAATTGCAGCAGCATTCTCGGTACCGGCACGACGACTCTTTTCCTGATGTCCGCCAACCATCAGCGGGCGGAACGGGGTGCCTTTACGGACGTAGAGGGCACCGATCCCCTTGGGGGCATGCAGTTTATGGCCTGACAGGGAAAGCATATCAATCTTTGAAGCGGCCATGTTGATTGGGATCTTACCCACTGCCTGAACTGCATCGGTGTGGAACAGGGCGCCGTTTTTCTTGGCAATGGCTGCCGCTTCTTCTACCGGGAAGATCACACCGGTCTCATTGTTAGCCCACATAAAGGAGACAATGGCAGTGTCATCATCAATCGCCTTCTTGTATTCTTCCATATCCAGACGACCGGCACCATCCACCCCGATCTCGGTTATCCGGTACCCTTTGGCAGTCAGGTTGCGACACTGGGTCAGAACAGCTGGATGCTCAACGCGGCTGGTAATAATATGACGACGATCCGGCAGCACCTCAAGGGCAGAGCGGATCGCGGTATTATCGCTCTCAGTGCCACAGGCAGTAAAGATGATTTCATCAGGTGAAGCACCCAATAGATCAGCCACCCGCTTGCGGGCCTCAACCGTCTTGCTCTGCACCTGCCCACCAAAGTAGTGCATGGAGCTGGGGTTACCATACAGCTCGCAGAAATACGGCTTCATCTCCTCAAAAACCGCCTCATCCACCTTGGTAGTGGCATTGTTGTCCAGATAGATTACTTGCATGGCTATACCTCCTGAACACGCAGGCCGTCATATACCAGCTCACGTAATTTCATTTCCACAAACTTTGCGGTGTTACCGGAGGAGGCACAACCGGCACAGGCCTTACGGAAGGCGATCTGGACATGGTCGCCATCAATATCAATCAGTTCAAGATCGCCACCGTCAGCACGCAGCATGGGGCGGATATCCCGTTCCAGCACTTCCTGCACCAGCTGCATCTTTTTCAAATTAGAAAGTTTGGGCTTAGTTGCGGCCTCTTGAGCCTGCCCCAGTACCTCGGCAATCAGCTCCTTGATCTTGGGAATACAGCTACCGCAGGCACCACCGGCCTTGGTAAAGTTAGTGACCTGCTCTGAGGTGGTCAGATGGTTGTCAGCAATCACCTTTTTCAGAAAGGTGTCGGTAATACCAAAGCATTTGCAGACCAGAGTTCCCTCATAGTCAGGATATGCATGGCCGTGATCGTGCTCGGCATCATGCTCTGGCAGTTCAAGACCACGGTATTTAAAGATGGCAACCTCAAGCGCCTCCTGTCCCATCACCGAGCAGTGCATTTTTTCATCAGGCAGGCCGCCCAAAAATTCAGCAATATCCTGATTGCTAACCGCAAGGGCCTCATCCAGGGTCTTGCCTTTAACCATCTCGGTCAGGGCAGAGGAAGAAGCAATGGCACTGGCGCAGCCAAAGGTCTGAAACTTGGCATCAACAATTTTTTCCTTATTGTCATCCAGCTTCAGATACAGCTTCAGGGCATCACCGCAGGCCAGGCTGCCTACTTCGCCGACAGCATCTGCATCAGGTATATCCCCCACGTTGCGGGGGTTCAGGAAATGGTCTTTAACTATTGGTGTGTAATCCCACATGAATATTTCTCCTCAAGTTTCAGTTGTTAGTTCAAAATAAATGCCTTGCCTGCAGCCATCACCTCGGTCAGACGAGCCTCAGAAGAGGCCTCGCCGTAAAGTCGAACCACCGGTTCAGTACCTGATTTACGGAACAGCATCCAGGAACCGTCTGACAGGATCAGTTTCACCCCGTCAACGGTAATAACATCTGTTACTGCTGTGCCGGCAATTTCCTTGGGCACCGCAGCTACCTTGCCAGGATAGGCGGCTTCAAGTTCCGGAGATAGCTTCAGGTTGTCACGACGGGTAATAAAACGCCCGACTTCACCATACATCCTCTCAAGCAATTCCCGTACCGTCTTGCCTTCGCGGGCAACCATTTCAGCCACCAGGAAACAGGCAAGAATACCATCTTTTTCAGGTACATGGCCCTTGATGGTAAGTCCGGCACTTTCTTCACCACCAATCACAATCTTGTCCTGAGTGATCAGCTCTCCGATATATTTAAAGCCAACCGGTGTCTCATAAACAGGCACACCATATTTTTTTGCTACGGCATCAACAAAATGGGAGGTTGCGACACTGCGGGCCACGCCGCCGGTCAACTTACGGACCCGGATCAGATAATCCAGCAGCAGGGCAATGATATAGTTAGGCTCAATGTAGGTACCGTCTGCATCCAGGATACCGAAACGATCAGCATCTCCGTCAGTGGCCAAGCCAAGCCGGATGGTAGGATCATTCTTCACCAACGAGATGAAGTCTGGAATGTGTGCCTCGGACGGCTCTGGAGGTTGGCCACCAAAATACGGATCAAGATGGTCATTGATAATGGCATAGGTGATGCCAAGACTCTTGAGCGGCGCATCCAGATATCCGCGGGCAGTGCCGTAAAGAGGGTTAAGCCCAAGTTTGCCGATGGTCTTCAAGGCATCAAAATCTACCTTCTGTT
>NZ_JAOTRZ010000358.1 GCF_030247655.1 Trichlorobacter sp. | reverse complement strand
TGACCTTGGCGAGTGCTGCCAGACAGGCCGCAAAATCATGGTTGATCTCCAAGGCGCCTGAAGGGCAGACGGTGGTGCAGAGCAGGCAGCCTTTGCAGCGTTCCTGATCAACCGTTAGCTGCTCATCAATGCTGATGGCACCGTGCGGGCAGATCTTGATACACCGACGGCAGCTGCTTTCGCTGTAGCGGATCGGCAGGCAGCGTGAATGGTCAATCCGCAGATCATTGCGGCTGCCGGTCTGCTCAGGCATGGTCCGTGACCTGTGCAGTGGTAAAGGCCAAGGTGCATTGCGCAATAGCTGCATAAAAGGGCGCTTCACCATCATCACTAATCGCTTCGCAAAACAGTGTCAGCCAAGGCAGCAGGAAACTGGCAAGAAACTCCTGCTGTGCCTGAATATACGCTGCTGTTCCGGCGTTGTCTCCTGCGGTTGTTGCCTCCCGTTGCCTGAAGGCCAGATAGGAGAGGAATTCCAGCTCCGCCGTAATATGGTCCGGCAACTCCGGGAAGTCTTCGGCCAACTGCAGACCATGGGATTGATAAAAGGCAGCCACCCGGGCAGTGGACTCACCCATAACCGCCTTTGACTGGTCCAGCCAGACCGAACCATAGGGTGGGGCAACCAGTTTGAATGGCCCGAGAAAAAGACGGCTGTATTCAACCAGCAACTCTTGCGGATCGGCATCGTGCAGCAATCGCGCTGCCTCTGTAGCCTGCTGTGCTGCGTGCGGACAAGATGAAGCCAGCAATGCCGCCAGATTGGTACAACATCCTTCCTCAAGCAATGCCGGTGCTGGTGGATAAAAACAGGCTGCCAGCAGACGATAGATATCTTCGTTACAGGTTTCCATTGGTGCTCCGATTGAAACAGGGGATAGAACCCATCCTATCCCCCGTTTCAGGCATGCTGCTGAAGGCCGGATCAGGCTTTCTTTTTCGTATCAAAGGACCGGATATAGGCCACGTTCGGCTTGGTCTTTTTCTCTTCCTTCAACCGCATCGGCTTGTGCTTCCTCAACGCCTGGGCCGGAGCGCTGGTTGCATCGTTCAGGTCACCAAAGATGCGGGCTTTGGAGGGACAGGCAGCCACGCAGTAGGGTTGCTCCCCCTTTTTAACCCGGTGCTCGCAGAAGATGCATTTTTCCGTTACCCCTGCCTTACGCACACTGGCGTAGTCAGGGTGCTGGTAATTGTGTTTATGAGGCGGGATCGCGCCGGCCGCTTTAGCGGTCTCTGCGCCGGATGCGGTGCAGCCCTTGACCATTTCGCTGCTGTCCCGTGAGGCCGGGTGAGCTTCAGCCATGTTGGCGCTTATCACGCTGTACTGAGACTTTTGTTTAACCACATCGGTGACACTGTAGGGGCAGGCCTTCTGACAGCGCAGACAGCCGATACAGCGCTCGTCATTGTGCATGGTGATGCCGTCCGGTGTCTTGAACATCGCCTTGGGTTTAACCGGACAGGCCTTTACACAGGGGGCGTCCGTACAATGGTTACAGAGCACCGGAATGGTGCGGTAGGTGGCGTTGGGGAACTTCCCCTCTTCCTGGTAGATAAAGTCAGCCCAGTTAAAGGTCTGTCCATCGGCCCGGCCCTGGGTATTGTTTTCAGTCTTGCAAGCCAGGGCGCAGGCCCCGCAGCCAACACATTTCTGAAGATCTATAACCATTCCATATTGTTTTGCCATCTGTTA